>JBMOIG010000330.1:0-2675 GCA_049317445.1 Myxococcota bacterium | reverse complement strand
CCAACAGCAGCCAGACGCCCGCGGCTGGCAGTCCCGAGCAAGAGGCGGCGCGCGCGGAACTGCGGTTGCTGCGGTCCTTTGTCGACCGGGCGGAACGGATCGCGTCGAACTCGAAGGGCGAGGCCCTGCTGGTGGCGTTGAAGTCGGCGTTGGACAAGGCCGAAGGCCTCGGCGCCCGGCGCAAGGCCGTCGTTTTCACCGAGTCGCGCAAGACCCAGGCTTGGCTGCGACGCATGCTCGAAGCCGAGGGCTATGCCGGTCAAATCGTGCTGATCAACGGCACGAACAGCGATGCCGAAAGCAAGGCCACCTACCGCGAGTGGCTGGCCCGCCATCGCGACGACGGCCAGGTCTCCGGCGTTCGCTCAGCCGACACTCGCGCGGCACTTGTCGAGAAGTTCCGAGACGATGCGACCGTGCTGCTGGCGACCGAAGCGGCGGCCGAGGGCGTCAACCTCCAGTTCTGCTCGCTTGTCGTCAATTACGACCTGCCGTGGAACCCGCAGCGCGTCGAGCAGCGCATCGGTCGCTGCCATCGGTACGGGCAGAAGCACGACGTGGTGGTGGTGAATTTCCTCAACCAGAAGAACGCTGCGGACCAGCGCGTGCTGCAATTGCTGACCGACAAGTTCCTGCTGTTCGAGGGTGTGTTCGGGGCAAGCGATGAGGTGTTGGGCGCGCTCGGCAGCGGCGTCGATCTCGAGAAGCGTATCGCCGAGATTTACCAGAGCTGTCGCACGGCGGAGGAGATTCACGCGGAGTTCGACGACCTGCAGGACCTGCTGCGGCCGCTGATCGAACACAGGCTCGCCGAGACCCGCGAGCAGATCCTGTCGCACTTCGACGCCGACGTGCAGGAGCGCCTGCGGGTCCATCGCGACCGCGCCAAGGCCACGCTCGACGCGCGTCAGCGTTGGCTGCTCGACCTGCTGCGGGCGGAACTGGATCACGAGGCGACGTTTGCAGCTGAGGATGCCGCGTTCGATTACCGGGGCACTTTGGCGGCATCGGGCCTCTACCACCTCCACTGGCAGGCGGCCGAGGCGTCCGGGGCCAGCTTCTTGTCGCAGGACCATCCACTCGCGCGGACGCTCATCGACCGCGCGCTCGGCCGGGAATTGCCGCCAGCGCGCCTTGTCCTGCATCTGCCCGATCGTGGCCGGGTTTCGCGCATCGAGCCCTATGCAGGGCGTTCCGGCTGGCTCGCCGTCGAGCGGCTGACAGTGCGCGGCGCGGCGACCGACGAGTTTCTGATGACCGCGGCAGTGACGGACGACGGCGAGCTGCTGGATCCCGAGGTCGCGGCACGGTTGTGGGACCTGGACGGGATAGTCGAGGGCATCGAGTCGCCGGACCACGACCGCACCGACCTGGACGCAGCGCTCGACCAACTTGCCGTGACGCAGCAGGCCGCCGTGCGCGAACGCCAGGCGAAGCTGGTCGACGAGGAAGCCGACAAGCTCTCGCGGTGGGCCGAGGACGAGAAGTTGGGGCTGCGCCTGGAGATTGAGCGGTTCGATCAGACGATCAAGGACCTGCAGCGTGAGGTTCGCCAAGTCAAGACGCTGGAAGAGAAGTTGGCGTTGCGGAAGCGCGAACGGGACGTGGACCGGCAGCGGACCGAGAAGCGCCGGGCGCTGTTCGAGGCGCAGGACCGCGTGGATGCTGAGCGGGATGGGTTGATCGGGAAGTTGGAGGCGGCTTTGGCGGGGAAGGCGACCCGCACCGCTGTGCTGACGGTCAGGTGGCGGATCCCTGCGCGGGCGTGAGGTCGAATCTCGCTGCCAATGGCACGCCGCAGTGCACTAGGTCACCCACATAGCTCTCGAGTCCGACGCACGTCTCTTCCGGGCTGGGATCGGCCGCGGCGCCGATGGCGAGCCGCACGGCCTTGTCGACGTCGGGCTTCAGCCGGAGCTTTGCCAGGACAACTGGTCCTATCGTGCTCGACAGCATCCAAATCAGGAACTGCTCGAAGCAGACCAGTCGCCCGGCGCAGACGTCCCGCAAGTCACCGAGGTCTGGCGCCGCTGCGAATGCGCGCAAGCTTCTCTTGTCCCCGGTGATCATTTGCCCTTGCACGTGTTCGACCAGCCACGCGAGCAGGATCGCCTCGCCGCCGTCGATGTCCTGGTGCGGCACAAGCCTCTCGATCAGCGCGGGGCCAGGCGCGTCATCGAGCACTTCCAGGTGCTGAAACGCGCGCTCCAGCCGGGCTACGACGTCGTCCCCAAGACGGCGGCGCGCGACGGCCGGCTGATGGCGGCGAAACACGAAGCGCGCCGTAGGCAGCACGCAGACGCGCCCATATCGCACCCGAAGGGCTGAAAGCGCGTCGTCAAGCAGGTCGTACTGCGCGAGCTTGAGCAGGACGTCGTTGTCGGCGAGCAGAATCATGCCGCCTCGGCGTCGCCCTTGGTCATGCGCATCACGAACTCGGCGGCATCCTCGGGCAGCGCCGACCAGTCGAGCCGATCGGACATCACCCTGTTGATCAACCGCGGTGCGTCGCTGTCGGCCGCAAGATGCGTCAGTGCGGCGTTTGCGACGGCAAAGAAGCCCTTGCCCATCGAATGCCCGTAGTTCAGCACGATGTGGCCCGGGTCGACCTGGTCGCGCCTGCCCAATCGGTCGGCAATCGCAGCGAGTTGTCGAGCGTTGGGCCAGCGGTCGCT
>JBMOIG010000329.1:0-2688 GCA_049317445.1 Myxococcota bacterium | reverse complement strand
CATCGAGGACCTTTCGCTGTTCGTCGGCATGCACCCAACCTACCTCGCGCCGCGCTGGCTGGATTCCGTCCTGAAGCTGGTACGCAAGTCGTTGCCGGGGAACCGCAAGAAGTGGCCAGTCGACGTGCTGCGCCAGACCGAAAGCGCCGTGGGCATGATGGTGGCCTGGACGATGGCTGTGGCGTTGGCCGAAGAAGCGTCAAGCCACCTGCGGATGCAAAACACCGATGGCCACGCGATGTTGTGGACCGAGGATCACTACGACCTCGTGCCTGGTCGCGAAGCTGCCGTGAAGCAGGCCGTGTTGACGGTGCCCGGAGCAGAGGCGGACGACACTGGCCAACTCGTCAAGTTCTTGCGAGAAGGCAACGCGAAGCACAAGTCGTGGACAAACACCGTGGTGGGCGAGGCGCAGTTCAAGGCCTCGACGCTGATCCTGCGCAGCAACTCGATACCGCGGGCCGATGACCTGCGGGCAGCCGTCGAGGCGGCGTGCGGTGCCGACCTGCGGTTCCGAGCGCGCAGCCACAGCGATCCCCTTCCAGATGGTCAGTCGCCGGCACGAGCGGCTGGCCCGGTCGAGCCGATGCCACCCGAAGTCGCCGCCGTGATGCGCGAGTTTCGACAGGCCCACATGCACGAGTGGGTAGATGAGCCGATCCCTGCCCTCGATGGCAAGACGCCACGTGAGGCGGCCAAGGACCGCAAGCTTCGGCCGCGGCTGATTGCACTGCTCGACCAGTTCGACAATAGCGAAGCGCGAACGCCAGAGGACCACCGGATCGACTGGTCGTGGGCGCGGCGGGAGTTGGGGGTGTGAAGGCCCGCGCGCGCTTGCTGGCCTCGACCGCAGTCGCCAACTCGCCCACAGTGCAGGCTCACCCCGGCGTGACCACAGCAAGCCACTCCAGCACCACCTCGCAGATGGCATCGGATGAAGGCGCGGCCGCCATTCCGGAATTGGCAAGCTGACGCTGCGCCTCGACGACGCCGTCCGCCGACGGATTCGCAAAGAGGGCGCGCAGGTCCTTCAGCGCTCTTCGCATCCAGACCGCGTGCTCTCCACCGCCGGCGATGACATCAGCAACGATCCGGTGCGCTGTCGACCACTCGTTCTGCGACAGCATGACCACGTCATGGACATAGGCCATGTCCTTGGCGCGCTTGTCTGCGGGGCGCGCCGCGCGTATCAGCGCCTTTTGCAGAACGAACGTTGCTGGTTGTGGCAGACGCACAACCGTACCGGCGGCGGCGTTCGCCCCGGGCACCTTCGCCAAGTCCAGCGCCACCGGATCGACAAGCAACAGGTCGAGATAGCGAATGGTGGGCACGCGGAGACCGATCGGCAACATCACGTACGGCGGCGACTTGTTGCCGGCCATGCTCGTGAGGAACTCAAGATGCACCGGCCAGAGCTTGTCCGTGCCGAAGGCCGCGTCCTGGTAGTACTCAGCGGTTGGTCCGCCAGGGCCGCGTCCCTGCACGCAGACGAGGTCGGCGGAGAGCAGCATCCTCGACGCGGAAGGCCCCTTCGGAATCCTTCGCGGCAGGGTCACGTCCACGTCAAAAGTCCGCTGCGGCTCCCAATCCAGCTGCCGGACGTTAGGAAGGCTTCGGTAGAGCAAAGGCACGAGACCGCCCGTGACGACGATCTGGTCGGCGTACGCGTGCAGCGCACGGATCGCCCTGACGAGTAATTGCAACGCCGCATCCTGGTCCGGCATGTCCTGGATACTCACGGTCCCTCCAGCAGTTGCAGCACCTCACGCACGATGTAGTCGGACTGCTCGACGCCGCGCACCGGATTCGAACGGACATCCAAGGCAGCCTGCATCGCGTCGACCACCGTTCGCGGACCGCGCATGACGACACCGCCAAACGTCGAGAGCGGGTATCGCGCCCTGGCGATCCAGAAATGCGCGTCCGACGGCGCCGCCGGCTCGAGCTTCCACGTGCGCATGGCTTCGTCGAGGCCGCACTCCAACAGCACCTGCACTCCCGGCGTGGACGCGTGCAGCACGCCCAGCGACTTGCAAGCTTCGAATCCAGTGACCGCGTACCTGGAGCCCCCTACCGGGTCGGCGAACACGTCCTCGACCTGTTGCGGTCGACCGCGCCGCCACCTCACGGGCTGCCAGGGAAGCGGCTGCGCGGCATCGTGCGCGAGCCAGTGCCCGACCAAGACGGCGCGACGCACCAGCCGGAAGGCGCCCCGCTCGACTTCGGCAAAGCCCTGAGCCCGCAGCGCCCGGACAAAGCGGTAGGTAGACTCCGGCGTCACGCCTGCTGTGCGACTGAGTTGAAGGACGCCCCGAACCTCGACGCGTGGCCCACCCCACAGGTCGGCCGACGCCTGCCGCAACAGCAGGATCTTGAGCATCCAACGGTTCGCATCCGTGAACAGATCGGTCGCTTGCCGCGGTGAGGGAGCGCGCGCAGTCCGGACGACAGGCCGCTGCACGTGGTCGATCTTGAACTTGGGCAACCTGATCACCAGGCCACCATCGTCCGTCGCAATCGCCCAACCGAAGTCAGGCACGTGTCGCTCCACGAACGCCCGTGCCGTTTCCAGGACCCGGTCGCTCCACAACGGCGCCGAAAGTACGAGCAGCGGCTCAGCGTTCAACTCGCGGGCCGCGGCGGTCAGTTCGAACGTAGCAAGCGCCAGCGCCGCAGGAATCTCGCCGG
>JBMOIG010000328.1:0-2717 GCA_049317445.1 Myxococcota bacterium | reverse complement strand
TTGTCGAGGGGTTGCGCGCTTGGATGTAAAGCCACACTTGCCGTCGGTTGCGGTTCGCGCGCTCCATCAGGGTGCCCACGCTCTCGGGGTCGACGCCGCCAGAGCACTGCTCGCGGGTCTCGACAAGCGCTCCACCGAGCCCCTCGCCCACACAGCGTCGCACCAACAGCTGGTCGATGCGGTCCGCGTCTGCCGATAACTCGCTGTACAGGGAGGCCAGCGCCTGACCGTCCTCTCCCGTTTTCCACCCCGACGCCGCCAATTGTCCGCTGGTCAACGGTTCTGGCCTTGCGTTCAGACCCTGCTGCTCCAGTTCCTCCTCCAGCGCGCCGAAGCGGCCACCGGCCTGCTGCTCCAACGCGGTGCGGCGGTCGACGATGACGACGTCCGGTGCGTGGATGCAGGCGGTGGCCGACAACGCAGGCAACAGCACGAGCAGCAGGGCGATTCTTGCGTTCATGGCGAAGGGCTCTCCTTGTCGCTCTCGGTACCTGTGCCGGCGGCCGCCCCGAAGTACTGATCGATCAGAGGGGCCAAATACTTCTGCATCATCGGTCCCAGCGGGATGCCGCGGATCTCGTCGATCGACACAATCCCCGCCGCGCCCCCAAGCTCAACCGACATGTCCATGAAACCGTTCTGGAATGTCATCGATGCTTGCCGCGGGTGGCCCAGCTGCAGCGCCATCCTCGCCTGGTTGGCGCGCGTGTCCTCTCGGTACGGGTCCCACAGGTCCAGCAACATCAGCAGGTGGCTGCGTCCGGCCCGCAGCAGCTGCATCCGCCCCGCCACGGCCATCCGTCCGGGCAGCAACGTCATCGCGGCGTGCAGGTCCAGCCGCTCGTCGTGACCCGGTACCTTCAATCCGGTGCCGTTGCCGCGGAACATCACCTTGGTGTCCCGGCCATCGACGTCGATGATGCACTGGCCCGTCACCTGACCCTGCAGCGCCGAAACCTCCAACTGGTCAAGATGCAAGACGTTTCGATCGACCCGCGCGTTGCCCGCCAGGGGGCCCAGCACCAGACCCATGTGCTGCACGCGCCGGATGCCCAGATAGTGCGCGCCGGTCAGGAACGGCTGATGGTCCTGATACCGCCACCGCGACCAGGCGTTGGTGCGCCCGCCGCCCAACAGTCGCACGCGCTCCACCCCGCCCATCACGAAGTCCTCGACCAGCGGCAGGTCGCCTCTCACGCCCTCGATCTTGGTGCGACCCTGATTCACAGCCAGATCCACTCCGTCGAATTGCACAGCGGCGGTCAGGCGAAACACGCTGAGATCACCGGACTCCAGCTGGAACGGCACGCGGATGTGGCCTGTGCCTGCCAGCAGTCGGGTCGCCTCTCCCAGCCTTGCGATATCGAGGTCCAACGTGCCCGTCAGGGCGATACTCTGCCGACCCGGCACCGGCTCCAGTGCGGCGTCGCTTGCCACGTCCTGGCCGGTTGCGGGGGACCGGTCCTGCTCGACCGTCCTGGCCCTGGCCGTCGGGACCAGGTCCACGCCGCCTTGCAGGTCAACCCGGACACCTGCGCCCGGCTGCTCGAACTCCAGCGACTCCAACCGCAGGGCCGCCAGGTCTTCGGCGCGCGCCTTGAATCGCCACAGCAGCTCGCCGGGGGGCCACTGGGTCGCCGCATTCTGCACCAGTTTCCGCACCTTGCCGTCGCCGGTGATCCGAAGATCGCCCAGCCCATCAGTCCGGGGGCCGCTCACGGCAAGCGTCTGCCGCAGGCTCCACAGCTCGGCGTGCAGGGCTCCCGCGTCCACCCGCAGCTCTTCTGCCGCCACGCGCACCGTAGCCGCCACCCCCGCCGGTCCCAGCGACGCATCGACGTCGACCTGCAGGCCAGGAAGGTCCACCTGCACGCCCGGTTGCTCGACGCGCAGGCCGCGGACGTCCAGCGCGACCCGGTGCGTGCCCTTGGCGCCTACCTGCGCCCCCGCGCCGCCCCGCAGCAGTGCCGCCCCACCGGGCAACGAGCCCGAGGCGGTCACCTTTGCCGTCAGCTTGCGGGCATCCAGCCCCGCGGCATCGCGCGTGTCGGCTGGCAGCATCCGCAGCAGTCCCGCCAGCGCGTTCGCGTCCGCCGAAAGCGTGTAGTCCAGCGCATCTCCCCGTCCCGTCACCGCTTTCAAGTCGAAGCCCAGGTTGGGACCGCTGGGAGACGACAGCTTTCCGCTGGCCTCGACTTTGCCCGCCGCAGGCTGGTAGCGCACCCGGGCCACCACGTCGTTGCGCGCGGCGCCGGTCCACCGCCCGACGCGAGGCGACGCAACCGTGCCCGTTACCTGCAGTTCTTGGTCCAGACCGACGCCTTCGCTTTGCAACCGCAAGGTCGCCTGCGGAAAGCCAACCGGCAGACCCGCCTGACGCGTCCACAGCTGCCGAACCTCCACCGTCGTGTCCTGCTTCACGGCTCCCAGCTGCCCGCCCGGTGTCTTGGCCTGACCCTGACTGCGTACCGCGAAACCCAGCCGTCCCCACTCGGCCAACGAGCGCAGCTCTGGCGGAAGCGGCAGCGCTGCCAGCAGCTCGCCCAAGGCCTGACCGGTCGCGTCCACTTGCCAGTCCAGCCGGTCGGCCGTGCGGTCCAGCCGAGCCTTGGCCTCGCTGCCGCCCCCCTGCAATCCCGCTCGCAGCACGGCAGTCGCTTGTCCCGGAGCACGCGGATCCACATGGAACTTCTCGATTTCCGCCCAAGCGCGCAGGC
>JBMOIG010000327.1:0-2724 GCA_049317445.1 Myxococcota bacterium | reverse complement strand
GCAGAGAGCACCGACGCCATCGCCCCCGCCGCCACCGCCAGCAGCAGCGTCGTCTTGGACAGCACCACGAACACGCCGCCCACGGCGACGGCGACCAGCACGAAGTTGAAGCCGATCACCTGGTCGTGCAGGTCGCCCGGCGCGCCACCCAGACCCACGTAAGTCAGGTAGCCGCCTGTGAAACCCAGAACGGACAACACGGCCGCCCACCGCGACCACAGCACCAGCCCGGCCAGCACCAGCAGGCCAGAACCCACGCTGAGCTGGAAGAAGCACGCGGCCAGCGACCGCAGGTACAGCTCGACCACCGCTGGCAGACTTCCCGCCCCCCAGCCGCCCGCCAACATCGGCTCGACCGTGCCGTCCACGCCCGCAAAGCGCCGCGCGGCCAGCAGCGCCGCCCAGGTCGCCAGCACGAACGGCATCGACAGCATCGGCACGCCCAGATAGCGCTCGGCGATGCTGCGCAGGGCACCCGCCACGACCACGACGACCAGGCTGACGAGGACAAGCAGGCCCAGGAAGGTCCAGGACATGCGGAACGAGAGGCCCAGCGCCAGGCCGACCAGCAGCCCGTTGAAGCCGTACCAACCGTCGGCGATGTGGGCTGCCGGCCGTCGCAACAGCCAGGCCCACGCGTTCGCCGCGACCAGGCCTGCCAGCCCGGCCAGACCGTGCTGCGGCACGACCAGCGTCGCGGCCAGAAACAGCAGCCCGGCCCAGGCGCTGCGCCCGAACAAGACGGCCGCATACGCCTGCAACACCAGCCGGACCCACCGCAACGGCTCAGACAGCCAGACGCTCGGGGATGTGCTCGGGGCCCTTGAGATCATCGAGAACCTCCGCGCGCCGGATCACGTCGATCTGGCCACCTTCGCCGATCAGCACCGACGCCGGCCGCAACCGGATGAACTGCATGGACTGCGTAACGTTGTAGGCGCCCACCGGCCGAATCACCAGCGCATCGCCGGCCTCGAGCGGGGGCAACAGCACCGACGGCCGCACCACGTCGATGTTCATGCACAGCGGACCGTAAACGATGGTCTCTTCGAGCATGCCGCCCCGGTCCCGCGCCGGCAGCACGTCGTGCCGGTACCAGAACGAGGTGAACAGGACGTTGAGGCCTGCGTCGATGATCAGCGCGCGCGACCCGTCGGCCAGCCGCTTGTGCCCGACCACACGCGTGATCAGATAGCCCGCCTCGTCAACGAGCGCCCGACCGGTCCCCAGGAACAGGGTCGGCAGCTCGTCTTGGGGAAAGCCGGCGCCGAGCAGGGCGCGCGTGATGGCCTCGGCGTAATCGTCGATGGGCGGCGACGAGTCGACCCCGGGCGCGTACTGCGCGTGCAGCGTGGCGCGCGAGGCAAAGCCACCGCCGAGATCGATGTACTGCACGCGCATCCCGGTCTCGGCGCGGGTCTTGCGGGCCAGATCCGCCATCTTTTCGGCCGCCTTGCCATACGCCGCGGGTTCCAGAACGAACGTGCCGATGTGCGCGTGCAGCCCCTGCAATTCCAGGTGACCGCCGGCATGCAGCCGCCGGATCGCGTCCATCGCCTCGCCGTTGTCGAGGTTGAAGCCAAAGCGGTCCCAGCGCGGGTGAATGCCCACGTCCATGTTCAAGCGCAGCGTGACCGGCAGCTTGCGTCCGGCCTTCTTGGCGATGCGCTCGGCCGCGTACAGCTCCTCGTAGTGGTCCACGTGCACCTTGGCACCGTTCAGCAGCGCGGTCTCCAACGCGTCGTCGGGCTTGTACGGGCCGTTGAAGACGATGTGCTCGTGGGGTACGCCAAGTCTGCGCGCCATCTCGTATTCGTACTCGGACACGACCTCGGCCCACGACCCTTCCTGGTGGAACACGCGGCAGATCGCGTCCAGGTAGTTGGTCTTGTACGACCACGTCATCTGCACCTTGGGGTACCGCAGGGTAAACGCGCGCTTGAGTTCGCGGTGGGCGCGCCGCAAGCCGTGCTCCGAGAACACGAAGACGGGGCTGCCGAACCGCTCGACCAGGTCGCTGACGGCCACGCCGTCGATGCGCTCGAGGCTTTTGCGGCTGGGACTGCGCCCGAACTTGTTGGCCAGGCCGCTGTTTTGGCGAAGGATGGTGGGCTTCTCGTAGGGTTCGCGGTGCTCGGTCATGGGGCGACCTCCTCTTCCCGGTGCAGCTCGCCCCGGGTGGTCAGCGACTCGTAGTCCTGCAAGGTGCAGATCTGGTCGAAGCTGTGGCGCAAGAACATCACGCCGGGTTTCGCGGGGGGCATGGGCGCGACCGGACGACCCAGCGCCAGCTCGACGACCGCCCACGGCAGGTTGCGGCCCGCGCCGACTGCCAGGAACACCCAGGCTGGAAAGCGGGGGTTGATCTCGATCAGGTACAACTCGCCAGAGTCGTTGGCCTTCATCACCTCGACCTCGCAACCGCCGCGCCACTTCAGGGCGCCCACCACCTGCTCGACGAATCGGTCCAGGCGCGGGTCCGCGACCGTCACGCCGCCCCACGCCTTGCCCTTGTCGGTCAGTTGCATCTTGCGCATCGGCACGGCGCCCACCAGGCCGCCCCGGCCGTCGCCGACCGCCACCACGTCGTACTCCACGCCGGGCACGAACTCCTGCACGATGACGGGAACGCCCCACTTGGCGCGGGTCCGCTCGAACAGCGCGTGCACGTCCATGGGCGAATACGCGATGGCCGCGTCGTAGAACTGGCCCTTGACCATCACC
>JBMOIG010000326.1:0-2727 GCA_049317445.1 Myxococcota bacterium | reverse complement strand
GCGTGCTTCGCGAAGTTGGGGTTGGGGGTGCCCTTCGCGGTGAGCGGGGCCGGAGGTAGAGCCGGCTTGCTGCGGGTCCCGCGGATCTGCTTGACGCCGTCCGGCAGCGCCTTCGGCATCGTGACGCCCGCCGCCGCCACAGCCTTGCGGACAGGCTCCTGCCCCAAACGTGGCAGCGGCGCCGCCGTCTTGAGGAACGACATGAACTCGATGCCCGCCAACACCTGCCTGGCGGCGTCGTTGGGGCTGATGTTGCGCAGATCTTCAGCTCTCATCACACTCCTCTAGCCGCGCGGTACGCGTTGCCCGACATCGCGACGACGATGGTGCCGGAACCAGCCGACACGGCGGTCTGCTTGATCTTGATGCCGCCCTTCATGACGACTTCAGGCTGCAGGTTGACGAGCAGCCCCGCCACCGCGGCAGTCGCGTGCGGAGCGGAGGGCAACCCGTTCGACGTCGAGTCGAGAATGCCGTAGTTGGCGCCATCGCAGCTGCCGTACAGGTTGAACGTCGTTCCGGCCGTGAAGCCGACGAACTGAATCATGAAGTAGGCGTACTGCTCCGAGTCCTCGACCTTGGTGTCGAGGGCGGCCGCGCCACCAACGTACGGAATCGTGACGGTTCGGATGTAGGGCAGCGGTGTGACCGGCATGGCTCTCCTTCTACGCGGACTCTTGGTCGTTGAAGTACCCGTTGATGGCGAGGTACTCGGACGAGACGCCCGACTGGTTCCCCATCGCACCTTGCAGGTTCAGCGCCTGCTTGAGGCGAAACTTCTTCTGCTCGTATCGGCTGCGGAACAGCCCCGCCCACTGCATCAGCATCGGGGCCTTGTCCGACACCGACCCGGACGCTCCGTCCGACGTCGTCAGGTAGTTGCGCATCTGCAACAGGCCCACCGACTCCAACACGTCGATGATCGCGCCCGTCACCAGCAGCTCGACCGACGGGTACGTCTGCAGCGTGACCGGGTCGATCAGCGGCGGGGTCGTGTTGTAGTCGTCGACCGCCAGCATCAACGAGGCCGCGATCTGACGGTCGCTCGTCTCGTGCCCCTCCAACAGCCGGTTCAGCTCGGGGTAGTCGCGCAGCTTGGCGCGCACCAGGCCGATGTAGCTCTGGACGGTCTTGATGAGGGCGGGGTCCGCCTTGACGGTCAGGTCACTCACCGACCCTCCACTACAGCGCCTGCGACCGAGCGCGGCGCTTCGTCTTCACGGGTTCGTCCGCCACCGGCGCCTCGGGCACCACGGGCGTCTCCACGATGGGTTCCTCGACGGGCTCGGGGGTCGTCTCCACGTCCGGCTCCACGACGGGCTCGGGGTCCGGCTCGTCCGCCAGGTCAGCCACGCCCGCGATGGGGGTGAAGTCGTCCGGGATGCCGGTCGCTTCCGGGACGAGGTCGGGGGACAGGTCCGCCACGACGGCGACGGCGACGGCGACGGCGGGCGCATCCTGGTCGAGGACGCCGATCTTCTTGACCCTGACGCAGCCGTGCTTCACGTAGGCCGCGATCATGTGGCCGAACTGCTCGTACGTCTGGTCCGACACCACGATCGACTCGCCAGGCTTGATCGTGCGCAGCCCCACCGTGACGGGACGGCGCGCCAGCAGCGGCTTGTGCCCGCGGCGATTCGGGTCGGTGCGCGTGCTCGACAGGTTCGTGATCTTGTACGTCATAGGTTCCCTCGTGGTTGCCGTCGCCAGCATAGCATCGTGCCGCCAGCGGCCGTACCGCCCATCCTACATGATATTTAGCCGTGATGAGCTATGCCGTGTGCGGGCAGGCAGCGCCCAACCTGGTCGCGAAGTTACACGACATGCACAGCACGCCGTAGCCGGCAGGGTACCCGTTGCGTCGCAGCCAGACCAGGAAGTTTCGGCCGTCCGTGGCGCTGCCGGTCAGCTCCTTTCGGCGCGCCGCGCCGGTCTGGTTCAGGTGCTCGATCGACAGGAACTCCTTGTGCTTCTCCCCACAGCAGGCGCAGCCGTCCCCGTAGTTACTCAGGACCTCCAGCTTGTATTTCTGCCAGTACTCGCGCCTCTTGGCGGTCTTCTGTGGATCCTGCGGGTGCAGGGCCGGACGCCCACGCTTGCTGTCCTGCGTCATCCACCCGTGCGGGCAGTACCCGTGGTGTCCGAGCGCGAAGTTGCAGTTGCTGCACAGAACCCGGTAGCCGGTTGGGTACCCCGTGCGCTTTAGTTGCGCGTACAGCTGCCCACCGGCTACACGTCTACCGGCCCGGTCGACGTGTGCGTAGCCAGTTCCATCGATGTGGTCGATCTGGAGGAACGGGTCTCTTGCCTCACCGCAGCAAGCGCACACGGTACCGTAGTGTCCGAACACGTCGGCCCGTACGCGGTCTCGCCGCGCCTTCGCGTTCACGGTGTACTTGGTGGACGCCCGCTGTGTTGCGTTGCCTCGCTCCCTGCATCTGCCGCAGCGGGTGTGCCGCGGACTGTCGCGAGGGTTCTGGCAGTCCGTGGCCGAGCAGGTGTTCGGCGCTTTCTCCTTCTCGCGGTACGCGACCTTGTACGCACGCATGTACGCGAGACAGGAGGAGCACTTCCTGCGACCGAGCTCCGGCACGTTACGACAGCCCGCGACCGTACACAGGCCTGATTCCTTCGCTGCCACGGCCTTCAGTCGGTACCGGTTCGGGCGAGCGTTGTTCTTCTGTCTGCAGCAAAAACAGTACCGCCGGGAGGCCTCTTCGACCTCCC
>JBMOIG010000325.1:0-2738 GCA_049317445.1 Myxococcota bacterium | reverse complement strand
GGCACCGGTCGTGCCCTGCGCACGGTGGTGCGTTGGCGGGACTGGCTCAAGGAGCGTGGCGATGGCTTTGCCTTCGTCCTGCGCAGCCGATTTCCTGAACTGGGACAGATCTGCGACCACAACGCTTTCTGGCACCACGTGATCGACAGCATGTCGCTGGCACAGGCCATGGCATGGGTCGACCGGGAGCTGATCGTCCCGTGATACCCCGACCCTGAAGCGCCAGGAGACAGCCTAGTCCCCGGGCGGGGACCCCACACACTTTGCAGTCTTCCGCCAGACCCCGATCTTGGGTCTCATCGAACTCCCAACAACTGGAGGTGAGTTTGATGAACGAGATCGACCCGAAGGCATTGTTTCGCCTGTCCGTACTGGGCCCCATCGTCAGCCGCGAGCGGCTCGAGCACGGTGAGCTGCAGCAACTCACTCGCGAGCTCGCCACCCGCGAGTACGCCATGCCCGGCACGCAACGCCGCCATCTCGGCGAGAAGACCATTCAGGCTTGGTACTACGCGTGGCGCACGCAGGGCATCGCCGGTCTGGTGCCCAAGGCCCGCACCGATCGTGGCAAGTCCAAGATCGCGCCCGAGATCCAGGAGGCGATCCTAGCGGCCAAGCGAGACAATCCCCGTCGCTCGATTCGCCAACTCCTGCGTCTGCTCGAATCGGCCGGACTGGTCGCCAAGCACAGCCTGTCGCGCTCGGCGATTCACCGCTTGCTGCACGCCAGCGGCTTGTCCAAGCTCCCCGGTGGGCCAGCAAGCCCCGAGGAGAAGCGCAGCTTCAATGCCGAGTTCGCGGGGTCGATCTGGTACGGCGACGTGATGCATGGCCCGCGGGTCATCGTCAAGGGCCAACTGCGCAAGACCTATCTCGTGTCCTTGATGGACGATGCCTCGCGCCTGGTCGCCCACAGCGCGTTCTGCCTGGGCGAGACGGCGCTCGATGTCGAGGGCGTGCTCAAGCAAGCGCTCTTGCGCAGGGGGGTACCCATCAAGTTGGTCGTCGACAACGGCGCCGCATACCGTGCCCGCACGATGCAAGGGGTCTGCGCGCGCCTGGGCATCCACCTAATTTTTTGCAGGCCTTTTTCTCCGACCAGCAAGGGCAAGCTCGAACGCTGGCACAGAACGTGCCGCGACCAGTTTCTCAGCGAGCTCGACGAGCGGCGCATCGCCGATCTGGACGAGCTCAACGCACGCTTGTGGGCCTGGCTCGAGCAGGTGTACCACCAGACCGTGCACAGCAGCCTGGATGGTCTGACCCCGCTTGCGCGCTACCAGCGTGACTTGCCAAAAATCCGCAGCCTGGGCACCAAGGCCGCGCAGCTCGACGCCGTGTTCCATCATCGCATCAGCCGCTTCGTGCGCAAGGACGGCACGGTGTCCTATCTCGGCCAGCGCTTCGAGGTGCCCTACGAGTTGTCGGGCAAGACCGTCCGGCTCGTCGTGGACCCGCACGCCGGCAAAGTCCTCGGCGTCGAGGACGCCGCCGGGCTGTCGCTGGGCCAGGCCACCGCGCTGGACAAGCTCGCCAACCTCAAACGCGTTCGGCGCAAGCCCGAGCCCGCGCAGATGACCACCGGCGAGCGCACCGGCCCAAACCTCGTCGAGCTTGCACACGCCAAGCACCACGGCAAGAACAAGGAGGGCTGAGATGTATCTCGAGCACTTCGGCCTGCGGCACCCCCCACTGGGCAAGGAACTCACCGAGCCCTGGGATGACGGCGCGCTGGCGCACTTGCAGCAGCGCTTCGGCTGGTTGCTGCAATCGCCCGGCATCGGCCTGCTCACCGGCGAGCCCGGCGTGGGCAAGACCGCCGCGCTGCGCAACATCACCAAAACCCTGAACCCGCATCGCTTCCTGGTGCTCTATCAAGCCGAGACCGACTTCGGGCGCGTCGACATCTACCGCGGTCTGGCTCGCGCCCTGGGCCTGGAGCCCAGCTACCGCCGCGCGCAGCTGTGGCGCGACATCAAGCAGCGCATCCACGAACTCGTCGATACCAAGCAGCTCACCCCCGTGTGGATCATCGACGAGGCGCAGAACCTGCCGCCCGAGTTCTTCCGCGACTTCCCCGCATTCCTGAACTTCGCCTTCGACTCGCGCGACCTCATCAGCGTCTGGCTGGTGGGCCACCCGGCTCTGGCGCAGACCCTGGAGCGCGCGCCGTACGCGGCGCTCTACAGCCGCGTCCAGGTCCGCGTCGCACTCAAGCCCATCATCGAGCGCGAGCGCTTCAAGCTTCTCATCCAGCATGCCCTCAAGGCCGCCGGCTCCCAGCAGGCGTTGATGGCGGACTCGGGTATGGAGCTCCTGCGTCAGGCCTCCAAGGGCTTGCCTCGGCAGGCCGGTCGCATCCTGTGCACAGCCATGCGCCTGGCCATGCTCAAAGCTCTCAGCCACCTGCCCGACGAGATCGTGCAACAAGCCATCACGGAGATTCAATGAACGCAGCCCCCAAACCCCTGGCCGCCAAATGCCTCGACTCCGGCGCCATCCCCATGCCCAGGCTCAGCGACGACGCCGTCGTGCACATCCACGACTTCATCCACCACCTGCTTGACCTCTTCGAGGCGCGCTACGGCGACCAGATCCATCGCTTCTACCAGGACCTTTGCTGCACCGATAGCGGCAGCCCGGACGACAACCTCGACCTCTTCGATCCCCCCTTCTGAAACGACCGCCACCCCCACCACCAACGCCGCCAGCTTCAAACCTGGCGGCGTCCTTCTTGG
>JBMOIG010000324.1:0-2739 GCA_049317445.1 Myxococcota bacterium | reverse complement strand
CGCCGCTATCGGGGAGCACTATGCCCACGACGGGTTTGCGCAGGAGTCGGCTGCACTCCAACTCCCAATTCACCCAACCGCTATTGCGGGTCTTGTGGGAGATGAGACAGACCGTGACGTCGGAGACTGCGATCTTGTTGGTGATGTGCTGCTTGATGTAGGCCTTCCCCTCCTCGGAGTAGTCCTCCTTGACGGACGTGTCGCGATGACTCAGGTCGCGTACTTGCGGGTTGCCGAGCATCCCGCGGAAGCCGTTGACCCGATCGCGGTCATCCCAATCGAAGCTGATGAAGAGATTCATGTTCTGCTCCCGCGTCTTCGGCCATGCGGCCCGGAATGGGTCGAAGAGTAGCCTCTGCCTGCGGTGAGGGTCCAGCTACTTCGATAACATTTGCGTCGAGACCGCCAGGAACTCGGAAGGTACGCCGCCGCTTGTCACGAGCAGGTGTTCGCGCGCGCCCGGCGTGCACACCGCGTGCGAGAGCGGCCGCCGTGCAGCGTTGACCGCCAGGGCCGCCAGGCCCGTCCACCCTGCCGCCGGCGGTCCCGCAGCATTGCTGGCGCAACCCTGATCGCAAGTAGACTTGCGCCGACGCACAAGTAGTCTTATGTTCCCCCCCATGAGAGTACTTCTCGCCTGGATCGGCCACACAGACTTGAAGGCGGCCGAAGACGAAGCTCGCATCGGCATCGGCCCGCTGGCCCAGGCGCTGCGCACGGGCTGGTTCGACCGCGCCGTACTGCTCGACGACTACCCCACGGGCCGTTCCGCGGGCTATCTGGAATGGCTCGCATGCCAGGCCGCCGTGCCCCTGGACCTGCGCGCCGCACAGCTCACCAGCCCGGTGCACTTCGGGGACATCTACCGCGCAGCGGTGGCGGCCGTCGCCGAGACGCGTGAGCGCTACGGCCAGGACGTCGCGCTGACGTTTCACCTGAGCCCCGGCACGCCAGCGATGGCCGCAGTCTGGCTCTTGCTGGCAAAGGCCCGCTACAACGCTGAACTCATCGAGTCGTCGCGCGATCATGGCGTTCGCAAGGTGGAGGTGCCTTTCGACATCGCGGCGGACTTCTTGCCCGACCTGCTCCGCGCAGCCGACGCCCGCCTCGTGCAACGCGCTGGCGAACCTGCGTCCGAGCGCGCTCGCTTCGGCGATATCGTCTACCGCAGCCCGGAGATGGCGCGCTTGGTCGACCGCGCACGGCGGGCTGCGGTGCGCGCGGTGCCGGTGCTGCTTTCGGGCGAGTCAGGAACCGGCAAGGAACTGCTCGCACGGGCTCTTCATGCGGCAAGTCCCAGAGCCAACAAGCCATTCGTAGCCCTCAACTGCGGCGCGATCCCGGCCGAGCTCGTAGAGGCCGAGTTGTTTGGGCACGAGCGGGGCGCGTTCACCGGTGCCGCCCAAGCCCGCCCCGGGGTATTCGAGCTGGCACACGGCGGCACCCTGTTGCTCGACGAGATCGGCGAACTGCCGCTGGCCGCCCAGGTCAAGCTTCTGCGCGTGCTGCAGGAGGCCGAGTTGCGTCGGGTCGGTGGCACTGCCGCCCGCAAGGTTGACGTGCGGATTCTCGCCGCCACGCACAGGGATCTGCTGGCTGAGGTTCGCGACGGCAGGTTTCGCGAGGACTTGTTCTTCCGCTTGGCAGTCGCCGTGTTGCATCTGCCAGCCCTGCGCGACCGGAGTGGCGATCTCGCCCTCCTGGTCGATCATCTCTGGGTGCAGGTGCAGCAAGAGGCGCGCGAGGATCCGGGATGGCAGGACAAGGATCTTTCTATCCCCGCAAGGAATGCGCTGGTCGCCCACCGCTGGCCGGGCAACGTTCGCGAGCTGCTGAATACCTTGCGTCGCGTCGCATTGTGGACCGAAGGCCCTGTTGTGACAGCAGAAGATGTGCGAGAGGCGCTGTTGACCTCGAAGGGCGAGGCGGACGACGCGGTGCTTGGCCGGCCGCTCGGCGACGGGCTGTCGCTGCCGAGCGTCTTGACCGAAGTGGCACGACACTACCTCGCTCGCGCGATGACGCAGGCCAACGGAAACAAGACGCAAGCCGCTGATCTGGTGGGACTTGCGAGCTACCAGACCCTGACCAACTGGCTCGACCGGTATGGTGTGGCGACCGAGTTGGCACGCGACGTGCACTAGCTGGTCCGCAAGGCGAGCGAGTTGGCCAGGATGGGTCAGCCGGTTGCCGGATGGACACGATGCACCGCGCCACCGCACAATCCCGCCCAGCCCAGGCTGACGACACCCAGGCGGCCATGCCCGCCCAGGGTGCCAGCGTGCGCGAGGTGACGATGGTGCAATCGGTCCACTTCGAGTTCTTGCGCGAGCGGCGGCCGTATCTCGCCGATCTGGCAGCGTTTGCCGAGCGGTATGCCGAGCCCGATCCGCCCAGCGCACTCCTGAAGCTTCGGTCCTTTGCCGAGCGCGTGGTCGAGGCGGTCTACGACGGCTATCAGTTGCCGCAACTGCTCGACGCCAACCTGAACGATCTCCTGCTGCAGGACACCTTTCGACAGATCGTGCCTGTGGTCGTGCAGGACAAGCTCCACTTCCTGCGCCGCAAGGGAAACCGCGCGGCCCACGCTGGTGACGGAACGACCGAGACCGCGCTGACCGCGTTGTCCGAGGCCTTCGATCTCGCTCGGTGGTTGCACGGATTCATCGACGGCCAGAAAGTCGCCGACCTGGGCAAGTTCGACCGGCGTCTGCTCCAAGTCGAACCGACGAAGGGCCA
>JBMOIG010000323.1:0-2740 GCA_049317445.1 Myxococcota bacterium | reverse complement strand
ACCTGTGGGACGCACTGCTCTCGGGGGCGACGTCGGTCGGCGGCCTGCCCGCCGGTCTGGGAGCGCGCGACACCCTCCGGACCGAGATGGGTTACCCGCTGCACGGCCAGGACATCAGCCCGACGATCACGCCGGTCGAGGCGATGCTCGGCTGGGCTATCGGCTGGGACAAGCCGGAGTTCGCCGGCCGAGAGGCGCTCCTCGCCCAGAGGTCTGCAGGTCCGCGGCGTCGGCTGCGCGGACTGCTGAGCCTCGACCGTGGCATCCCGCGCCCGCACATGCAGGTGCGGGTGGTCTCCGACAGCGTCCTTGCCGGGGATGTCGTGGGAGAGGTCACGAGCGGCACCTTCTCGCCGACCCTGAAGAAGGGCATCGCACTGGCGCTCCTCGACTCCTCGGTCGCCGTCGGCGACGAGGTCGCGGTCGACGTGCGGGGACGCGAGTCCCGGTTCCTGGTCGCGAAGCCGCCGTTCGTCCAGCCCTCGACCCGGTAGCCGACCGCCGGACGGGCATAGCCCTGGCGTTGATCGGTTCCAGTGGTTGGTGTGCCCGATGTCAGCCTTCGACCCACTCTATGAACTGGGCGGCAAGACGTCGACCGAGCGTCTGGGACGCGGTCGGCAGTAGTGTGGCCTTGCCTTTCGGTGCCAGGAAGGACCGGCGCAGGGCTCCGACAGCACGGTTGGCGGAGGTAGAGCGGCGAAGCTTCCGGGCTTGTCCGCTCGATACGTCCTGCTCCCATGTGTCGAGCAGCCGGTACACATCGGTGGCATCCTTGTCGGCTAGTCGCTGCGACCAGGCGAGGGTCTTGAGCACGACGGCTGCGGCACTGTCTGGCAGGGGGAGTCGCAGGCTGACTTCTTCCTGAGTCGTCAGGACCACCGAGGCGTCGACCCATGTCGCCTCCCGTGCCAGCGCCAGTGCGAGTCCAGGAGCCGCGTCCGCGGACAGCGGTCCGAGGACGATGTTGTGCTCCTGAGCGTACGTGTCCGGCACGAGCAGGTCGATGATGAGTTCGAGGCCTCGGTGGTCTCGCGTGAACCGCGACCCGTCCACCTGCCGGTAGCCCAGCCCGATCAGGGCTGTAACCAGGCTCTCGGCGGCCGTGGCGCTCGACTCGATTCCTGCGTCGGCGTCTGACGTGGTCCGCACCGGTAGGCGTGGTGTGTGCCTTGCGCCGTGGAAAGTGGTCATGTTTCCGCCGATGACGCGGTACTCCTGATCTCGCGCCGCGGTGGCAAGGTCGACCAGCGCCCAAACGGCTGCGTCCTCCGACCTCGAAGTCGACGGCCAGGTCAAGATCACCGAGGTCCCCGCACGGCGCGGGTACGCCAGTGGTGGGCCGCCTGCGTGGCGTCCGTGCCGGCTGCTGCCTCCAGATCCCACAGCACCTGGAGCGGATCAGCCGCCAGAAAGGTGCGCCCACGCCACTCGGCGTCGTGTGCCCCCGCGGCAACCACTGGGTCGTCGGTGACCGCGTGGACGACGTTCGCCTCGTCGACCGAGAGAACCGGCAGCATGCCCGGTCCAGTCAGCGAACCCGCTTGCGTCAGGATGAGGAGCTGCGCTGGACGGCGGTGTGGTGCCTCTGCGTCCGCGGCCAAGTCGCCGGACACAATGACGGGACCGGGCAGGCGCTTGCAGGCCGTATCGAGGGCGGATCCCAGGTCGCCGGTCGTTGACCAGTACGTCACCATCGGGTCGAAACGCCGTCGCTTCAGCCACTCGTCGACCAGACGGTCGCGGTTGGTGACCACGGGTCGGCCGTGCTCGGTGGTTATGAGCCCCGCTCGGGCTAGGTCCCGGACGATGGTTGACACCCGCGCTTGTGTGACGCCTGCCAACTTGGCCAAAGCCGTCTGCGTTGGCGGCGTGGCGACCGCGCGCGCCAGAACGGCATGCACCACGCGGGACATGCCGCGGCTCCACTGAGAAGGCGCGGCCACTTTCTCTGGCCGGTCCGCGGCCTCTGTCGCCCACGTGAATCCATCGGGGAAGCGCAGCAGCGCGGCCCCGTCCGTCGTCGCGAATGACCAGCCCGATCTGGCCAGCGCAGCCGCGACCCGGGTGGACACGTGAGGGACTTGGAGTAGGGACGGTACGTCAGCGGTTGAGACCTCTGCCGGGCGTGGAGATCGCAACGACCGGTGCAGGCGGTAGGTGGCGTGGTGCCCGTCGAGGGTGATGTCGAGCGTGCTGTCTGTGCCAGCGGACACGTCCGCTCCGGCGCTCACGAGTGATGCGGTCCAGCTCATGGCCAACACTATAACTAATGACAGACATTAATGTCATGAGTCATAGTGCGCGGTATCGGGCGGACCGTTGCGATTTCGTCAGGGAGGGCGGCTGGAGCGTCCCGAAGGCCGCCTACGCCGAATGGTCCTTTGGCACTCGTCAATCTCTCGGTGTTCAGACCGGGTGTGCTCACGAACTACGGACACAGGGCGAGAACGACGAGGGCGCACGTCGCTGAGACTTCGATGACCGCCCCCAGGATGTCTCCGGTCACCCCGCCAAGCCGTCGCCGGGCGACGATGAGAACGATGACTGCAGACGCAATGGCGACGACGACGCTGGACGCGCCCGCCACCCCGAGCACTCCGTAGGCGGCCGCAATCGCGATGATCACCCAAGCGGCGCAGATGATGCGCGGCACCGTCCCCGCCACTGCCGCTCCGAGCCCATCGGGGCGTGCGGCCGGAACGCCGCGCCCGCAGGCCCAGGTGAGCGCCACGCGTGA
>JBMOIG010000322.1:0-2768 GCA_049317445.1 Myxococcota bacterium | reverse complement strand
TGTCGGCGATGACCTCGGTATAGGGAACCAGCTTGCGCTGCCCGATCTTGTCCATGCCGCCCAGCATGTCGGGAATCGAGGTGTAGTGGCGCACCGACCGCAGCGCCGAGCCGAGCGGCAACACTTCGGTCACCGGGTCCACCGGCTTGTTCGCGAACACCTCGACCAACTGGCCGTAGCCAAACGCGATGGCTGCGTCGTCGTAATACCCGACGCCGTGGATGTCCGCGTGGAACGAGTCCGAGTAGTCCATGATCGACGCGTAGGCATAGTCTTCAATGCCGGCCTGCAGCTGCGCTTGCGTGGGCTTGTCGAGCGGCTGCCCCTTGGCCCCTCGCAACTCCCAGTACTTGTCGGGGAAGTTCAACGCGTCGGTCGAACCCTCGAAGTTGTGGCGCAGACCCAACGTGTGGCCGATCTCGTGCTCGGCGGTCGAGCGGAACACCGACGCGTGAATCGACGTCCAGACCTCGGCCACCGGCTTGTCCTTCAGGTCGGCGACCAGACCCAGCACCGAGTCGTCGGCAAAGGCGGCCAGCTCGATCGTGTGTCGATTCAGGAACTCCTCGCGCTTGGCGATGCGGCGACGGGCGGCCAGCGGCGCCCAGTTGTCGGGCGTCAGGCGGGCGATCTGCTCCTTGCTCAACGCCGGCAGCGGGGCACCGGGCGGCAGGTCGGCCAACATCGCCTTGTCTTGCGGCGACCCAAACGCGGCCAGGATCTCGCGATTCACGGTGGCCGCGGCCAACGGCGTGTCGCGCACCAGGGCAGCCCGCGCCTGGGCCCAGCCGTCCCGCCCCTTCATCGTGGTCTTCTTCAGTTCGTGCACAAGCTTCTGCTTGGCCGGCCCGGTCACCTGCTGGGCGAACGCGCGGGCACGGGCCACGTCCGCGGCGTGCTCGGGCGTGTTGGCCTCGTGCGGTCCGTCGTCCTGCTTGGCCCACTGCGCCCACGGGTCCGCGCCGCCGTTGCCCTTGCCCTGCCCCGGCAGCGGCGTCTTGCCAGCTTGGGGCGGTGGCGGAGCGGGGATCACGGACGCAAATTTGCCAAGTGCCGCAAGCACTTCCTGCTGGCCAATCTCGCCCAGGCCATAGTCCATCGGGTCGATCTCGCCGCGCATCAGGCGAACCAAATCGCGGCCGCTGGTGGCGAACTCCTTCAGCGGACCGCCGTACACGTTGGCGGTGGCGCAGATCGCCTCGCCCGTCGTCGGGTCCGTCGCGGTCGGCCCATAGCCCAGCAGCCCAGCGCGCGTGGGCTCCTCGATGTAGTTCAGCATCGGGTAGCGCAAGTCGCCGGTGCGCTGGCCGCGGTCGAGCACCTTGCCTTTCGCGTCGAAGCTCAGGGTGTTGTCGCGCACCACGTACATATCGGGCACCTGATCGACGGGCTTGCCCTGCAGCGCGGCGACGGTGCGCTTGAACGACTTGTTCCATCCCTGGGCCACCAGCGTCGCTGTCGTGCGCAGCTCAGCGGGGAAACCCTGACTCAGCCAGTAGACGACCGGTCGCGGCGTGCGCTGGGCATAGGGAAGCGACTTGCCGTCCGCGCCCTTGGACTTCTCCCACAGGTTCCAGCGCGAGATCATCAGGCGGCGCGCGCTCTCGACCTCGCCCAGCTTGTCGTCATAGCCGTACCGCTCCGCACGGAAGTAGCCGAACTTGTCGAACATCGGGATGCGGACATCTGAGCCGGTCGGATCCTGCTCCACACTGCCGTCGGTGTACTCGACGACCTTGATCGGCTTGCCCGCGGCGTCGCGCGCCACGTAGTTGTCGGGGTAGTCCAGCGGCTCGTAGTCGTCGTTCGGGTCCACGCGGCGCAGGGAGGTGCGGACCTCGATCTCTGCGGGCTTGCAGTCCTCGTTCAGGTAGAACCAGCAGACGGGATAGCTGTACGCGCCCCAATCATCGACGCCCGAGACCACGCCGGGAGTCGCCAGCACCTTGGTGACGAAGTCCATGTACGCGGGATTCTTGGCCTCGCGATGGTCAGTGGGGTCGCGGCTGTCGCGCCAGCCCGACGGCTTGGTGGCATCGCGCCAGGCCATCGTGAAGGCGTCGGGGTCCGCCGGATCTGTGATGGCGAACTTCACGGGCTCGGTCTCGATGGTGTCGAGCGTGAAGTTGAAGTTGCGCGCCAGATTTTCGGACCAGTCGACGCGAATGTACTGGCGGTCGTACCAGGGTTTGTCCTGGTCGTTCTCGTGCAGCACGTTGTCCTGTTCGCCGGTCGCCTCGCTGTAACCACGAGTCATGTCGAAGTGCTTTGAGATCTTGTACACGGCCACCGGTTGCCCGGTCACGTTCTCGCCGGGCTTGCCGCGCTTGGAGTGGTCGAGATCGGTGCCCGCGACGAAGTCGTACGCACGGTAGGCGCTCAAGTGGTCCTCGCTGATCTCCCAGCGGATGCGCTCGAGCTCCTCAGCCTCGCCGATGAAGGTGAAGCCGACGGTGTACGGCGCATCGACGACGGTGCGCTGAAAGTACCACTCGCCCTGGAAGGCGGCCTTCTGCAGCGCTCCGGGTTGAACGCGGTCGATCAGACCCACGTCCTGCGTGCAGGCGGCGAACAGGAAGACGGCAAGGCAGAAGCGCATCAGGGTGCGGGCTAGGCGAGACATGGCGGCTCCTGGGAGCAGGAAGGGTCGGCACGGCCGGTCGAGGCGGCGGATGCTAGCACTGGTGTGGCGTGGGGCAACGGGGAGGGGGGAGGGTGTCAGGACTTGACACTTGATCCGTGAGAAGAAAGTGAGCGCGCCCGAAGTG
>JBMOIG010000321.1:0-2768 GCA_049317445.1 Myxococcota bacterium | reverse complement strand
CCCGACGGACGCGCGGTCGCTCGGGGGCGGCGGCAGGCCTGGACGAGCCGGAGACGGCCTCGTACCTCGTCATGACCCTGTTCGGCGCGGAGTCTAGCGACAAAAGGTGACCGCGGACAGGGGGATTGACCTAGGGTGCGAAGTCGTCAGCGGATCTGGGCAGCAGCTTGTCCGTGCCGTACGAGAGCGTCAGGATCCCGCGGATCAACGAGAAGGTGTCGCCCGTCTGGGGTCGGTCGAGGGTCTTGCCCCAGGTGATCAGGTCATCGCCCACGCGCAGACCTCCTTCCAGGAGCAACTCGCCGTAATCATTCCCTGCCGCCTCGTCGGCGTTGCTGGCCTGCACCGTCACGTCCTGCACCTCGACCAACAGCGACCGGAAAGGCAGCGATCCCGGGGCCTTGCACAGTGTCGCAGGCGTCTCGACCCAAGGCGTGACCGTGTGCCCGCCATCCAGCACCTGAATCGAGGTGTCGGACAGTGCCTTCAACCCGTAGAAATTCGCTACCTTGCCGAGCGCGACGATTCGATCACCGACCTTGACCGTGATCTTGGTGCTCTTCGGCAGCTGCAGCGCAATGCCGCCCCACGGCGCCACCGGCTCGGCTTGCGCCCACACGGTCGGCGGCGTGGTGCCCTTCTGCGCCACCGCCCCGGTCACGTACAAGTTCTCGATCTTGACCAAGTCTCCCTCAGGATAGACGCCGCCATCCTGGTTCAGCACGTCGACGGCCACCAGTTTGGACGGACACGGCGCGTCACCCGGATTGGCGCCCTTGGGACAGGCGTCGCAGGTGTCGCCCTTGCCATCGTCGTCCGCGTCCTCCTGAGCCGCGTTGGGCTTGTCGGGGCAGTTGTCGACTTCGTCGGCCACGCCGTCGCCGTCCTGATCGCCCGGCCCCGGCTGCGGGCACTCCGCGTCACCGGACGCCAGCGGGCACGGGTCACAGGCATCGCCCACTCCGTCGCTGTCCAAGTCGCCCTGATCGGGGTCGAATGCGTTGGGGCACTTGTCGACCTCGTTGGCCTTGCCGTCGCCGTCCAGATCCTTCGCCGAGGGAGAAACCGCCGGCCCCCCGGCGACGTCGCACTGGATCAGGGCATCGGCCTCGGCACCGCAGAAGAACAGCGGCCACAGGTTGTACGCGTACTCGAACGCCGGAGTGGGACTGTCTGCTGCCTTCGCGTTGGCCAGCGTCGACTCGAGCTTCGACCGAATGTCGGCCACCGACTGACTGCCGCCGTCCACCGAGGAGTCTTTCGCACAGACGACCTTGGCCGCGCCGCACACATCCAGCGGCTCGCAGTCGGCCGAGGAGATGTCCGCCATCAGGGCGGCGTCGCCATACAGCGGCCGACCGCCGACCAGCACCAGACGAGTCGTCTCCGGCCTCGCCGCGATCACGGCCGCGAAAGGATTGCCACGGTCGCCAGAAAAGACAGCCACATCCGCAATATAGCCGGTGGCCAGACGTCCCAACCAGTCGCCGGCACCCACCGCTGATGCCGACTCGACCGTCGCCATGCGCACCAACTGCTCGTCGCTCAGCCGGCCGCCCCAGCGCTTGGCAGAGAGCTTCTTGGCGCACTTCAGCTCGTCGAGCATGTTCATCGAACCCGACGGGGTCCAGTCGGGACCGATCGCAACGCGCACGCCAAGATTCAGCGCCGCCGGAACGCGCGTGGTGTCACCATAGAGGTCCAGATTCGATTGCGGCGACCAGATCAGGTCCACCCCGTGCTGTCGCGCCTCGGCGAGCTCGACGCCTGTCAAGCCGGTCGCATGGATAAGCTTCACGCCCTCTTGCACCAGCCCCTTGGCCGCAAGGTCGCTCCACTCGTCGCGGGACAGGGTGTCGATGCCCTCGGCCAGGTGCAGCACCACGCCCGACGTCGCGCCGGACTGCAGGGCGGTTTGCCACTTCTTCACGGTAGCGTCGGAAACGCCTGAGAGCTTGGTGACTTGCGTGTAGATCGAGTAGCCGTCCAGACCGTTCGCGGCGGGCTCGTCGAGGTCGCGGACCCACCCTTGGATGCAGGCACCACCCGAAGTGCCTTGCATCGCCGTCGTCCCGCTCACGAGGCCCCGCAGCTCGGCCCACTTCATGGTCTCGCACTTGGCCTTGTAAAACGTCTCGGACTGCGGCGCCTTGAAGGTGTGGTAGGTCGGGTCCGCCTGCCACTCATAGCGATTCTTGTAGCGCTTGACGTGCTGCCAGCGCGGCAGGTGGTTGTAGTTGGCGTGGTCGTGCGGATTGACCAAACCCGGGGTGATGATGCCGTCGGTGCACACGACCGTCGCCGAGTCGGCCCCCTCAACGTCGGAGCAGTCCTCCGACACGCATAGGACCAGCCCCGTCGTTGCCGAAACGAAGACCTCGCCCTCCGGCAGCAGCACGTCGCCCGTCCAGACCGTTCCCTTCAAACGCAGCAACGTCGGGTCGCCGGACACGGGGGCACAGGGCGCCGGTACGAAGGTCTCGCCGCCGATATCCGCGTCGCCCAGCGGCGTGTCGGTCACGCTGGCATCGGTGCCTGTCCCTGGGACGTCCCCCGTCTGCGCACACCCCGCGGCAACGAGAGCCAAGCCGGTGGCAAACATAACCATCTGGAAATACAGAACGAACTTGGGGCGCATCGAGGCCTCCGGTGGCCCTGGCGCACCAGGGTGGGGGGATGGTGGCGTGCGGCATCGCGGGGGCTGGCCGTCACGGACCCATCGCTCAGTGTAGGGACACCGGAACGGCATGGCCAGAAACCGCGTCGGG
>JBMOIG010000320.1:0-2789 GCA_049317445.1 Myxococcota bacterium | reverse complement strand
CGTCGGCTTGGCTCCACACGCCGTCTGCGAACAGCGTATGGATGTGGAGGTTGAGAGGCAGACCGTCACAATACCATCCGTTTGACGGCGGTCATTCAATACGCCTTTCACCCTCTGCGCGGTCGAGAACTGTGCCACGGTCCGACGCGAGGCCCGCACGGCGCAGCGCGTCTGGTCGATCCTGCCGGTGAAGAGCTCGAGGTGCCTGGCTGGATGCTGGAGCCGTGGTCGGCACAGGTCGTGCTCCATCAGGATCCTGTAGTCAGCGGACAGGCTTGCGTGCGCGCAGTCGAACTCATGACCGGCGCATGGCAGGCGGTGCAGTCCGGCGGTTCTGGCGACGCAAGTGCGGCATCGATCTACCGTGGCGACCGACCACGGAGGGGGCGATGCGACAAGGACGCTTCGAATTCGGCGACGAGGAAATCCAAACCCAATCACAGGAGGTCGCCGGCCGGATGACGCCGGCCAGCGTCGAGCACGTTCTGCAACTCATGGCGGAATGCGTCCGCGCGGTCGCCCGTGGGATGGCCACACAGACCACCGGGGCGACCGTGGACGAACCGACAGGCGCCACCGAGGCGCAGCACAGCGGAGGACAGCGATGAGCGACAGACCCCTCATCCCCAGCAAGATCACCGACGAGCACCTGCACCGACGGGCCGTGGTGTACGTGCGGCAGTCGACCTGTCACCAGGTGCGATTCAACAAGGAAAGCCAGCGCTTGCAAATCGGTCTGGTCGACCGTGCGCAAGCGCTTGGCTGGCCTGACGCCGAGGTGATCGATGTCGACCTGGGCGTCAGCGCTTGCGCAGGCTCGGTGCGCCCGGGCTTCGACAAGATGCTGGCAGCCGTGGCCCGCGGCGAGGTCGGCATCGTGCTGGCGCGTGAGGTTTCGCGCTTGTCGCGAAATGACAGGGATTTCTGCCAGCTCGTCGAGCTGTGTCAGGTCTTCGGCACGCTGTTGGGCGACGACGAGCAGGTCTATGACCCCGCCGCCGCGGACGACCAACTCATCCTGGGCATCAAGGGCACGCTGTCGGTGGCGGAGCTGCGCGTGCTGCGGACGCGACTGCTCCAAGGCGCGCAGGCCAAGGCGCAGCGCGGCGAGTTGCGCCGCTTGTTGCCGCCGGGGTACGTCTACGACGAGGCCGGTCAGGTCGCGCTGGACCCCGACGAGCGCGTGCGCCACGCAGTGGCCCACATCTTCGAGGTCTTCCGGCAGGCAGGTAGCTTGCGCCAGGCGATGCTGCGGCTGCAGGCCGAGGGTGTCGAGGTCCCGGCACGTCGGCGATCCGGCAACCGCGCCCAGATCCACTGGCAACTGGCCAACGGCAGCACCGTGGCCGCGTTCTTGCGCCATCCCTGGTACGCCGGCGCCTACACCTACGGGCGCCGCCAGACCGAGCACAGCTACGAAGACGGCAGGCTCAGGCGCAGGCAAGGGCCGCAGCGACCGCCGGAGCAGTGCCGGGTATTGCTCTGGGACCATCACCCGGGCTACATCACGCGGGCGCAGTTCGAGGAGCACCAGCGCATGATCGCCGCCAACGACGCCCGCCACAACGACCGGTCGGCCGTGCGCACGGGCGGTGCCTTGCTCGCGGGGCTGCTGCGCTGCGGGCGGTGCGGGCGGCGCATGCACGTGCGGTACTGGAATCGCGCGGGCAGACCGGGCCGGTACATGTGCGACGGGTCGTATCTTGCCGGCGGGCTGTACTGCCTTGGGGTGCCTGGCAGGTGCATGGACGACGCGGTCAGCGCCGAGCTGCTGCGCGTGCTGTCGCCCTTGGGGCTGCAGGCCAGCCTGGCCGCGGTCGAGCGCTGCGGCGACGAGCAGGTCGGGCAGCGCAAGGCACTGAGCTTGCAGGTCGAGCAGCACCAGTATGAGGTCCGGCTCGCCCAGGAGCGCTACGAACAGGTCGACGCGCGCAATCGACTGGTCGCTGGCGAGCTGGAACGGCACTGGAACGCCAAGCTGGAGCAACTGGCGCTGGCACGCCAGAACCTCGAGGCCGTCACGATGGACCCGCCGACTTCGGCAGACGAGCAGCGCCAGGCCATGCAGTGGCTGGGCGAACACTTCGCGACGGTGTGGAGCAGCGCGCACTGCCCCGTCGAGCTCAAGAAGCGTCTGGCGCGCGCCGTGATCGACGAAATCGTGGTCGACTCGACCGAAACCCGAGTCTCGATGGTCATCCACTGGCAAGGCGGTGCGCACACGCTGCTGGAGACCGACCGACCGCAATGGCGCACGGCGCAGTGCAACTCCGCCGATGACATCGAGGTCATCCGGCAGCTTGCGCCGCGCTACTCCGACGACCAGATCGGTCGGGTGCTGTCGCGCATGGGGCGCCTGACCGGCAAGGGCAAGGGCTGGACGCGTGAAGCGGTCAAGAGTGCGCGAAACAAAGCCGGGATCCCGGGCGGGGATCACCCAAAGGTCGACCCCGACCTGCTGAGCCTGGGCGCGGCGGCGCGGCACGCGGCGGTCAGCGACACGACGCTTCGGAAGCTGGTCGGGGCGGGGCTGCTGACCAACCAGCAGACGATCCCATGGGCGCCGTGGGAGCTGCGCCGCCAGGATCTGGACGGCGAGCCGGTCGCGGGCATCCTGGAGCACCTGCGCAAGACCGGGAGGCTGGCGCTGAACCCCGTCCGTTCGGAAATTCCGGCGGAACAACTGACGCTATTTCAAGCAGGTAGCAATGATGGGTAGTATGCGTGCATCTTCAGGCGAAGATCGGAGGAAAAACGCTGTGCTACACACACAGCCGCGCACTTGGTCG
>JBMOIG010000319.1:0-2791 GCA_049317445.1 Myxococcota bacterium | reverse complement strand
AGCGTGAGCACCGCGTCCAGTTGCACCAGCTTGCGCAGGGCTGTTCGCTGGATGTCCTGCGGCAGTTTGCGCACCCGCTCGCGGCGGAAGAGCTTCTCGGTTTCGGTGTCGGCGAAGGACCGGATCATGACCATATGATAACGGGGTCCGGTAGTAACGGCAAGCGTTATGATTGCGGTCCGTCCCGCCATGCAACGCAGCGGGCAGAACGTCCCAGACCGGGGTACACGCGTGGCCGGCTGCCCAAAGCACTCGCTGAAAGATTGCCGGTCAGGATGACAGCATAACTATCTGTAATCACACATTAAACCGATGTTTCGGCGCCTTGTGATTTCAATGGGTTGCGTCGGCTTTCCCCGTTTTGTCCCCGGTGCGGCTGATTGACCGCTCAGTCAGGTCTCCCCATCGTCATGCCCGCCATTCTGCCGCGTCGGACCCAGCGGATCAACGCGATCGGCGTATCCGAGCGCCCAAGACCAGTCGACCTGAAGTCCGCGATCGCCTCGGAGTTGCGCGTCCGCCACGAACGCCCGAATGTCGTCAGCCAGTCGCCATCGGCTAACCAGCGCGACGTCAGACACGTCGTATTTCTTGGCCACTTCGAGCATCGGCGCCGCCCAGACTTGCACGTAGAGCTCGGTCCGCCGATAGACAACCTGATGCGGATTCATGGAGTACCGCCGTGTGGCCACCCCGGTCAAGCTGGCCGCGTGATTGTGGTCGAACCGCGACTCGTATGTCCACACGACGCGGCGAGGCACTCCTCGGCCATGAGGAACTTGCGTTCATGCGTTCCGTAAAGTAGACTGTTCCACATGATGCGGAACGCCAAAACATCTGAAACAGACATGCTGAACCACCTCATTGACCAACTGCGCGCGATGCTGCCGTCGACTTGGCGCGTGGAAGTTCAAGTCGAACGGACCCGCAAGCTGCGTAGCGAGGTCGATACAGTCGTCGAGTTGTCGGCGCCCAACACGAGCCCGGTGAAGCTAGCCGTCGAGGTCAAGAGCCGTGTCCAGGCGGTCGACGTCGAGCGCATCTTGCGCCAACTTGCCGCGTATAAGACAGAAGTTCCGTTCATTTATGCGGGCTTTCTTGGGCAGCGGACTCGCGAGCGCATCATCGAGTTAGGCGGAAACTTTGGCGACGCCACGGGCAATTTCCGCCTCGCTGTCGCCGATCCCGTGTTGTATGTTCAGAGCCATGGCGAGGCGCGCGATCCCGATCCGGCACCGCGCCCGCTGGTGAGTCTCAAGGGTCCGGCAGCGGGACGCGTGGTGCGCGCGGTCTGCGATCTTCGCCCGCCTTTTGGCGTCCGCGAGCTCGCTGCCCGGTCAGGAACGCCCGCAGCAACGATCTCCCGTGTGCTGCAAGTCCTCACCGGCGACGCGTTGGTGACGCGGGACCCGCGCGGGGCCGTGACCGATGTCGCCTGGGAAAAGCTCGTTGCCCGCTGGGTGCAGGATCACGAACTGACCAAGGCAAACCACACGTCCACGTGGCTCGCCCCGCGTGGTCTGTCCAGCGTCATTTCCAAGCTGCCGGGGATGGTGGACCGGTATGCGATCACAGGCTCGTACGTGGCAGCCCAGTTCGCCCCAATTGCGCCGCCGCGCCTACTCACGCTGTACGTGGATGACGTGCGAGCCTGCGCCGAAAAGCTTGACCTACGGCCGGCCGATGCAGGCGCCAACGTGTTGCTTGTGGAGCCATTCGATCCGGTCGTCTACGAACGCACTTTGGTGCGCGACGGCTTGGTTCTGGCCAATCCCAGTCAGGTTGCCGCCGACCTGATGACAAGCCCGGGCCGCGGTCCAGCGGAAGCCGTGGCGTTGCTGGCGTGGATGAAGGAGCACGATGATGTCTGGCGCACCTGAACGCGAATATGTGCTTGCCCGCCGCGTCCTCCTCGACGCCTTGGACGCGCTCGGCGGGCACCGCGACGCTTGCGTCTTGGTGGGCGCACAGGCGGTGTACTTCCACACGGGTCCATCGGAGATCGCCGTGCCGGAGCACACGACTGACGCGGATCTCGCGATCGATCCCCGGATCTTGGAGGCGAGTCCGCTACTTGGGCCGACGCTCATCGCCGCGGGCTTCCGCGAGAGTGGCCGACCTGGCACGTGGTTGGGCGACGAAGATGTCGAAGTCGATCTGATGGTACCGGCGACGCTAGGCGGCGGTGGTCGTCGTGGCGCCAGAATTCCACCGCACGACAACAACGCGGCGCGCAAGGCGAAAGGTCTGGAGGCGGCCGTCGAAGACTGGGCGACACATCGCGTGGCATCGTTGGCACCGGATCACGACCATCGTTCTCACGTGATCCGCGTGGCCGGGCCTGCCGCTCTGCTGGTGGCGAAACTGCACAAGATCGCGGATCGGGTGGGCGATGCCGATCGTTCGCAGGACAAGGACGCCCTGGATGTGCTGCGCTTGCTACAGGCAGTTCCAACTCAGTAACTCGCAACGAGTTTGCAGCGGCTCCTCACCGCGGACGTTTGCGCGACTGTGGTCGTGGAAGCGATAGGGCATTTCGAGCAGCTGTTCGCGACTGACAAATCGCTTGGCGCCGAGATGGCCGTCCGGGCAAGTGTGGCGCTGGCAGATGCGCCAACGATTCGGGCGTCGTGCGCCCTCCTGGCGGGGGAGCTCTTGGAGGCAGTCAGGCGAGAAAGATGAGGCCAACGACAGCTGGTGCTGTAAGGATTTGTCCCCGCTGCGGGACACGCCGGGCAGTGCGGGGCAGTGGTCCGGCCGGTCTTGTGTGCTGTAAGTAGTTGAAATCACA
>JBMOIG010000318.1:0-2793 GCA_049317445.1 Myxococcota bacterium | reverse complement strand
GCGGCCTCCCACAGGTGCGACTCGAGGGCCGACAGGGTCAGCGTCGGAGCGGATTTCTTGAGCAGGGCGGAGTCGACCATCGGCATCTCGGGGCACGCACAGGCGGGCGGGGGCGCGACAGTAGGCGCGGGGCCGCGGTGCGGTCAAGGCGCCGTTGACTCCGATGCGACAGCCGGCGTCGTTCGCGAGAATACCCGGGGGTGCGGGCGTCGCACGTCAGGATGCCCCGGTGCGACCGGTGGCCGTCGACGCCGCCGCGGGGTCGACGGCCGCCGGGCAGCCACGACCCGCACCGACGGCGACGCAAAACATGCATGGTTTCAGGCTATTTTCGCGGCTTCCGACTAAAGCAACAGCCCCGGCTTGGGCGAGGGCTCGTCAGGCTCGGCCGGCGCCAGGCACCGCGGACCCTCGTTCGCCGCGGAACTCACGAATCGAGACACCGCCCGCGCTTGCAGAAAGCCGGCAGGCGCGGGACGCAGCAGCGGCATCACCTGTTGCGGCGACAGCGGCGTCGGGTTCAGCCAATGGTCCCAATCCTGCGGCAGCAGCAGCACGGGCATCCGGTCGTGCACGGGCGCCACCACGGGGTTGGCGTCGGTCGTGATCAGGCACACGGTCTGCAGGCGCCCGCCCTCCGGGCTTCGCCATGTCTCCCACAACCCCGCCATCGCAAACGGCTTCTGGTCGGGACGGTGGAACCAGTACGGCGTCTTCTTCTTGCCGTCGGTGCGCCACTCGTAGAAGCCGTCGGCCAGCACCAGGCAACGCCTGCGCTGCACGGCCTCGCGGAAGGTGGGCTTGTCGGCGACGGTCTCGGCTCGGGCGTTGGCCGCGCGGTTGCCAATCGATGGGTCGCGCGCCCAGAACGGCACCAGGCCCCAGCGAAACGCCTGGGCAAGGCGCAGTCCCGGCAGGTTGGGGATGGCGAGGATGTCGAGGCTGGGGGCGATGTTGTAGCGCTCGCCCAGGTCGGGCGGCGGCTCGGCGAGGGCGAAGGCTTCGGCCAATTCTTGGGGCGTCGTCTTTTGCGTGAAGCGTCCGCACATGCCGTGGGTTGTCGCCTGCGGGCGGGGGCGGGTCAAGCCGCCGATGCGCAGGTGACGAGCCGTCAAGGCTTTGGCGCCAGCCCATGGCCCTCGACGACGAGCTTCTTGGTCGCAAAGGCGTTCGAGGTCACCTCGATCGTCACGGTGTCGGGCGGTGCTGGGTTGCCGTTGCCGTCGAGCGGTGTGACGTCCTTGGGCGTGTAGCGCACCGAGACGATGGCGTCGCCCTGCTGGGTCAGAACGAGCGGCTTGGCGGCGGTGGGTCCGGTGGCGTCGAGGCTGGGGAACTCCATGATCGTCTTGGTGAAGTCGAGCGAGAACTCGTCCGCGGTGTCGGTGCCGGTCAGCGCGATGCCGTAGATCGCCAGGTCCTCGCCGCCGCAGCTCTTCACCACGAAGTCCTTGGTGTCGCTGATGCCGAGCGGCACGCCGCCGAAGGTTACCTTGGGGATGGGTTCGACCTTGATGCACGGGACCTTGTAGTTGGCGGTCAGGGTGACGGCGACGTGGTGGGAGTAGGGCGGCCAGTTCAAGCCTGGCGCCGACGGATCGTTGACCAGAAGCTGGAGGAAGCCCTGCTTGGCTAGGTCGTCGGTCGGTGAGAAGCGCACGGCGAAGGTGTGACTTGCGCCCGGCGCGATCTGGAATGGCGCCAGGAACTTGGGATCCTCCGCCAGGGGATCGAACGCGATGTCGTCGCCGGGGTGGACCACGACCGTGGTGTCGCTCGGTCCGGGCACCTCCAGACTGAAGTCGCTGCTGCCCTCGAACTGGATGGCGCTGACGATCAGATAGCCGTCGCCCACGTTGGTCAGCTTGAACGTCTGCCACTTCTGTTCTTCCGGCGTCGTCGGCTGAATGAACGGCCACAGGACGTCGGAAGGCGATACCAGCGCCTTTGGGGTGCCCTGCGCGGTCTTGAAGCGGATCGTGAATTCGCCATTCGTCTGCTGGGCGAGGTCGCGGTCGCCGTCGAAGTGCACGCGGACCTTTGCCGTGCTGTCGCCGCCGTCGATTCGAGTGTAGCGCACGACGAACGTCTGGCTGGCCACGCGCCCCTTGGATGCGTCCGCCAGTGCGACCGGCACGATCTTCTGCCACTTGCCCTGCATCTGGCCGCACTTGACGGGGTTGCCAGCACCGAGCGAGTCGCCCTCGAAGCACTCGAAGGTCTTCGGCCCCGTGCTTTCGTCGGGCCCGGTGACCACGTACTCCAAGAAAATGAAAGCAATCCGCAGCTCGGCGGCGGCCGGGACAGACGTGGTGTTGGTGATTACGAACCGCAGGTCCGTGCTGGCGCCGATCGGAATGCTGCTCACGTCGATCGCGAACTCGTCGCCGTTCGCGACCAGCGCCCCGGTGGACTCGACGCGGACCTCGGCAACGGCGGTGCAGTCGACAGTGCTGCCGGGGTTGACGCAATCGTACGCGGACGGAAGCGTCGGGTCGGGCTCCGGCTGCGGATTGGACTCGCAAGCTGGTGACGCGGCGAGCAGCGCGGCCAAGAGAACGGCGTGCAAGGCAGTGCGCGACATGGCATTCGCTCCTTGTGTTACCCGGCAGTCTGCGCGCCCGCGATGCGAACCTCAAGACGTTGGAGGACTTGCATCGAGTCGGCGGACTGGCACGCAAGCTAAAGACCCTACACATCTCGGTAACCATACGTGGCCACGCAACTTTCGCGCCTCTCCCCGCCGCTTCGCGTCACCCCTATGAGTGTTAGCGCGGCAGTCGGTAGCGCGAA
>JBMOIG010000317.1:0-2801 GCA_049317445.1 Myxococcota bacterium | reverse complement strand
TGCAGCTGCAGCGGCCGGGTCCCAGTAGGCGGCCTGATAGCCGGCCCCCTTCAACGCAGCGGCGTACGCGGGCAACAGCGCCGGGTCGGCGGCGGCGGCGATGACGACCGCGGATCGATAGCCACCGGTCGGCGAGCAGGGTCCGGGATCGACCGTCATCGTGCCGTCTCCGGCCAGATCGCCGGTGTACGCATCGCTGTTCGTGTACGACGGCGGCGTGGACGCCGTCGACGAGCACCCAGTCGCCAGGGCCGCGCCTGCCAGCGCCAGAAAGAATAGGCCTCGCATGTCTACTACCTCGTCGGGGGGATTCGGGTTCCGGGCCGAAGGGTTCCTACCGCAACCGGGCCTCGCAGTCCAGCGAAGGACTAGGGCCGGCGGTGACTCGCCCCCCTTCGCCCAGCGGGTCAGTCGCCCCACTGCGCAATCGAGCCTTGCGGCACCGCGCCGGGAGCGGTAGCGTGCCTGCCATCGACCATGGCCGGGAGAGCCCGCCACGCCCGGAGGAAATCCATGCAGCTGCACCTGATCCGCGCTCTCGCCGTCGCCGGCTTGCTGACCGCCTGCACGTCCGAAGATCCTGTTCCGGCCAAGACGGTCCAGACGTTCTGCGCCGCGAAAGCCGCCGCGGAATGCCAGGTTGCAGCCCGCTGCGGCACCGACGTAACGGCCTGTTCCACCCAGCGCCAGACCTTGTGTGAGACCGCCGCGGCCGACGCAGCATCGTTCGGGCGCGTGTTCTCGGCCACCCAGTCCGAAGCGTGCGTCGCCAAGGTGAAGGCCCTGTACGTCAAGGTGACGCCGATCACGCCGACCGAGCTGGCGGCCGTGGCAGACGCTTGCGAGCGCGTCATGGCGGGCACGGTCAAGGCGCTGGAGGCCTGCCCTGCTGGCACGTATCAGTGCTCCGGAAAGTTGATTTGCGACAAGGGGTTCTGTGGCACGCCCACGGCCAAGGCCAGCGGCCAGCCCTGCGCCAACCCCGGCGACATCTGCGGGGCCGCCTTCCACTGCGCCGCCAACGCGTCTGGCCTGCCGATCTGTCAGGCCAACGTCGTGAAGGGCCAGCCCTGCAGCGCCGCCGCACAGGCGAACGGACCCGGCCCATGCCTGTCCACGTTGCGCTGCGACACCACCAGCACCTGCACCGACCGCATCGCCTCGGGCGGCGACTGTACACCGGGCGCCGACGAATGCGTCGCGACCGCGCCGTACTGCCACCCGACGCTGAAGAAGTGCACGGCCGGCATCACGTTCAGCGCGATGGAGACCGAGGCCTGCAAGCCGTTCTCCGGCAGCTGAACCTCGCCGCGGGGACTGTGGACGCCGACCTGATGCAGCACGAGCCGCCCGCGACGTCATTTGGCTGGGTCCGAACCGGCGGTAGTGCCGCTATCGCCCGTGCCGCCCAGGAAGTCGGCAACGCGCCTGACGATCAATACGGTTTGACGCCCACCATGTTGCCGCCCGGCCCGTAGTCGCACACCCAGACGAAGCCGCCCCACCCCAACCCGCCGATGCTGGGGCAGCTGGCCAGACCGCAGCCGACCTCCAACGTCGTGCTCCAGACCAGCTGGGTGTAGTGGCCGCACATCTGGTTGGCGTCGCAAGTGTTCGTGTCGTAATGGTAAAAGGCGACTTCACTCGCCCACATGTCCGTGACCTGATCGACCGTGAGCAGGGTCGACGACGCCGCCATGTTCTCACCGACATAGTACGGGTGACCCAAGCTGCGGTCGGGATTGTGCTGCCACTTGCATTGGTTGGCCCATGCCTGCGCGGTGACGGCCAGTGCCGCGTTCCAGGTCAGCGACGGCAGGGGCGAGGCCGGAACGGGCTTCGCGTTGGCTCGAACGAAGTTGTGCCGCGCTACCATGCCGCACAGCTGCGCGCCGGGCGTCGGGTCCCCCAAGTGGCTGCACTGCCCGGTCAGCGGTTCGCACTGGTCGACCGTGCAGGCGTCACCGTCTTCGCAGCTCTTCGCGTTGCTGCCCAAGCACTTGCCCCCCTGACACTGGTCCGTCTGGGTGCACGCGTTGCCGTCATCACAGGCTGCGGCGTCGTTGGCGGTGTGGACGCAGCCGCTGGTCGGGTCGCAGGTATCGGTGGTGCACGGCAGCTGGTCGTCGCAGGTGATGGACGAGCCCTGGCATTTGCTGTTGGCGCACTTGTCGTCGGTCGTGCAGGCATCGCCGTCGCTGCACGCGATCGCGTTCGGGACGAACAGGCATCCGGTCGCGGGGGCGCAGGCGTCGTCGGTGCAGGGGTTGCCATCGTCGCAGGGCTTGGCGATCCCCAGGCAAGAGCCGGACTTGCAGGTGTCGTCCGCCGTGCACGCATCGCCATCGCTGCAGGGCAATGCGTTGGCCGCGGCCGTACAGCCCGTCGCGGGGTCGCAGCCGTCGTCGGTGCACGGGTTGCCGTCATCACACACCCGCGCGCTGCCCACGCACTTGCCGTCCTGACAGTTGGGCACCAGGCACGCGTCGCCGGTGGCGCACTCGGTGGCAAGCGTACACTCCGGCGCGGTGTCGATGGGCGCCACGTCTGCCGACGTCTCAGGCTCCCCGACATCCGAACCGACAACGACGTCGGTACCGTTCGATGCCTCTTGCATGTCGGGGAATTCGACCTGCGGGCTTGCTGCCTCGCTGCAGCCCCACACGGCCAGCGGCCACGCCACCCACAGTCCTCTCGTCCAGCAGCGCTTGCCCATGGTCGCGGTCCCCCCTGAGGAACCGTGAGTCGCCCGAGCGCGGCGTTGTGTCAACTTCCAAGACCGGAAACCCAAGCCGCAGCTA
>JBMOIG010000316.1:0-2806 GCA_049317445.1 Myxococcota bacterium | reverse complement strand
TCGGTGCGTACCATGTTCAACCTCCTCGATCATTCGACAGTTGGGAATCCCGGCGACACAGCCGGTCCCTGCGCCGCTGTTGACGCGCCCGGCTTCTTGGTTGCGAACCCGGGGCGCGCCGCCTCATCGACCCGCGACGCAGCTGCCGCCCTCGGCCCGGCAGGCCCCCGTCAACGCGCAGACCTGTGCTTTGCGGCAGTCGTCGTCGCTCGCCACTTCGCAGGCGCCGTTTACGGCAGTGCACATCCCCACCTGGCGGCAGATCTCGGTGCGAAGGCAGCCCTCAGCCGTGGCCGTGCAGACGTTGCCCGCCAGCGCGCAGCGGCCCATCACGGGACAGGCGAACTTGGACGTGGAGCAGTCCTCCGCGCGGGCAACTTGGCAGTTGCCGTTGCGGAAGTAGCAAGCACCGTCGGCATCGCACTTCGACAGTGGCGCGTTGGACCCGATCGTCTCTGCCAGCTCGGCGCCGGGCGCGCGCTTGTCGTCGCGACACTTCTGTTTGGACTCTGCGGTGATGCATTCCTTGCGCGCGGTGTCACACACGAGCGTGGCGCCGCAGTTGTCGTCAACAGGACAGGGGGAACCCTCCTGGGGGGCCGGTGAGCACGCAGCAATCGCGAAGGCAGTCGTCACAAGGAGTTGTCGATGGATGTGCATGGCGGGCCTCGGTAGGGCAGGGGGAGCCCCGGAATGACGTGAGTGTACGGAAGGTGGGCGACAGATGGTGTCGCATCCAGATAGGCCGACTGTCCGCGCGATGAGCCTCGGTCGCGAGTGTTTCCATCCGGCAACACTCGCCAACTGGGCATTGCGACTAGTTTCCCGGCCCCACGAGCACCGGGTTGTGCCGTCACCGCGTGGTGCTGACCGCTTGGCCTGCCGGCGCGCATCCCGCGACACCCTGTTGGCACACCTATGGGTTTTCGTTCGCCCCTGACCCGCTTGTCAGCCAAACCGCAACGCCAGAGGCGGCTAGCCAGAGCCCAGCGCGGCTCACCGGGCCCAGGCCGCACTCCTGCAACGCCGCCCGATACGCCAGCAACTGTTTGCCGTAACTAGCCTGCAGCTCTGCCATCGTGCCGGGCGCCCCCTTCTTGGTCAGCTTGTAGTCCACGACTACCCACCGTCCCTCTGCGTCGCGGAACAGCGCGTCGACCCGGCCCGAAAGTGCCAACTCAGGGCGTGTGCTGGTCGCGTCTGCCGGAAGGTGTAGGTTGAAGGGCAGCTCGTGCCACAGCTCGCCCCGCGCCGCGGCCGCGGCCATTTCTCGGCCCAGCTCGGATTGCTCCAGCATGTCCATGCACTTCAGCAGCCAGTCGAGGTCCAGCGCCTCGCCATCCGTCGGCAACAGCGCCACGGCCAAGCGCCGCAAGGCACCAGTGTCGGGCCTTTGCGACGGGACCATGCCCCACAATTCCATCGTGTTGTGAAGGACATTGCCGAGCTGATTCTCCCACTCCTCGTCCTTTTCCAAATGGGCCGGCCGCGGTGGGATGGCGATCTTGAGCGTGGCGGCAACGTCAGACAGCACGGCTCCGCGCCATTGGCCGCTCCTGAGGTCGCTTGGCGTAGCGTGTTCGCGCACGACTGGCGTAGGCGTCGGCAGTTGGGGAGGCAACGTGGGCAGCGGCGGCAAGGTGCCCGACCCGCGGTCCGTGTCAGCGAGGCCTTGGCCAGCGCGACTTGATCGACGACATCAACCCAACCCGAGAAGTCGGGGCTGTTCTCGGATGTCCCCAGCGTCCAGCGCCGCCCACCCTCGTCGGGCGTCAGGCGCAAGGCGCTCGTCAGGTACTGAGAGGTCCGGCTGCAATCCTCCATGCTCCGCCACCGACCGTCGACGGGGGCCCCCGCCTTGATTCGGGCCTTGAGATCCTCGTCCGACAAGAGCACTTTCTTCTGGTCAAACTTCCCTGACAGCACAACCCGTTCGGCCGCGCGAGTGATTGCGACGTACAACAGGCGCTTCACCTCTGCTGCCACCAGACCGGAGTTCAATGTCCTGCACAGGTCGTGGAGCGGGTCCTTGTCGTATCGCAGACCGCCGGCCGGAACCTTCAGGCGCGGGGCGACGAGGTCCCGAGTGGGTGATGATGCCGCATCGGCTCGCGACGGGTCCTTCCACGGTGCAATCGGTGCGAGCTTCAGCAGGCTCCGATCACCTTCCTGTAGCCCTTCGTGAAGGCCCGCCAGGATGACGAGGCGCCACTCCAGACCCTTGGCACCGTGGCAGGTGGTGATAGTGACCGCATCGGTGCCGCTCTCAATCAGGCCCTCGGGCGTCGGGTCGTCCTCACCTGCCAGCCACGCCAGCAAGCCTGCGAGATCGGGACCGTTTGGCTCTAGCGCCCGCACCAATTCGACGAAGCGCCAGGCGTTGGCAACCGCTCGCTTCGGGTCGGGCTCCGCGGTCCACACCAAGGGCAGTTGCAGTCTGTGCATCGCCTCGACCAGCAACTCGCCGGTCGGTTCACTGCCCGCTCGATTGAACAAACCCGCAAGCGCGGGGACGAGTTGCGCAAGGGCCGCGGCATCGGCGCCAAGCTGCCGTAGTAGGCCCTCGCGCTGGTCTTGGGTTGCGGCACCCCCGGCAATCAGGGCATCTACCGCGACGACAGGGTCAAGCACGCCGCCCCTTGCGACCATGTGCAACGAGCGGGTGTACTTGCTCGGTCCGACTGCGGGCTCCCGGACTCCAGCGTGCCCGCCGGTGGACTTGGCCTTGTCGTCCCAAGTGAAACGGACGCCCGGCCAGCGCGTCAGCGCGTACAGGCCTAGGTCACTGATGGCCGCCCCCGGCCCG
>JBMOIG010000315.1:0-2810 GCA_049317445.1 Myxococcota bacterium | reverse complement strand
CGACCAAGAGCATCGAGAAGAAGAACCTGATGCTGATCGTCGTGCCGCACATCATCAAGGATCCCAGCGATCTCGAGCGCATGCACGAGAACAAGATGGAGCAGATCCGCGACTTCGCCGATGAGCTGGCCACCAAGCGCAAGGAGTACCAGGGCAAGGTCGACTACCGGAAGAAGAAGGGCTTCCTCGAGCACCTGTTCCAGGCCGTGGACCAGGCGTCGAGCGAGCGGCGCACCATCGAGAAGGCGTACTTCGACAATTCCGACGTCGATCTGGTCGGTCCGCCCGACCGCCACGATCTGGACTACGACCCCTTCAAGCCCGCGGGCGACGACGGTGGAGCGCAGGAGGACAAGGGCGACGACTCGGGCGTGGACGTCATCGAACTGCCCGACGGACGGCCGGCGAAGAAGGCGAAGGCCCCTGCCAAAGCCAGCAAGTCGGCCAAGGGCAAGAAGGCTGAGGCGACCAAGGTCGCAGCGCCTGAAGTCCCCACCGCCGATCCCGCCCCCGCCAAGCCCGCGACCGGCGAGGAGTGACATGATCGACCCGCGCCCCATCGGCGAAATCCTCGTCTCGCGCGGCCAATGCACGGCTGAGGCGGTCGAGTCTGCCCTGCGCATCCAGTCCGACCGCGGCGGCCTGCTGGGAGAGCTGCTGGTCGGCCAAGGCTCGGTGACCAAGCTGCAGGTGCTCGAGGCGCTTGGCGACCAGATGGGCATGCCCGTGCTGGCCAAGATCGAGGAGGACACCATCGACCCGTCGATGGTGGCGCCGCTAACCATGACCTGGGCCAAGGAGTCGGAGATCCTGCCGATTCGCCGCGTGGACGGCGCCCTGCACGTTGCGCTGGCCAACCCGCTGGCGACTGGAGCGCTGGACGACCTGCGGGTGCTGTTCGGCGGGCCGCGCATCGAGCCCTTTCTGGTGTCCACCGAGGCCCTGAACGCCGCCATCAACTTCGCCTTCGACCGCCGCGCCCGCGCGGATCAAGTCGTCGACGACATGGAGAAGACGGACGACGGCATCGCCAACATCGCGTCGGAACTCGAAGACGCGGCGCAGGACATCCTCGACGAGAGCGACGAGGCCCCGATCATCCGCCTGGTCAACTCGGTGCTGAATCAGGCGGCCAAGGAGCGGGCGTCGGACGTGCACATCGAGCCGATGGAGAAGTACGTGATGATCCGCTTTCGGCGCGACGGCGTGCTGAAGGAGGTCGTGCGGACTTCGAAGCGCTTCCAGCCGTCGATCACCAGCCGCGTCAAGATCATGGGCGGCCTGAACATCGCCGAGAAGCGCCTGCCGCAAGACGGCCGCATCCGCATCAAGGTGGCCGGGCGCGACATCGACCTGCGTCTGTCGACCATCCCAACCGCGCACGGCGAGCGGATCGTGATGCGTCTGTTGGACAAGTCGTCGACGACCCTGGACCTGAAGACCCTGGGCATGCGCGCCGACGTGGTGCAGGCCATCGACGCGCTGGTGCATCGGCCCAACGGCATCCTGCTCTGCACCGGTCCCACCGGGTCCGGCAAGACGACGACGCTGTACTCGGCGCTGATGACCATCAACAACCCGGACATCAACATCCTGACGATTGAGGACCCGGTCGAATACCAGCTGGAAGGCATCGGCCAGATGCAGGTCAACCCCAAGATCGACTTCACGTTTGCCAAGGGTCTGCGCGCCACGCTGCGTCAGGACCCCGACGTGGTGCTGGTGGGCGAAATCCGCGACCTCGAGACGGCGGAAATCGCAGTGCAAGCGGCCTTGACCGGTCACTTGGTGCTGTCGACCGTGCACACCAATGACGCCGCCTCGACCTACACGCGACTCGTCGACATGGGCGTCGAGCCCTTCCTGCTGTCGTCGTCGATCGTCGGCATTCTGGCCCAGCGCCTGATTCGCGTGCTGTGCAAGGACTGCCGGGTGCCGCACCTGCCGACGGACCTGGAGCTCGAACAGCTTGGCCTGAAGCGCGGGGATCCGCGCGTGAAGAAGGCCACGTTCTTCCGCGCCAAGGGCTGCCCCGAGTGCGGCATGTCGGGATACGCAGGTCGTTCCGGTCTGCACGAGCTGCTGACGCCGACCGAAGAGGTCAAGCGTCTGGTCGTGGCCAAGTCGGATGCAGGAACCATCAAGCGCGCGGCGGTGACCGATGGGATGACGACGCTTCGCGACGACGGCGCCCTGAAGGTCATGGCCGGCATCACCACCGTCGAGGAAGTGATGCGCATCGCCAACGCGGACGACGAGGAGTAGCGCGGGGGCTCGTCCCCCGTCAGGAGCGACCGGAACCGAATGCCTGTCTACGAGTACATCGGCAAGGACGCGAGCGGACGCACCATCAAGGGCGTGCTCGACACCGACAGCGTGCGCGGCTTGCGGGCCGCCATGAAGCGGGACCGCGTCTTCCTGACCGAGTACCACGAGACGTCGGTCAAGGGCGGCAAGGACAAGGTCCGCGCAGGCGTGAAGCAGAAGGCGGGGTCGCGGGACTTCGATCTCAGCGAATTCCTCACGACCATCAAGCCCGCCGACGTGTCCGAGGTGACGCGGCAGCTGGCGACCCTGCTGAAGGCCGGCGTTCCTTTGGTTGAGGCCCTGCAGGCGCTGACCGAGCAGGTCGAGAATCCGAAGCTCAAGCGCGTCCTTGCACAGGTCCGTACCGAGGTGAACGAGGGTGTGGCGTTCTGGCGCGCGCTGCAGAACCACCCCAAGGTCTTCGATTCCACGTACTACAACATGGTCCGGGCCGGCGAGACGTCGGGCAACATGGACATCGTGCTGCTGCGGTTGGCCGACTT
>JBMOIG010000314.1:0-2818 GCA_049317445.1 Myxococcota bacterium | reverse complement strand
AGCAGGTACGAGTAGCCGATGATGGCGTTCATCGGCGTGCGGATCTCGTGGCTCATCTTGGACAGGAACGAGGTCTTGGCGCGATTCGCCGTCTCGGCCGCGTCCTTGGCCGCCTCGAGCTCGGACGTACGGACCGAGACCAACTCCTCCAAATGCCACTGGTGGCGCTCGAGGTCGATGGCGGCCCGGGTCATCTCGGTGACGTCCTGTGTGGTGCCGAGAATTGACCGCGGCGTGCCGTCCGGGTCGGTCTCAACTTCCGCTCGGACCGAGACCCAGCGTTGCCCGTCGACGGTGCGATGCTTGAAGGTGACCGCTTCGCCACGCAGTATCGCCGCTACGGCCTGCTGCACCGACGGGCGGTCGTCTGGATGGACGACGCTGTACAGGTCTTCGCTTGGGACGTCGCCGAAGTTGGCGCCCCAAACACGCTGGGCTTCCGCAGACGAGAACAGGCGGTTGCTGGCGAGGTCGACCCACCAGTGTCCGATGCAGGCCACCTTCTGGGCGTTTTTGAGGATTTTCTCGTTGTGCGCCAAGATCTTGGCGTTCTCTGTGCGTTCCTGGATCAACAGCGCGATGGCGATCCGATCGGCCACCTGGCAGCCCAAAGTGATCTCGTCAGGCTCCCAATGGTGGCGCTGTTCGGTGTGCTCCAAGCAGACCAGCCCCATCAGCCGACCGGCGGACACGATGCTGCAGTCGAGCAACGACTGGATGCCGTGAGGAATGACATACTGGCCGCGGTAGCCGGCCGTGTGCGGGTGGGTCATGGCGTCGTCGATGTCGACATACCGCTGGTGAGCCAGGGTCGCGGTTTCCTCGATCATCGCCGCGGTCGGCAGAAACTCGCCGCTGGAGTGCCGGTTGTCGCCAAGCTCGTACACGTCATGGCAGATCAGGCCGTCGCCCGCCGGGGCGTTCAGCCAGACGGAGACGCGGCTGATGCCCAAGGCACGACCAACGGACTCTGTGACGAGGCGGGAGGAGGCGGCAACGTCTCCCTGCGCGACGGCATCGCTGCGGTCGATGGACGCCAGCACATCGACGTGCTTGCGCAGACGCTGCACCTGGGCCTGGTCGTGCGCTGCCCGCTGGTTCTGCTCGGTGACGTCGAGCCACACCGCCGAGTTGAACGGCTGACCGCCAATCGTGACGGGCTGCAGCCGCGCATGGATGTCGCGGATCTCGCCGTGCTTGGTGCGATGTTGCACGTCGAACTCGGCCTTCAGCGGCTCCGGGGCCGCTGCGATCAAGGCTTCCGTGCGCGGCACGTTGACGTCGAAGTCCGCGACCGTCAGCTGGGCGAACTCCTCTCGCGTGTAGCCCAAGCCCTCATGCGCCGCGGTATTGAAGTCGATCATCCGGCCAGAGCCCGACTCAATCACGGCGATCGCGTCTCTGGTCTGCGAGAACATGACGCTGAGCAGCTCGCTTCGCTCGCGCAGAGTGGCCTCGATGAACCGGCGATCCACCACTTCGGCGGCGCGGTGGACCAGCGCGTCGGCCAGCACCCGCTCCTCGTGCAGGAACGGGCCTTCGTCTGCGTCCGGTCGCGCCTCGGCCAGCGCGATATCCAGACGAACCGCTGGACCGGCCTGCGTCAGGATTTCGGTCGACAGCATCCAAGGCGTCTCGGCAAATCCAGCCGTCTGGAAGCTATGATCGCCCCACTGCAGCCGCGCCGTGGTGATGTCGTCGTGATGCCAGCCGGCGGGGATCAGGTCGACGATGTCCTGCAGCACGCGCTCGATCGACTTGGTCCGGTCCTCAGAGGCCCGGAACACGGCAAGCAGGCACGTCTTCTCCTTGACTCGCTCGTGCAGGGCGGCCCCTTCGCGCAGCAGCGCCAGTTCCGCCTGCTTGCGCGCCGTGATGTCGTGGAGGGTGGTCAGTACAGCTGGGTCGCCCTCGAAGTCGATGAGGACGCCGGATACCTCCGCCCAGTAGGGTTTGCCAAACCAATCCAGCATCTCCAGTTCCTGCTCGCCGGTCGCCCCGTCCTTGCGCAGCAGTTCCAGAAAACGATCGCGGTCTTGCTTGTGACGGTAGAAGCGGGCTGCGCGCTGGCCAATCGCCCCGGCGGGGTCAATGCCAAAGTGGGTCAAGGTGCGACGGTTGCCATAGCACACCACATCGTCACGGACCCGGACGACGAGGATCAGGAACGGCGCACGGTCGAGCAGGTAGCCAAAGCGCTCGTCTCCGATCCGCAGGGCCTCTTGCGCCTGATGCGCAAGTTCCTGAATGTCCGAGAGGCCAGAGTTGGCGGGCATGGGCTGGTCCGATGGAGCCCACGGCGCGGCTCAAGTGCGGAAGTTTCGCCGCAGCGGGCAGACAGCGTCAATGGCGCCGCCGTTCAGCAATTGCCCCGCAGGCGCACGAGCCGCATGACAAGTCTTGGGCAATCGTGGAAAGATGTGCGCTGGTCGGTGTGGGTGGCTCCCCGAAGGTGATGCGACATGACCCCCAACAACGCAACCCTGCCGGCCAAGACCGCCACGCTGCTGGTGGTCGACGACACGCCGGAGAATCTGGAGGTGTTGTCGCGGGTACTCGCAGGGGAATACCGCGTCAAGGCGGCCAATTCCGGGGCTCGCGCCCTGCGCATCTGCAGTCAGGACCCGCTGCCCGACCTGATCCTGCTGGACGTGATGATGCCGGACATGGACGGCAAAGAAGTCTGCCGCCAGCTCAAGGCCGACCCGCGCACCGCCGACGTTCCCATCATCTTCGTGACGGCCATGACCGACACCGAGGACGAGGCGCGAGGCTTTGAGATCGGCGCGGTCGACTACATCACCAAGCCCATCCGCCC
>JBMOIG010000313.1:0-2823 GCA_049317445.1 Myxococcota bacterium | reverse complement strand
GCGAGAGCGAGGGCGCCTCGGCGGCGCAAGAAGGCCCCGGCCGAGGGCAGGACGCCTGTCGAGGCCACCGCGGAGCGTGTTGTGGCGGAGGCCCGCCAGCGGATGAGTAGAGGTCGGAGAACGCCTTGTTGGCGCCTTCGGGTCCGATGGTGATGGACCGGGCGGTTGGCTGGTGCTCGATGCCGGGGTGGGGTTGCTTGCGCTCCCTACCCGTGCATGGGCTTGGGGAGCGCCGAGGTTCCTGTCAGATCTCGACGGTCACCGTGAACACCGCAATCTGGCTGCGGTTGAACTTGGTGTCGTAGACCCGCACGGCCGCATCGTAGTGGCACGCTTTCAGGCCCGACTGCTTCAAGCTGCCGCTCGGCTTGAGCGCAAAGGTCCACACGCCGTCGCCCGCCGTCATGTCGCCGTGGCTCCCGTCGTCGTACCCTTGAAACCCGCCACCGGCCGCGAGCAAGCCGCCGCACTTCGGTTCGACGCTCAGGAAGGCGTAGTCGAGGAAGCTGAGCTCCGCCGATACGTCGCCGTCCGTGTCCTGCAGCTTGACCGTCACCTTGCCGGCCAGCCCCGGGTAGTAGGCCGCGTCGGTCTCTGCGGCCGTGATCAGCGGACCGCCCGGGTCCGGCCCCGGGCCCTGTGTGACCGTGAAGTTCGTGGCGAAGTTCAGCGTGTCGCCGGTTTCTTTGCCCTGCGCCGAGCCCAACACGCCGATGCTGTCGCCGACCGCGAGCTGGGTCAGCCGTCCCTGGCTCGGCTTGAACGCGCCGCACACCTGCGCGCCACTCGACGCCGCGCCCGACGAAACAAAGGCCACCTGGGGATTCGTCGTCACGGCCTGCAGTTGCATCTGGTTGCCGGTAATGAACTGGTTGAACTGCACGCACGCATTCAGCCCGCCCGCTAGGACCATCTCGCCCACGGACCGCGTCGTCTTGGTCGCGTCCATCCACGCGAGCAACTGCTCGACCGCGAACACCCGCACGAGCTTCGGCGGGCTCCACAGCCCCTTGGCCTTGGCAATGACACCCACCGAGTAGATGCCGACCACGTCGGGCGTCAGGTTGGCGTGCGGCCCGCCGTCGAGCTGCAAGATGGCCTGTGCACCGTTCGGCGCATCCATCAGCACCCATTCGAAGGCATCCAGGAAGTCGCCGTCGTCGTCGCCGCTGCCCGACGCGTCGAGCGTGGCCTCCTTGCCCACCTTCACCACGACGTCGGCCACAAGGACCCACGGCGGGTGGTCGTGCGCGCACTTCTGGCCGGCTTCCTGGCACGTGTCGAAGGTCGCGGGGTTCTCGTCGACGCAGGGCGGTTTACCGGCTTGGCATTGGCCGGCAACGCACGTCTCGGCGCCGTTGCACCACTGACCATCGTCGCAGCTGCCGGCACCGCCGCACGGGCCGAGATCCCCTGGTGTGACATCTGGTTGCGCGACCTCGAAGGGGAACGCGTCGGTCGCGAAGGCGTCGAACGGTTCGAGCACCTCGTAGCCGTCCGGCACGACGAATTCCGGTGCATCGCCGTCGGTCCAGACCCAGGCGTCCTCGGGCTCGGCAGCGTCGGCGTCGGGCGGGTGGGTCTCGGTCTCCGCGTCGGTGTCCGGAAGTGCAGCGTCGTCAGGCAGTTCGGTGGTCTCGCTGTCGCCATTGGAGACGTCGGACCTGGGTGCCGCGTCGGCATCCACGGCCGAGACCTCGCCCGCCGCATCGAGACTCGCACCATCCGTGGCGACGCCGGGGCCAACGACGGGCTCCGATGGTCCGCACGCAAGCAGAAGGCTCGCCGCCCAAGCCCACCTGTTCCGAGCTTCCATGGGGCATCTCCGCACCTAGGGTTGAAGGACTGACATTTTGTAGGTGAGTCGGAACCCAACCAGCCCGAGACCGTCTGGCCCGCCATTTGCCGTGTCGTTGTTGGTCAACGTGACAATCACGAAGTAGCTGGTGGTGCCATTGGCCACCACTTCGCTGAGGCCCGTGGCGCTCTTGGTGCCCGTCTCGGTGCTTCCGTCGCCATTGACCACCTCGAGCGTGCTGAAGTTGGATGGAGACCAAGTAGTGCCAATGTCGCCGTACTTTGCCAGGTCCGCCTGCATGGTGCGCGTCTTGCCGCCTGCTTGGGCGACCTTCCGGTAGTGCATCTCCCAACCCGTGATGGTGACCCCGTCAGGAAGGTCCAACGGCACGATGAACTGGGCGTCGTACAAGGATTGATCCTTCAACCGTGCATAGTAGGCTGGCGTGGAACCGCTGCTATTCGACCAACAAACTACCTCTCCACGCGCGCTGCCTTGCTTGACGTTCTGGATACGGTCCGCGAAGACCACCTTGGTCTTGGTGCGACCGCCAGCATCCGCGTACTTGAACTCCCCTGCCACGGAAACGTCGCCGGCGGTCGTTCCGCGCGCCTTCACCTGGACGTTGCCCTCGAGCAGGATGTCGGTAGCCTGCACGGCGAACTCGGCCATCTGCCAGGGCGACGCAGAACCGGCAAACAGCAGAAGCTTGTGAGTGCTGTTCGGCATGTACAGCCGATACTGGACCGATGCGCCGCCACCGTCCCCGGCGCCGAATCGGACTTCCGGCCGTCCAGACGGAGTGTGAATCAGATTGGTATCTTTCAGGTCGAGCCGGGTGCCACCGTTGGTGACGAACTGCAAGTGGTTGTTGGGGTTCGTGTCCGCAGCCGGATTGGTGACGTACGTGGTGCTGGGATTAGTCGCGTCATTGGCGTCGAAGATCACCTTGTCGCCGAGATTCATAGAGACGTTCGCCATTCGTAACCTCTGTGGCATTGGTAACCATTCACGCTCAGCCTCCG
>JBMOIG010000312.1:0-2856 GCA_049317445.1 Myxococcota bacterium | reverse complement strand
AGTTCACGGGCGAAGTGGCGCCGATCGCCGCCGGCCAGATCGTCGGGCTGCACGTCAAGGACGCCGACAAGCTGTTGATCCGCGACCTGAAAGACCGGGGCCTGCTGCTGGCGCAGTCGACCATCGAGCACGACTACCCGTACTGCTGGCGGTCGGGAACTCCCCTGATCTACAAGGCGATCTCGACCTGGTTCGTCAAGGTCACCGCGCTGCGCGATCGCATGGCCGAGCTGAACGAGCAGACCCGCTGGGTGCCCGAGTACGTGGGGCAGAAGCGCTTCAGCAACTGGCTGCGCGACGCCCGCGACTGGGCCATCAGCCGCAACCGCTTCTGGGGAACTCCGCTACCGGTTTGGCAGTGCACGGGCTGCGGGGCCTACCACGCCATCGGCTCGATTGCCGAGCTGCGCGAGCGCTCAGGCGTCGACGTCCACGACCTGCACAAACACCACGTGGACCAGCTGGAGATCAAGTGCGACGCCTGTGGCGGCGTGATGCAGCGCATCCCGGAGGTGCTCGACTGCTGGTTCGAGTCGGGTTCGATGCCGTACGCCCAAAACCACTATCCCTTCGAGAACAAGGAGCTGGTCGAGCAGAACCTGCCGGCCGAGTTCATCGCCGAGGGGTTGGACCAGACCCGCGGCTGGTTCTACACGCTGCTGGTGCTGTCGACGGCGCTGTTCGACCGGCCCGCGTTCCGCAACGTCATCGTCAACGGTCTGATCCTCGCCGAGGACGGGCAGAAGATGTCGAAGCGGCTAAAGAACTATCCGGATCCGCAGCTGATCTTCGACCAGTACGGCGCCGACGCCTTGCGGGCGTATCTGGTGACGTCGCCGGCGGTGCGTGCCGAGCCGATGCGGTTTTCGGAAGCCGGCGTGCGCGAGGTCGTGCGGTCGGTCGTGCTACCGCTTTGGAATGCCTACAGTTTCTTCGCCACCTATGCCGCTGCTGACGGTTGGCAGCCGCCCAAGCCGGGTGGCGAGACGCCGGTCAGGGATCGTTCGCTGCTGGACCGCTGGATCGTCAGCCTGCTGCAGACGCTGATCCGCGACGTGAACGGCGAGATGGAGGCGTATCGGCTGTACGCCGTGATCCCCCGCGTCCTCGGCTTCGTCGACGACCTGACCAACTGGTACATCCGCCGCTCGCGCCGTCGCTTCTGGCGGGCAGAGGACGATGCAGACAAGCAGGCGGCGTTCGAGACGCTGTATCAGGTGCTGACCGAGTTCTCGCGGCTGGTGGCGCCCATCCTGCCGTTCATGGCGGAGTTGTTGTACCAGCGGCTGGAAGTCGGGCAGCGCGAGGGAGCGCTGGAGAGCGTGCACCTCGAGCCCTTCCCCCAAGGCGACCCAAGGCAGGTCGACCCGGAGCTGGAAGAGCACATGGCGCTGTGTCGCACCATCGTGGCGCAAGGGCGCAACCTGCGAGAGCAGCAGAAGATTCGCGTGCGGCAGCCGTTGCCGCTGCTGACGGTCGCGATCGCGGGCGGCGTGCCGGGGCAGCTGGAAGACGTGGCCGAGATCGTGCGCGACGAGCTGAACGTGAAGGCCGTGGTGTGGAAGGCGGATGCTACCGACCTGTGCTCCCTGTCGGTCAAGGCCAACTTCAAGACGCTGGGCAAGCGCTTGGGCGGCAAGATGAAAGTAGTCGCGACGGGCATCGCGGTGCTGGACAGTGCCGCGCTGACGACGTTGCAGGCGGGTGGCTCGGTCGAGGTCGAGGGCGAGGCGATTGGTCCCGAGGACGTGCTGATCTCGCAACAGCCGCTGGAGGGCAACGTGGTCGCCAGCGAGGGCCGCGTCACGGTCGCACTGGACACGCAGATCACGCCAGAGCTGCTGTTGGAGGGGCTTGCGCGTGAGGTGGTGTCGAAAGTTCAGGCGGCGCGCAAGGATGCGGGGCTCGAGGTCGAGGACCGCATCGTGCTCAGCCTGCGCCCCGACAGCGACCTGCTGCGCCAGGCCATCGCGCGCCACGAGGCGATGATCTGCAGCGAGGTGCTGGCGATTGCCTTGCGCGAACTGGACTTGCCCCATGCCGACCTGGATGCGGCAGGCGAGCATCTGACGATGGCATTGCAGCGCGCCCTTTGACGGTTCTGCTCAGGCGCGGCTACAGTCCCGACGTCGGTCCGGCCGCGCTCGGGTCGTCAGGCGGTGTCCCATCCACTCCCAGCCCCCCCAGTCCGAAGGCAGCGGTGCCTACCTGTTCGTCGAAGACGACGGTCAGGTGCTGCGGTATCCGCTGGACAGCGACCGGGTTCGCATCGGTCGCGACACCTCGAACGACATCTGGGTCGACCACGTAGCCGTTCGCCCCCACACGTTGCTGGTCTACGCCAAGGACGGCGAGCACAGCATGAAGGTGTTCGACGGCGCCAAGGTGCTGTTGAACGGTTCGCCCGTCAGCGGCATGCACCGACTGTACAGCGGCGACCGCATCGGCGTCGCTGACCGCGAGTTTGTGTACGCACGGGACGACACGCCTGCGGAAGTGGCGGTCGGCTTGACCGTGATGGTCGACGGCGTGGTGCAGTACGGGATGGCCTTTCGCAGGCCCCGCATCGTGGTGGGGCGTCGCGAAGGCGACGTGGTCGTCAATGACCCCAGCCTCAACGATCCACACCTGATCATCGAGTGTTACAGCGCGACTGGCCTATATGCTTGGGATCTGGGCAACGCGATACCCACCAAGATCGACGGCGTCCTCATCGAGGAACGGGTGCGCCTGCATGACGGGGCGATGCTGGCGATGGGCCGCGTCAGCCTGCGCGTCCATATCCTGTCGACGGATGCACACGGTCTGCTGCTGGCGGCTGCACTCTGTCAGCGTAGGACACGGCACAGGACTGGG
>JBMOIG010000311.1:0-2874 GCA_049317445.1 Myxococcota bacterium | reverse complement strand
GAGGTGCTAGTTCCCTTTACGGGGAATGGGGGTTCAAGTCCCCCCTCGGACACATGTAGTGGGGAAGGTTCCCCGGCCCGTTGTGACGCAGGTCACAGCGGGCCATTCCCTTATGTCCCGCAATGTCTTTTTCCAGCGAGTGCCCCGGCGGAAGTCGTGAGCACCGTGGAGGAAGTGCCAACAACATCCGGGCTCATCCGAGCCAAGCAGACCGAGCGGCTCGTGGTCGCTCTCGTGCCGCCCGTTCAGGCCGCGGGCAACATCGCTACCTCCGGTGGCGGACTCATCACGCTTCCCGCGTTCGCCCCCGAGCCGACGCAGCACCAGCACCGCGTGGTCCTTATTGACGACCACGGTCGTCTGCGCGAGGCGTCCCTGTTCGGTCACCTCGGCTGGTCCGCTGACACGCGGCTCACCATCCAGGAGCGTGACAGCGCACTGGTCATCCGGGCCGACGAGCACGGCACGCATCGCCTGGACCCGAAGGGACGGCTCCGCGTGCCGGACGCGCTGCGCAAGTTCCGCGGCTGGACCGCGGGCTCCGCCGTCCTGCTGTCCGTTCCGACCGACGAGCCCGTGCTCGTTCTCACTCCGACATCCGTTCTCGACACCCTGGTGGTATCCCATGCCTGCTGACTCCGCTCCAGTTCCCGCTGTGGACCCCGCGACCCTGGCCGCTGCGGTCGCGCTTCTGAGCAACCCGGCCTTCGTCACAGCCCTGGCCAACCCGGCTCTCCTCGCCGCGCTGGGCGGGGGCACCCCGACGCGTCAGGTTCCTACGGTGGAGGCCTACCTGCCCGTGGTCCAGAAGGCCGCGAAGTCGTCCACCAGCGACACCTACGGCACCTACTGGCGGCTGCTGGTCCGTGACCTCGGGGACAAAGGCCTGGATGAGGTGCGCACGACCGACCTGAAGGCGCTGGCCAACACCGCACGCAGCGAGGCAGTGAAGCGGCGCAACTCACGCGATGGACGCAGCGCGGAGGAGAACTGCGTCGGCGCACTCCGCGCCTTCTTCCGCTGCGCCGTTGATGACGGTCTCATCACGACCAACCCGGCATCCGCTGTGCCCAAGCCGAAGCGTCAGCCGAGCCAGCGACGGGCGCTGACCGCCGAGGAATACGCCGAACTGGATGCCGTCACGCGCAGCGGGGGGAACGACCCGCTGCTGGACACTCTGCTGCTGCGGTTCCACACCGAGACGGGTGCGCGTCGTGGAGGCGCTGTGGCGCTCACGCTTGCTGACCTGGACACCACGAACTCGCAGGTCGCACTCCACGAGAAGGGCGGCACGCTGCGCTGGCAGCCCGTGAGCCCGACTCTGCTGGCTGCGCTGCGCCAGCACGCGAACGCACGAGGCGCGCAGAACCCGAGCGACCAGGTGTTCCGCTACCTCGTTCACAAGGGCGACACGGTTGGTGCGCCGCTCACGCGTCGCCGCTACAACACTCTGGCGAACCGCTGGCAGAAGGCGCTGCCCTGGGCCGCGCAGTATGGGGTGAGCCCCCACTGGCTCCGCCACACCGCCGTGACGGCTGCGGAGCGTCTGTCGGGGTCCTTCGGTGTCGCCCGTGCGTTCGCCGGTCACGCAGTTCCTGACGATGCCACCACCACCTACATCAAGGCCGGGACGGTGGATGTGGCCACGGTGGTCGCCCAGATGACGGGCGAGACTCACCCGCTGGCTGCGGCGCAGCCGCAGACGGCGAACGACCCCCACGCCCCAGCGCCGGAGGCGTGAGGGGCGTGAGGGTCGTGAGCCACCTATGCGGCAACCTCCACGCTGGGCAGCGCGTAGTTGCCGTGCTGGTTCTTCACTACCTGGCGTGCCTTCGCCATCTGGGACAGATACTGACGGGCACTCGCCGGGGGCATGTCCAGCGCTTCTGCGACCTCCTTGGGGGCCAGGCCCTCGGGATGCTGTTCCAGAAGGCGCAGGATGCGCTGGCGACCGCCGCTCAGGCGGGCCCGCTCGTCATCGCCTACGACCGACCACCGGAGGTTGTCTCCGCGCTCAATGACGAGCTCGTTCTCCTCCGCATTGCGCGGGCGAATGGTCAGGACGCACTGCCGAGACGCGGTGTGCCGCGTGAGGACGGCGTTGCCGTCCGTCGCCGCGGTCATGCCCTGCGAGCCGCTTATCTTGTGAATGACATCCTCACCCTCCGCTTTGCGGGTGTGGTGGATGACGATGAACAGGGTCTCAGGCCAGCGGTTCGCCAGGTCGGCCAGTCCTGCCAGCGCGTTGTAGTCCTCCTGGTGACGGTTCACGCCGCGGGTCTCCGGAGCCACCGACGCGTAGGTGTCAATGACGACCAGGCGAGCATCGGGGTGCTCGGTGAGCCACATGTCCAGTTGCGCCTCCAAGCGCGCACCCAGGGGCTCGGACTCGTAGGCGATGCGGAGGTTCGTCGGGGCCTCCTCGCCACCGAGCATCTGTTCCATGCGTGCGCGAAACGACCGCTGCCCGCCCTCGTTGGCGAGGTAGAGCACGCTGCCCTGCGGCACCGCCAGACATCCCCAGGCGGGCGTGCCCGCTGCAATACACAGCGCCAGGTCCTGGGCGAGCAGCGACTTGCCTGCCTTCGGGTCCCCGGCCAGCAGCAGCAGGCCGGCGGGGATGACATCACCGACCACCATCGTCACGGGTGGCAGGTCCCTACGCAGCAGGTCGTCACACCCTTCGGTCGTCAGGGTCGGCACGGCTCCAGTCGTCTTCTTCATGTCGGTCTCCCACAGTTGTCCGCCGTTGGCGGACCTCGTCCCAGTGACGAGGTGACGGGGACCGTCCGGGGACTTCCGAAACCGTCAAGCAGGGCGTGCGGAATCCAGCGACAGTGTCGCAGTGCCTCCTCAGGGAAATCTGGAGACGAC
>JBMOIG010000310.1:0-2874 GCA_049317445.1 Myxococcota bacterium | reverse complement strand
CGGGCGCGCTGCTTGTGATTCGCATCGGCGGCACGGAGATGCTGCCGTCCGGCCGCTGAGCAGGCGAGGGAGGGACCATGAGAAAGGGGATTATCCGCCGCGGTGACGCCACTACGTCAATCGCCTTGTTCCTGCCGGCGCGACAGGATCGCGTGGGACTGACGCTGTTCGCACCGGCGTCCGGCAGCTATACCGTCGGCGACAGTAGCAGCGTGAGCAACGGCTACGGCGTCTACCTCGTGGCCGGCATGGCGCCGGTAGTGTTGAACGAGGAGAACGCTGGGGACCTGGTCAAGCAGGCGCTGTACGTCATCGCATCCGGCAGCATCGGCTTCGGATTCATCGAACTGACAGGCAGCTGACGATGGCGATTCTGAACGTCAGCGGCACGGTGCAGCGCAAGGGCGGCCTCGGCGGCGCGCACGTCGTCGTCGAGTTGCTGAACCCGTGCATGAGTGGGCACGAGGTCGCGGCCGTGACGACTGCCGGTCCGGACGGGCGGTTCCTGTTTCCGCCCGTCGACACAGAGAACTGGCGATGCACGGTGAAGAAGCCTTCGCTGCACGTGCGGGCCGTGGTGACCACACGGTCCGGCATGCAGACGTTTCTCGGCGAGGGCAAGTGCGTCGGGGAGTGCTGCGGCTGTGGTGGCGACGTAGTGATGAACGTCCGATTGCCGGACGGTTTGGAAGTAGTCGTCGCCCCCACGTCTACCAGCGCCCCGCCGCCGTCGTCAAGGATACCCGACAGCGCGGCTGTGATTATGGCCCTGCGGCAAGCGAAGCAGGGGCAATTCGACCGTGTCCTGACGCCAGCCGTCCTGCAGCGACTTGAGCGCGCAGGCGCGGCCAGCCACGGTCGAGTAGAGTGGGAACTCGCGGAGAAGGAGGTCAGTTCGGGCGACGCTGAGACGCTACTGGTATGGTTGAGCGCGAAATTCGGGGCATGACATGGATCCTTACACTAAGTTCATCCAGGCGGGCGGATTCAGCAAGGTCGAGAACCTTGGGCTGTTTCTGGATTACATCATGACTTTCGCGAGGCCGGGTTCGAACTTCGGCGGGGCGGGGGCGGTGATCGTCGCAATCATCTTCTTCTTCCTGCTCAACGCGCTCTACCGAAATGGTCTCGTCTTTGGAGCCCCGAATGGGACGCCGCTGCGGGCCGTCTGGATGTGGGACGATAACGACGTAAAACAGGCGCCAGGGAAGTTCCTTTCATCACAAGTCGTCGCCGATCCAGTGCCCTATCTGAAGTGGGCTAAGGCGCGGGGCGTCAACCGGACGTGGATCGATCTTATCAACGTCGTCGGCAAGACACAGGCGGTGTGGACCTTCCTCACTCTTGCCAAGAAGCAGGCGATGCAGACCCAGTTTCTGTTTGCCTCTACCGGTTCAGCTGATTTGGCGGGTCCGGGGGCGAAGGAAATGGACGATATTTTCAAACTCCTTCTCAAGCTGGACAAGTCACTTTGGCCCACAGCCCTTCAGACCAACTATGAAACTGGGCTGCTGGTCGGGGGGACTGACGCAAAGAAGGCGTTCGAGGCACACAAGATGTTCAAGACCAAACTGGACGCGTTCAACGCGGCAAACGGCAGTGTGATCGGACTCACAGCGTCGGTACTCTACTGGTGGTACAATTACGAGCCGGGCGGAAATCCGCCGAAGGTCGCGGGCAAGGACTATGGTTTGGCATTGCTCGAACTAGGTGTGGACGTCACGGTGCAGGACTATCGGGATCCGCCGGAGTGGACGATTTTGCCTGCGAAAAAGTGGTGCGAGCTGGCGGGGGCACTTGGGCGGCAGGCCTGGATTGGCTTGTTGGTCGGCCCGGGCACGACCGGGGGCAATGTTCATGCATACGCGAAGGACATGTGGAATCTTGAGCCTGATCTGAGTGATATCGCGAAGGCCTGCATCGACAAGCCGGGATTCAGCGGCGTAGCCGTGCATACCGCCTACTACTACGGCAAGGAGACCCCAACGTGACGGGCCAAGCTCAACGCGCCTGGAGCGTCTGCTCAGCCCTCTTGGCGTTCGTCACGTTCGGATGCGAGGCCGCCTCTCCGGAGTCGAATTCGACCGCTGAAGTCGACGGGCAAGTTGTCGTCGCCAACGACGCCGGAGTCGTTGACTGCGGTTCGGCCGGCAATCCCTTGGCTGAGCCGCTGCTGGCCCCCTCGCCACTGGGTCTGAAGTTCGAAGGACCGGACGAGTTCTTCAAACCGGATGCAGTGGGGTGCGCTGAACTTGGCATCGCCGAGTGCCGGCGGCTATATTCCTGCGGGGCACCTGCGTACTCGTGCCGAGATGCTGCCGGACTTGAAGTGGCCTTCCTTCAACCTTACTCGGCGGTCAACTACGGCGAAACGACTCCGTGTACTCGGGGACAATTCGAGAGTTGGCTGGAGTTGGAGGCGGACGACTGTGCAACGTCCGTCCCTCTCGCGGTGTTGCCGCTGAATGCCCTCCTCTGGTTCGACAAGGACGTCATGTCGAACGTGACCGCCTGCGGCAATGTGACCTCCACCCGGTTTCGCCTGAAACTTCCCACCGGGACAATTCGCCTCGTTCAACTCGCCCAGGCCTGCGGCTCGAACCAGGGCCAGACAGGCTGGGCAGCGTGTGTGACACCTGCCTCGGCAGACGTTTGGCGAACGGAGTTTCCCTTCCTCGCGTGTTCCCACTATCAGTCTTGCGGCTGGAATTCGCCTGGCGACCTGTGCTTGGCGCTCGCCAGCGACTGCGGCACTAAGTGCGTGAAATTTGGCGAGCATGTGCCGGGAGTGGTGGACTGGGAAGGGGTGTTCCAGAAGTTTGCCAAAGAATTCAATGCTTGCCCCAACGCCGCCGTCCCGCCGTGACAAGCCTG
>JBMOIG010000309.1:0-2887 GCA_049317445.1 Myxococcota bacterium | reverse complement strand
CCCCAAGGCCAAGGCGCTGTTACCCAAGTTCAAACCCGCGCACGATGCCCTCAAGGCCGCCCAGCTCGCTTACAACGACGCCGACGACGCGGCCATCGATGCCTCGGCGCTGGTCGAAGAGTGCGACTACTGTCAAGCGCCACACGATAGGGACCACCCCGCGCCACAATTAGGGGCCACCGGCGCAGCGTAGCGCGCGCCGTTCCGCGACCGCGAGTGCGAGCGAAGCGCGCACGATCTGGTCGCAAAGCCATCGTATCCGCATCAAGTTGTGCGAAGGACAGACCTGCGCCCTCAGAAGCCCCTTGCAAGGGGCTTCTGAGGGCGGGCGCGCGACCACCGGTCTAGGCTTGCTGGCGTTAGGCTTGCGCCGACCGACCGGGCTTCTGCCGCGGCCGATACGTCGGGCCGTCGAGCACCAGGTCGTGGGCATTGTTCGTAAAGCGGTCCACCGCGCTCTGAGCCAGAAGTTGCTCCGCCATCATCGGAATCCACTCGCTCGGGTCCCGATTGCTCGTCAGAATAATCGACGCGTGGCGGTGCCGCTCCACCACAATCTCAGCAAAGTCCACCGTCGCCATCATGTCCATCGGGTGCAGCGCAAAGTCGTCTAGAATCAGCAGGTCTACGGTCGTCAGCTGCCGCATTTGCTTGGCGTAGGTCTGGTCGACCCGACCCACCTTGAGCTGCGCAAACAGCTTGACTGCACTGTAGTTTGCCACCGACTTGCCCCGCGCGCTCGCGATGTGACCCAGCCCCTGGGCAATCATCGTCTTGCCGACCCCCACAGGTCCCATCGCGCAGACGTGCTCGTGCCGCTCCAAAAAAGTCAGTGTCATCAGCCGGTCCAGCAGATCGCGGTCGTAACTCACCTCGGTGTGGCGGTCCCACGCGTCGAGCACCATGTCCGCAGCCAGACCCGCTTTGGCAGCGCGATGGGTGCTCGCATTCTGCTGCCGTCGCTCGGCTTCGTCGCCCAGCAGAATCAGTAAAAAGTCCTCGGGGTCCATACCCTTCTGCCGCGCCTGCAGCAGCCGCTCTGGCAGCACCTCCGTCAGCGGCCCCAGCTTGAGCCGGCGCAGCAGTTGTGTCACCTGTGGGTCCAAATTCTTACGGTCCGCCAGCATGTTGCTCTCCTTGTGCATAGCCTGGAATCCCCCAGGTCTGGTTCTCGCGGGCATACTTGCAAGCCGCCGACACCGGGGCCGCCTCCATCGCTGGTGGCTGGGCCCGCGATTCCAGCCCCAGTTTGACCACACGCTCGACCCGCACCGGATCGTCGTCGTCGACCGCAAGTAGTTTCTGGCACGCCGCATCCACCGCTGCCTTGCCGTACAAGTCGCAAAGCTTGAAGAGATGCAGCACCTTGCGTACCTGGCTAAACCAGAGTCCGCGCCCCAGCAGACGCCGCGCCACCTCGCCCACCTGCGCGCCATGCTGCGTCGCCTGCGCCACAAGCAGCTCCGGCGACCGGCTCGCGATGCTGTCTTGCGCACTCGGCTTTTCCGACCGCACCACGCCACCCGTCTGGCGCTCCTCGACCCGCGCAAACGTATGAAGCTGCTGGTTTTTGAAAAGCACGCGCACCGTCGTCCGGTCCAGCCGCACCTGTAGGATCTCGCCAAATAGCCCCTCGGTCACGCGATACCACGCATTTTCGGCCCGGATTCGATTGTCGCGCCCCACTTTCGCCGTCGTCCACCGCGGCATATCCCACGATGTCGTGGGCTTGGGCAGCAGCGCCGGTCGCTCCACCTCCTCGAAATGCTGCAGCGGCTGCTTGCCCGTCGTGCCGTGCACGCGCAGCCCGGCCTCGTCGCGGCACCACGTCTCAGCCGCCTGCCGCCACTCGTCGATGGTCGTATAGGTCTCCCCGGCGAACAGGCTGGACTGCGTGTACTTGTTGGCGTTTTCGACCCGTCCCTTGTCCTTGGGCCTGCGCACCCGAGCCGGTCCAATCAAGAAGCGCCGCGACTGCGAATACTCCAAGAAAATCTCATTGAAGATCGGCTGGATCGGGTCAGGCTTAATCACCACCGCCTTGAGATTGTCGGGAATTACCCCGGCAAAGACCCCGCCAAAGAATTCCCAAGCCGCTTCCAAGGCTTCGATGGTCGCCTCGGTCGTCTCGCGCCAGCACGGATACACAAATGTGTGCCGACTGTGCACCGCCGTACACACAAAAGCGTGCAATGTCCGACGGGTTTGCGTCTCTGCATCCTCGACGACGCCAAGTTGCTCGTAGTCGACCTGCAGTTCTTCGCCCGGCGCGCAGTCCGCCAGGTAGCAGCTCGTGTCGGGCCCTTCGAGCTTGGCCACCTCAGCCTGCATGAAGCGCTGAAGTGTCCGTAGCGACACAGCTTTGCCCGTGTGCCGCCGCAGCAGCTTTACCAGCTTAGGGCCCGCAGCACCCAATTTGTGCCACTGGAGCAGCTTCTTGCTGTGCTCGACGCACACCGCGTGGCCCGAACCGGTCTGCACCTTGGCGCCCACCTGCACCCGCTGCGCCACTGCGCCTACGACTTCCGATGTTAAAACAGCATCTTCGTCGCCTGGCTTCAGCCCGCATTTCTTGGCGGCCACCACGTAGCGAGTGACCGTCTTGCGGTCGACCCGGCTCGCGACCGCAATGCTGCGAAGCGTCTGGCCCCGAAGCCACCGCCGAAGCACTTCCACAATCGTCGTCACGCTTAACTCCCGATACGCCATCGCGATGTGCACCCGCCCCGCTTGGGGCCAGGCGCATCATCGCCGCTCGCTGCGCTGTCGGGGACTGGCCCCTAATTGTGGCGCGGCGGGCGTTCGGTGGTCCTTATTTCATGGCGCGCGCCAACTACAATGCCCGCGAAGCCCTGACCGACTTCCAGCTCGACCTAGTGGCCTTTGT
>JBMOIG010000308.1:0-2896 GCA_049317445.1 Myxococcota bacterium | reverse complement strand
TTATCTTTGCGCCGGTATGGTGAATGGCCAAGCCGGCGCCACCAGGATGCCGTGCCAGGATGCCACGAGTTACGGCCGGATGCACGATTTCCGTTCATCGTCTCGCCCTACACGCCCGATGCAATCGGCGTGCTGGCCCCGGCCATGCCGACGGTGGGGCCGTGCAGCGGTCGGGACGACCGGCCGTGCGTGGTCCACCGTCATGACCGTCGTGAGCGCAAGACAGGACCGTGCTTTGCGCTGACGGTGATGCGCTGCCAGACGCATCTACGCGGGTTTACGGTGTATCCACCAGGACATGTGCCGCACGGCCGCACGGCGGTGACCCAGGTGGGCTTCGACGGGCGCGAGCTGGTCGGCACGGCGCGCGACGCGCAGGCGTTCGAGGGCACGCTGTTCGACGCCGCGCTCGACGCCGCCGAAGGCAAGGCGTGGCCGCGCGATTGCCCGGGCGGCACCGACCGCTGGTGGCCCAAGCAGGGCCGGCATCTCGAAGCGGCTGCACGGCTTTGCGGCGTGCATCCCGACCTCGACCTGGCTGTGCGGCACGCGCTTGGGGCCGCGCTGCGGGTCGAGACGCTGGTGCTGGTCGAAGGCGCGCAGGCCATCGTCGCGTCGCCGGGGTACCGCAGTCGCGGCCTGGCGGTGTGTGCCGTGCTCGACAGCGTCGCAGCGGGACCGAGCGTGCTGGAGCGGGTGCTGTGCGCCGGGCACCTGGCGGGCCTCTGGGGGCCGGCGCTGCTGTGGGACATCGAGATCGGGCGGCTGCGGCGGTGGTCGTTCCGCGGCGCTGGAACGCCCCCGCCGTAAGCGGACGTGCAGGGCAGCGGTGGCGTCCACGACTTCGGGACGTACCAGCCCGGCGGGCGGCGAAGTACGGTCCGGTCCACGATGAAACCCGGAGCTTTGCCCATGTCGACCCCCCGCTACCCGCTCAGACAGAAGCCCTCGCCCGAAGCACTGTTTCGCTTCCAGGTGGTCTCGGACGTGCTGACGCGCGTGCTGCGTGGCGAGCTGCGTCCCGATGCCATTACGGCCGCGGTGGCGCAGCCCCACGCCACGGCCCAAGGCGAACTGCGCCTCGTGAGCAGCCGCACGGCATACCGGTGGCTTGCGGCGTACGCCGAGCAGGGCCTGGACGGCCTGGAGCCGGCTTGCCGGCAGCGCACGCAAAGCTCGCTGGTACTGCCTGGCACGCTCTTGCGCTTCATCGAGGCCCAGAAGAAGGACGACATTGCGGTGTCGATCCCCGAACTGCTGCGCCGCGCGCGGCTGCTGGGCGTCGTCGACGACTGGGCGCCCATCGACCGCAGCACGGTGTACCGGGCGTGCGTGCGGATAGGCGTGCCGGTGGTGCGGCGGCGCACGGCCAAGCTGCGCGATTCGCGGCGGTTTGCCTATGCGCACCGGATGCAGATGGCCCTGTGCGACGGCAAGCACTTCCGCGCGGGCGTCGGGCGGCTCAAGCGCGTGGCGCTGTTCTACCTCGACGACGCTTCGCGCCTGGGGCTTGAAGTGGTCGTGGGAACGGCGGAAGGCACGGCCCTGTTTCTACGCGGCGTGTACCACGTGATGCTGGACCATGGCCTGATGGGCGCGATGTACACCGACCACGGCACGGGCTTTGCGTCCTTGGACGCGATGGCCGTCTTTGGCCAGCTCAAGATCCCGCTGGTCCATGGCGAGGTGCGCTACCCGGAAGGCCGCGGCAAGATCGAGCGTTTCAATCGGACCGCTTTGGCCGACGTGCTGCGAAGCCTCGACGGCTCGGCCGAGGTCGACGCGGACTGCGGTGCGCTCGAACTGCGGCTGCGCCACTGGCTGCGCGAGGTCTACAACCACACGCCGCATGAAAGCTTGGGCAAACAGACGCCCTGGCAGCGCTTCAGCCAGGACGAGCGGCCCTTGAACTTTCCGCAGAGTAGCGAGGCTTTGCGCGACCGTTTCATGGTCCAGGAAGAGCGCCGGGTCAGCAACGACCACGTGCTGTCGCTTGACGGGGTGCATTACGAGGTACCGCGCGGGCTTGCCGGCCAGAGGGTGCGCGTATGGCGCCAGGTGCTCGACGGCGTGGTGCGGGTGCTGCACCCCGACCGCTCGGGAAGGCTGGTGCAGATCCATCCCGTCGACCTTGCCGCCAATGCCCTGTCCATGCGCGCCGATACGACCGCGCCCGCCGAGCCGGTCTGCCATGTCCTGCCCAAGAGTGCGGCGGACCTGGTGTTTCTGCGTGACTTTCGGCCCATCGTCACAGCCGACGGTGGCTTCCATGACCCCGACAAGGAGTGACCGCCATGCTCGATTTCCGCGCCCGTTTCGGTTTCAACACTGCACCGTTTACCCGCGAGCTGCCCGTGGAACAACGCTTTGCTCTTGGCTTTCTCGACGAGGCCTTGGTGGCGCTGCAACGTGCGGTCGAACAGCGCTCGTCGGCCGCGCTGGTGGCGCCGGCCGGCGCCGGCAAGACCGCTCTGCTGCGAGCGCTTGCCGCCAAGCTGCCCGAGGCGCGCTACCGGGTGCGCTACGTCAAGGTCACCAGCTTGTCCAAGCGCGACATGTGCCGCGAGATCGCGATGGCGTGCGGCGCCGAGCCCGCGGGCTCGTACCCGATGCTGGTCAGGCGCCTTCAAGAATGCTTCCTGACCAACACCTCGCAGGACGGCGTGCGGCCGGTGCTCGTGCTCGACGAGGCCCACGACCTGCGGCCCGACGTGCTCGACATGCTGCGGATCCTGACGAACTTCGAGATGGATAGCCGCCTGGTCGTGAGCGTGCTGATCGCTGGCCAGACGCCCTTGCGGGACATGCTGCGCCGCGACGCACACCAGTCGGTGGCATCCCGCCTTGCCCACATCGCCACGCTGCGGCTGCTGACGCGCGACGAGTCGCATCGCTA
>JBMOIG010000307.1:0-2899 GCA_049317445.1 Myxococcota bacterium | reverse complement strand
AGTGGTCGGTGAACCTGCAGACGCTGTCGAGCAAGAAGATCCAGATCAAGGGCGATCTGGTCGTGGATGGTGCGACGACGGTCGCCGGTAACCTCAAGGTTACGGGTTCGATTACGTCCGGCGTCGGGACCGCCGTCTGGCCGACGCTGCGCTGGGGGCGTTTCAGCACCCATGCCTACGGCTGGGACTGGTACTACAGCAATCAGGCGACCTGGCAGTTGGGCATCAACCCCTCGAACTGGACCGACAGCAACGCCGTCATCTGGAGCATCTCCGCCGACAAGAACCTGTGGCGCACGGTCCTCGTGAACACGATGAAGATCTACCCGACCATGACGGTGATGTCGGACAACTGGTACGACCCCAGTTCGACCAACGGCAAGGTCTTGATCGTGTTGTTCCGGGTCAAGAACACGACGGCTAACGCCATCAACTGGTCGCCGGCCTTCTACCACACCAACTACGCCGGCTGGGGTGAACGGTCGAGCGCGACGATCAACGGCGCCGGCACTTGGCAGACCTCCAACGACTGCTATCCCGGACAGTGCACCTCCCAGCCAACCTTCCCGGTGCCGGCCAACCGCGTCAGCTCGATCATGTTCTCTATCATGTCGAGTCCGTACGGGTCGTCGCGGAACCAACTGCTGACGTTCTACGGCGACACGCTGAAGTTGCCGGCCGGTCTTGAGTACGTGGACGACCTGGACACGGCTGCAGGCGACTGGAGCCAGTAGGTTCTCTCTTTTCCCCCCGCCCGCGGCGACATCAGGCGCGCCAACGGAACATCCTCTCGTGATGACAGGAGCTTTTCATGCAGTTTCGTAAGGTGTCCCTGGCGTTGGCTCTTCTGTGCGGTGCGACTGTTCTGCTGGCCAGCGCGGCGATGGCCGCGGTGCCTTCGACGGCGCTGATCGAGGGCACGCTGCACTCGACGGGCGGCGGAGCGGCTGCCGACGGCGACTACGCAACGGTGTTCTCGATCTACAAGGACCAGACCGGTGGCTCGCCGATCTGGTTCGAGGGACCTGTCACGGTCAAGGTCGCCGCAGGCCAGTTCAGCTACGCGCTGGGAACGGCGACGCCGCTGAAGGCCGCCGACCTGACCGCGGGTGCGTGGCTGGGCATGAAGATCGGCCAGGACCCGGAGCTTGCTCGCAAGCCCCTGCACTCGGTGGCGTATGCGCTGCGGGCTGCTGTGGCGGAAGGGCTTTCGTGCACGGGTTGCGTCGGTGCGGACCAGTTGGACGCCGCGGTGCTGAAGGACTACCTCAAGGCCGGCGATCTGGCGGCGGTGGCTCTGTCGGGCGCCTACGCAGACCTGTCGGGCGCACCGGACCTGACCGGTTTCGTGAAGGCTGCGAACTTGGCGGACGTGGCGACGACGGGTGCCTACGCGGACCTGACGGGCGCTCCGGACCTGACGGTGTACGCGAAGACGGCGGGTCTGGCGAAGGTGGCAACGACGGGCAAGTACGCAGACTTGGCGGAGATTCCGGCGATGGCGCAGCTTGGCAAGTCTTGCGGCTCGAACCTTGTGGTCGTGGGCATCAAGGCGGACGGCTCTCTGGACTGCGCGCAGGCAAGCGCGGCGGCGACGATCGCTGCCGACAACATCGACGAAATCTCCAACGGCTTGATCTGGAACCAGTTCACCGACGTGTTCGCATCGGCGGCGGCCTTGGCGATTCCGGACAACAACCCGATCGGTGGCTACTCGGAGATCGTGGTCGGTGACGTGGGACTGGCGCAAAAGCTGACCGTGACGTTGAAGTTGACGAACTCGGACATCTCGACAGTCGTCGTGACCCTGTATGACGCGGCGAACCAGGAGTACGTGCTCTACAGCAAGAGCGGGTCGAAGGGTGCGGCAATCGACACGGTCTATCCGGATGCGACCAAGACGGTTTCTGGCGACCTGTCGTACTGGGTGGGCAAGAACCCCAAGGGTACGTGGCGCTTGAAGGTCGTGGACGGGGCGTTCCTGAACAACACGACCGACGGTTCGGTGTCGTCGTGGTCGGTGAACTTGCAGACCCTGTCGTCCAAGAAGATCCGCGTCGCGGGTGACTTGGTGGTGGACGGCGCGCAAACGATCGCCGGCAACCTGACTGTCGCCGGCACGCTGACCGCCCCGGGCCTCGCCTCGCCGTTCCCGGTCGGGTCGAAGCCCTTCCTGTACGCATGGCACGAGGACAACGTCGAGAACAACTGGAACACCAAGCCCAACGGCGTCCCGACGTACGGTTCCTCGTTCGGCACTTCGAACGACTCGCTGCATCAGTGGGGCTTCGACACGATCGTGTACGGCGACAAGTTCGGCAACATCTACAAAGACAAGGGCTCGACCGGACGCAACGCTCAGAACGCCAGCTGGCAGGCATTGGCCGCGTTCATCAAGAACACCACTTCCAGCGCGATCAACGTCAGCGTCAACTACTGGTGGTCCACCAACTCCAACTACAACAATTTCACGGGCCTTGCCCTGAACGGCAGTGACCTTTGGACCACCTCAGGCAGCAACATCAGCACCAACACGACGACCGTCACGTTCCCCGCGAACCAGACGTCGGTGCTGATCCTGAAGTCGGGCTGGTACTACTGGACGTGCAACGGCTGCTACACCTGGTGGGGCAAGTCGACGGCATCCTTCTACAGCAACTCATTCAACCTGCCGGCCGGTCTGACGTTCGACTACGATCGATACAACGCTTGGATCGCCAACAAGTAGTTCTGGCCATCACCGCCGCCAGCGCGCCTCGACGGGTTTGAGGATGGCGCTGGGAGGCGGGGCAACGCACGAGCGCTCCGATACCCTGCAACGTTCTTACGACAATGGAGTCCCACCATGAGAAAGGCCATCCAAATGAACGGGATGCGCGGCACGACGGTGTGGTTCGCG
>JBMOIG010000306.1:0-2907 GCA_049317445.1 Myxococcota bacterium | reverse complement strand
GTATGGGCAACAACCCCATGGTCGGCGCCAGCGTGGCCGTGGCCGTGGCGTTGGAACAAGCGTTGGCGAAGTAGATTGCGCGTGGTTGGGGGCAAGGGAGGGCTCACCACCGCCCTTTGCCCCCGTGCCACGACCCGCCGCAGGTCAGGCTGCCGACCGGCACGGGCTTGCGGTTCATCGAACGCACAACGGTACGAATCCACCCCATAAGAAACGCTTCCTCCGGCCGGTGACGGCTCTGGATCGAGCGATCTTGGCGCCGGGTTCAGTCCCGGCAGGGACTTCTTGAACGGTAGCCCGCGGACCTGAGTCCGGGAGCGTCTATCGGGCAGACGTTCTTGCGACCGCCCCCTTCTGCGCAGGTTGCGGTTCGCCCAAATGCTGGCAACATCCCGCAACTTCGACGCCCGCCAGCGGACACGCAAGGAGCTTCGAGAAGGGGAACTGCCATGTCGAACGCCAACCTTGGCTTGACGGAATATGCGGCGTTGGTGGAGCAGTCTCCCATCCTGATCTGGCGCGCCAACACCGAAGCCCTTTGCGACTACTTCAACGAACGATGGCTCGCCTTTCGTGGGCGCACCATGGCGGAAGAGTACGGCAACGGCTGGGCTGAAGGTGTGCATCCAGACGACTTTGACCGCTGTTTGGACATCTACCTCACCAACTTCCGGAACCGCTCCACGTTCGACATGGAGTACCGACTCAAGCGGCATGACGGCGCTTATCGTTGGATCGTGGACCGCGGAGTTCCCTACCACGATGCCGACGGGCACTTTGCCGGCTTCATCGGCAGCTGCATCGACGTCACAGAACGGGTGGACGCCCAGACAGCTCTGCGCGCCAAGCTGGAAGAGGAGATCAAGGTCCTCAAGGGGATCATCTCGATCTGCTCGTACTGTCACAAGATCCGCAACGACGATGAAGTGTGGGAGCAAATGGAGAAGTACCTCTCGAACCACTCCGAGGTCTTGTTCTCCCACGGCATCTGTCCGCAGTGTGCCGAGAAGCTGGAGGAAGAAGGCGCGCCGTCTGCGGGCGTGACAACCGAGGAACCGAGCGCGGCCAAGACTGCGAGGGACGCAACCTGACAGCGCGGACGGCAGCACGTGCGGACCCCATTCTGGCGACAGGTGTTGTGAACTGCGGCGGAAGTGTCTTTGGGGCTGGTGGAGCTTGTCGAGCGCCCCAGCGAGACTACTCCGTCCGGTTGCGTCTGGTCCCGCGCCCCCCCTCTCGTCCGCCTGGGGCCGTCATGACGCGGCAGGGCGATGGCGACCCGCGTCACTCCGGCAGCAACACGGCCCGGTAGCGCAGCTGCTGCGGGATCGCGCGCTCGGGCAGCCCGCGCAGCGAAACCACAGCCTGCGTCGCGACTTCCAGATCACGTTGCAGCGTGCGACAGACCGCATCGCTGGTCGGCACCTGACCTTCGATTCCTCTGGGACCGGGGTCGGGAATGAAGCCGAGCAGGCCCGTCGGCAGCTGTCGGGCCGCCGTCCAGCGCAGCAAATCACCCAGACCGGGCAGGGTGTCGATGGTCAGCACCACATTGACGCCTGGCGTAACCCCGTGGGCGAGCAGGTTGTCGATGGCGGCAAGGACCTGCACCGCGGCACCGGGCGCCCCCACGATGGCGTCATGCACGGCCGGGACCGCCGACTGCAGGGTCAGCGTGACGGTTTCCAGCCCGGGCAGCGCGCAGATGCGGGCCGCAAGGGCCGGATCCGCCAGCCGAGTGGACGGCCCCATGAACGACACACCCACGCCCGGTTGTGCCTCCAGCGCCGTCAGCATGGCCGTGAGCTCAGACGACTCGGCCCAGTCGTGCCCGACCAGCATCAGGGCGCTGGGGGCAGGGCGCCGGGCCAGCACGTCGAGCAGGGCCGCAAACCCCCCAGTGCCCACCAGGCCATGGCCCGCAGCCCGCAGCCACTCGACCCACCTGCCCAACACCTTGTGCCGCAGCCCGCGACGCAGGGCCGGTTGCTGACAGAATTGGCAGGCTTGGCGGCAGTTGCTCTCCAGATACAGGCGAAATTCGACCGCCTCGTCGTCCGGGATGCCCTCCAGCAGCCTCGCCACCCGCGCGGGGCGGCCTGCGGTCCGCTTCAAGAGCGACCGCTCCCCCCAAGTGACCGAGCGCCGCAGAGGTCTGGCGGCGGCCTTGGCCGTCGTCGCTTGGGGCAGCAGCGGCGCAAATTCCGCCTCGCGCGCGCCCAGTTGCTCGAAGATCCCGAGATACCGCGCGACCGTCTCCGGGGCGACATCGCGTCCGCGGTAGCTGTAGCCAAACGCCCGGCCGCGGGTCAGGGCGTCGGCGGCAGACCCAACGCCAATCTCAAGGACGTGGGGCGTGTGGGCGTCGTCGCGCACATGGACGAGCCAGCCCTGCGCGTGCGCGGTGATCTGGTCCAGACGCCAAGCCGCCGGCAGGCAGGCCGAGATGTGCCCGGACAACGTCTCGCTCGAGGGGAGGATGTTGTCGACGTCGCCCGGCATCGCGTCTCCCGTGGACTGATCGCGGCGGCCACCTTGTCGCATCGAGTTCGGGTTGGTCAAGCACGACGTGCGCGCAGGCCGCAGCCTGTGCGGCTTGGATGTGGGCTTTGACCTCCTGGTGCTGACGCCGGAAGACGGGCAGGGGCTGAAGGCGTCGTCGAGCTGGTTCGATCGGCAAATCACGACCGAGGCGGTGAGGCTTGATGCAACTGCCTGATTCCGCCGCTGTGAACGCTTGGCGCGAACGCGCGAGGGCCGACTTGCGCGTGGCCCAGGTCGTCGCGGGGTGGAGCCGCCCGAGTGGCATCTGGTCTGTTTTCTGAGTCAGCAGGCAGGCGAGAAGGCCCTGAAGGCGTTGCCATGTCGGCGCGTCGGACCGGACCCGTGCCAAAAGATGTCAAGTGT
>JBMOIG010000305.1:0-2929 GCA_049317445.1 Myxococcota bacterium | reverse complement strand
CGTATGCCGTCTTCGCCTCGAGCAGCCGATAGCCGTGCCCGGGCAGGCTGGCGCGCAGAAAACGCCGCATCTGCGGCTCATCCTCGACCAACAGCACGACGGGAAGGGTCTCAGCCATGGCGCCTCACGGTTCCTCTGGCGGCGCCGACGGCGCGCCTTCGACGGGCAGGGTGAAGCGAAACACCGCCCCGCCGCCCTCGCGCTGGCCCGCCGAGACGGTGCCGCCGTGGGCGGTGACGATGCCGTGGACGATGGCCAACCCAAGGCCGGTCCCGCGGGCGCCGGCCAGCGGCGACGCGCGAAAGAACTTTTCGAACACCCGCAATTCGCTGCCCTCGGGCAAGCCCGGACCGCGGTCGGCGACCTCGACCACCACCCTGCCGGGCTCGGCCCGCGCCGCGATGTCGATGGGCGTTCCGGCCGCGGTGTACTTCGCCGCGTTGTCCAGCAGGTTCAGCAACACCTGTTCGATCAGCACGCCGTCCAGCGGCACCAGCGGCAGGTCTGCGGGCAGCGACAGGCGCAACTCGTGGTCGTGCAGTACGTGACCCGCGCGGTCCAGGGCCGCCCCGACCACTTCCTCCAGCGGCGTCCACTCTTTGTGCACGTGCAGCCCGCCCGACTCGAGTCGGGTCATGTCGAGCAGGTTGCCCACCAGGCGGTTCAGGCGCTCGGCCTCGTCGCGCACCGTCTCGAGCAGCTCGCGCTGGGCGTCGGGGGCCACCGCCGCGCCGTCGTTCAGCAGGGTGGTCGCCGAGCCCGTGATGGCGGCGAGCGGCGTGCGCAGGTCGTGGGACACGGACGAGAGGAGCGAGTTGCGCAGCTCTTGCCGTTCGGCGTGCAGGCGGGCGGCGTGGGCGTCGTCGGCCGACCGGACGCGTTCGAGCGCTGCGCCCACCTGGCGGCACAGGGTTTCGAGCAACTGGCGCTGGGTCGGGTCTTCCAGGCTGCGTGGGCTGCGCGGCACAACCCCAAGCACGCCTTGCGGTTGCAGGCCTGTCAGCGGCAGAAACAGGGCGCGCGCGGCCGCAAGTGTCTCGGTCGTCAGCCCTGCCGGCTCGCCGTGCGCGAACACCCACTCGGCCACGCTGCGGTCGTGTTCGCTCGCGTCCAGGCCGGCGGCCGGCACCGCGACCAGCGCTTCCGACTGGCCGGCGGCCACGAACGCAAGCAGGTTCGCCTCGAACAGCCCGCCGATGTGGGCGCGGGCGGCGTCCAGGATTTCTTCGACGGTGCGCGCCTTCGACAGGTCGCGCGACAGGGCGAACAGGGCCGCCGTCCGCTCCTCTCTGGCCCTCGCCTGCCGTGCCTGGGCGCGCACCCGGTCGGTCAGGCCGCTGATGACCACGCCGACGACAAAAAGCATCGCAAACGTCAGCAGATGGCCCACGTCGGCCACGGCGAATGTGTAGTAGGGCGGGATGAAGAAGAAGTCGAACGCGGCCACGCTCAGCGCCGAGGCGAGCACCGACGGACCGCGGCCAAAGCGCGCCGCGGACACCACGATGGCCAGCAGGTACACCATCACCAATTCGGTGGCTCCCGCGAATTGCTGCAGCAGCCACGTCAAGCCGGTCGTGGCGACCACGGCGAGGGCGGCGTACGCGTAATGCCGCGGCGGTTCCCGGGTACCCGTCGGCGGCGGGCCCGCGGACGTACGCTCCTCCCCCGACTGCCCCGCGATGGCGTGGACCTCGATGTCGCCGCTGCCGCGCACCACTTCGTCCAACAGGCTGCCGAACACGAGGTCGCGCCACCGCGGGTGGGTCGGCTTGCCCAGGATGATCCGTGTCGCGTTGTGCACGCGGGCCCACGCCAACAGCTCGTCGCTGACGCGCAGCCCACTCAGCGTGACCACCTGCGCCCCCAACTGCTCGGCAAGGCGCAGGTTTTCGTTCAGCCTCGCGCGATCCGCCTCTGACAGCGTGTGCTCGGGCGTGTCGACGGCCACCGCAGACCAGCGCGCCCGCAGCCCCGCGGCCATGCGCCGGGCGGCGCGGATCAGGTCGGCACTGGTCCGGGTCGGCCCCACACACACCAGGATGTGCTCGGCCACCGGCCAGGTCGCCTGGATGCCCTCGTCGCGGCGGTGGGCCTGCACGTCCGCATCGACCCGCTCGGCCAGGCGACGCAGGGCAAGCTCGCGCAGGGCAAGCAGATTGCCGCGGCGAAAGAAGCTTCCGGCGGCGCGCGTCGCCTGCTCTGGGGCATAGACCTTGCCCTCTTGCAGCCGCGCCAGCAGCGCCTCTGGCGGCACGTCGACCAGCTCGACCTCGTCGGCCTGTTCGAGCACCAAATCAGGGAGCGTTTCGCGCACCCGCACGCCCGTGACCTGCGCGACCACGTCGTTGATGCTCTCGAGATGCTGGACGTTCAAGGTCGTCCAGACGTCGATGCCGGCTGCCAGCACTTCGACCACGTCTTGCCAGCGCTTGGGGTGGCGCGCGCCCGGTGCGTTGGTGTGGGCCAGCTCGTCGACCAGCACCAGGGCGGGGCGCCGTCGCAGCAACGCATCCAGGTCGAACTCCTGCAACGCGCGACCGCGGTACTCGAGCACCTGCTGCGGCAGGGTTTCCAGGCCGGTCAGCAGCGCGTGCGTCTCGGCGCGACCGTGGGTCTCGAGGACGCCCACCACCACGTCGACCCCGTTGCCGCGCGCTCGCTGGGCGGCTTCGAGCATCGCGAAGGTCTTGCCCACGCCCGGCCAGGCGCCGAAGAACACCTTGAGGCGACCGCGGTTGGCCCTTGCGTCGTCGGCCTGGATGCGGCGCAGCAGCACGTCGGGATCTGCGCGGGTGGCGATTGGGTCGGGCATCACCGCATGATGATTGGTCACATCTTCCTCGTGGCATCGATCGGTACGTGAGATCGAAACCGTCTAGCCCAAGCGACAGGATCGCGCCTCACCCGCCTCACCCCCCGCCCCCTC
>JBMOIG010000304.1:0-2932 GCA_049317445.1 Myxococcota bacterium | reverse complement strand
TGCACGACTGGCTGCGCGACGGCCGCTGGTCAACCTGGAATCCGGGAGAGCTGGGCGGCCTGCCTGTCCACGCGACGATGCAGCTGGGGCTGGCCTATCCGCCCAACCTGATCGTGTCATTCCTGTCGCCATGGCACGCCTCGGAAATCCTGATGGCGCTGCATCTGTTGGGGCTTGGCGCCGGTGCGGTGTATCTGGCGGCGGCATGGGCCGGCTCGCGCGCGACATGGCCGGCGGGCGTTGCGGTTGCGGCGCTGCTGGTGGGAGGGGGGCCGACCTGGGGCCATGTGTTCGCAGGTCATGTCAGCCTGATCGAAGCGTGGGCATGGACCCCGTGGATCTGGGGCCTTGCGCTGCACGCCGTGCGCCAAAGACGACTGCAACCGGCCGTGTGGAGCGGCGTGGCACTGGGGCTGCAGGTGCTGGCGGGCCACCCACAGGCGACCTTTCTGGGGTTGTGCGGCTTGGCCGTTGCGCTGTTGGCGCTGGTGCTGGACCCGGGCGACGTCGCGGGCGCCGGCGACAAGGGCAACCCCGCGTCGCGTCTGAAGCATTGGCCAGCGTCGGTGCTGGCGCTGCTGGTGTTGGCCGTGGCGGGCGCGGTGGGACTTGCGCTGTCGGCGGTGCAATGGTGGCCGACTTGGCTGTTTGCCGAACACAGCAATCGCTCGATGGAAACGCCGCTGCAAATCGCGCTGGCCTACGGGGCGCCAGCACGCACGCTGCTGACGGCCGTGGCTCCTGCCGGTTGGGGCGGCACGGGACCGCGGCTGGGGGGCTTTGCGTACCACGAGTCGGTCGCATTTGTCGGCGCAGCGGGGCTGGCACTTGCGGCGCTGGGCGCGGTGCGGGGCGGCCTGCGTAGCGCGATTCTGACGGCAGGGGCTGTCGCGTGTCTGCTCCTGTCGGTCGGTCAGGACGGCCTGCTGCTGCCCACGCTGGTGGATTTGATCCCGGGCCTTGGCAGCTTCCGCGTGCCCGGGCGCTGGCTGCTGCCCGCCGTGGCACTGCTGGCCCTGTTGGCGGCCGAGGCGTTGACGGTCGCACCAAAAGACGCGGGAAGGTCCAAGACCAAGACCTTGCTGGGCTTTGCCGTGCTGGGCGGGCTGGCGTTGGGGCTGCTGGGGCTGGGCGCGACGCTGCGCCCGGACGGCGGCTGGTGGGCGGCGGGGCTGGACGCGAAACGCAGCGCTGGTGCGGGGTTGGATGGTTTCGCTGCAGACGCCAGGTTGGGACTCGTCACGGCAGTGGGTGCGCTGGCGGCGGCACTCTTGGCCTGGGGCAAGCCCGGATGGCACAAGGCGATCTCTTGGGGACTTGTCGGCGTGCTGGGCTTTGAGGTCGTGCGGTTCGCTGCGATGCACGTGCAGCCCGACCACCAACAGGCGGAAGCCCGGGTGCGGTGGAGCGTTCAGGAGCGTCAGGCGCTGGCCCAAGCGGTCGGCCGCGACCATCGACTGGCCACGGCGGCGGCCCTGCGACAGGCGAACTGGCCAGCGACGGCGGGACTGGCCGGAGCCGGGGCGTACGAGCCGGTGGTGCCGCTGCTCAGCAACGCTTACGGCAACCGCCTGTCCGGACGGGCTGCGACCGAGTACGGCGTGATGTTTCAGGTGCGACGGCCGTCTCCATGGCTCGATCGGCTGGCGGTGTCCCACCTGCTGCTGGACGCAGATGACGGACAGGCGCGGCTGGCATTCGCCGAGTGGCCCGAGGTCCAGAAGTTCGACAGCGGCCGCGTGCTGCGGCGTAACCCCGCGCCCATGCCCAGGTTTCTTGTGGCGGGACAGGTGCGGGTGGTGCCGGACAACAGCGCCGCAGTCGAGCAGCTGGCCGACCTGCCGGCCGACACGGTGCTGCTGGACCGCGTACTGCCGCACACCCCGGGGGCGACGGGGACGGTCGAGGTGGTGGAGGAGACACCGGACCGGCTGGTGCTGAAGGCGACGACGACCCTGGCGGCCGTGGTGGTGGTGCGAGACGCGATGGAGAGCGGCTGGACCGTGCAGGTCGACGGGCGCGCGGCAACGGCGGCGAGGGCAGACGGTCTGTTCCGGGCGGTCGCGGTGCCGGCGGGAACCCACCAGATCACGTGGGTGTTTCGCGCTCCTGGGCTGCGGGCGGGTGGTGCGGCGTCGGGGTTGACCCTGCTGGCGCTGCTGGCTTGGGCGTGGCTGAGGCGACGACGACCGATCAAGGGCGCACCGGCCAAAAGCGCACCGACAGACAAGCCCAAGCCCGAACCCACAGCCAAGTCCGCGGGCGGCAAGAAGCGAAAGTAGCTCAGGGGGTTACGGGGCTTGGCGAGGTCGGTTGGGTGCGCGGCACCTGAAGCCTTGGAAGGGGCCGGATGGGGAGGGTAGGCCACGCTACCAAGGCCTCAGGCGTCCGCGCGGTACGAGGTTGAAAGAGCGACGTGGGAGGGATCGACCTTTCGGACCTCGCCTCCTGCAACCCACGTTGCGGGACAGCTATTCCGAGGTCCGTGCCCGCGACGCGACGATTTGGCTTTCGGTTTGGAATCTGAGACCTTGTGGGAGAGGAACGCTGCCGTGACCACCCGAATCTCCCTGACCGCCATCCTGATGGTCGCCCTGCTGGCTGCTAGCGCGTGCGGTGCAACTCCGGACCCAGCGGACACTTTCGCGGCAGACGCATCCGACGACGCCGGCGACACCTTGCTGCCCCAGGATGCCACGACCACCGACACGACCTCGCCGTTTGGCCCCGACGTCTGGCACACGCGGGTCGAGCTGGGCACGGCCCAGACCGGCTTTGACGGCAAAACGCCCCCGGTGACCTTCGTGGTGCCGCCGGGCACGACGTCGTTTGTGCTTTCGGTGCGTGGACCTGACGCCTGGCAGTACACGCTGGCGGCGCTGGCGGGTCCCAGCAACCTGTCGATCGTGCCGAAGTTCTGGCTGGACGGCGG
>JBMOIG010000303.1:0-2938 GCA_049317445.1 Myxococcota bacterium | reverse complement strand
AAGACCCCTCCCAGGACGCCGCCGAGCAAGGTGTCCATCGCAAGCAGCACCGACTCGGGGCCAAGTTGCTCGAACGTCAAGCTCATGCCGAGGTAGTTGGCGACCGCGAACGCGAACGCGACCAACAGCGCGAGAGCGGCTCCGGCCGAGTACAACGCCGCCCTGGTCAAGCAGCGGAGCACGTTCACGAGTAGCGACAAGGTGTTCGACATCGAGCGGGTCTCCTTCGTTCGTGCGGCGCGGCGGCACGCCTGGGGCTGAGGTGCACGAGGTCCGAGAGGTTCTGACCCGAAACCGGCTCATCGCCGGCTCTCAGGGCCCTCTACGGTGTCCGCGCGACGCCAACCTCGAACGAGGAGAGTATGTCGGCGCGTTCACCTACAGTTCGTGCGAATCCACTTCCTCCGTTGCAGGGGCGACTTCCGCCCACCGGGCGTGAACGGGTAGCCAGTACCACCAATGAGCGTTGGCCACGTCTTCGGGCAGGCGGGCGAGGCGTCCCTGACACCGGGGTGCAAGGCCGCAAGCCGCAGACGCAATCGCTTCGTATTTCGAATCAGATTCAGCCAGTTGGGCTGGGTATCCCAGATCGACGCAGAGGAGACCAGCGCAGACGCCGAGACGATGAACTTCTTCCCGTGCGTCGAGTCCACCGAGCAGTTCCGCTTGAAGACGGGCAGCCAGGTCATGCTCATATGATGCCGCGGCTGGGCCGCCGAGCAGGTCCGAGCGAACCGCAGTCGCATCGACGGCTGATGCCCAGGCTGCGCAGGCGAGTTCTCGGAGACGAAGCACGAGGTCGACGAGCTGTTGTCGCGCTGCAGCGGAGATTCCGGAAGCGACCTGAGCAGCCCTGCGGGCATCGAGTTCGCCCATGAGGCCCCAACGCGTGAGAACAGCGACGTCTGCGGGCCAACGTGGGGTGTCGGGACTCGAACGAGCCGCCAAGCCCTCGAGGCTCGCGCGAAGCGAGTCTTGCTTGAACATGTCTTTGTTTCCATTTGAGAATGTTGCATCAGTTTGTACTTCGCTGGTTGGTGTTCTCGTCAGGTGCCGCGCCCTGCCGTATTCCTAAGGTGCGCCAGGGCCCGCGTGTCTGACGGCGATCATGGGCCGTGCCCATTGCTTCGTGAATTCGATCCGTTGTGGCGGATAGCCTCAACGGCATCCTGCACCGTGCTGACCCGGCCCCCGCTCTTGCTCCTGGTCGGACAGAGGGTCGGATGATCGGTTGCGACGTGTTCTGCAAGGAGGGGAACCCGTTTGCGGATCCCGAGGGACCTGTAGCGCGCGAACTGCTCAACCGACCCTTCCCTTGCGGCACCTCGTCGACGGCGGTCCATTCGGCGTGGCCCTCCCACGCGTGGTAGCGGGCCTGCCAGGCCCTAATCATCGAGTCCGTCCGCTCCAGGAACGGGGCCGTCTGGACGTGCTGCCAGCGGAGTCGGTCAGGTCCGAGTTCGATGTCGCGCTTCGTCCAGTCGGCCATGCGCGCCCAGAGGTCCGCCCACTCCCTCAGCAACGAACTGACCGTCACATCGTCCCGCACGCGTCGACGCTCCGTCTCGTTGGCGCCGTAGTCGGCCAACGCTTCCTCGATGACGAGCGCCAAGGCGTTGGCTGGAAGGGGATGCACGATGCGCAGGTGTACAATGGCCATGGCGTAGCGGGCGGCCGCCTCAAGGCTGTCGGCAACCTCGCGGGGGAGTTGGTCTGGCTCAGCCGCGGGAGTGAGTGCCGCGACGGCTCGGTAGACCAGCGCTTCGATGTGCGGGTTGGGATTTCCTTTCTCGTCCTGCCAGTCCTCGCGGTCCTGCGGCCGATCGCCAAGGCGCGGGCGGATTCGGAGGTTGTGCAGAGCCACTCGGACAACGCGCACCGGTGACTCGACGGGGCCAGCCGATTCGGACCAGGACTCGACCAGGCCCTTCCGGTCACGCTTCCAGACCGAGGCCTCCTCGCCGTTGGCGGACCGTGCGTCCTCGTAGTGGCCCCGCCCGTCGATGGCCTCCTCCACCAGGTTGCCGATCCGCACGTCAGAAGAAGCGGTCCACATGCGTCCCGCCACCACACGAATCGCAGCCGCCAGGTGGCCGCGTGCCTCGTGCCAGTGCCGGTGCGTCCGATCGGCGTCGTGCACGCGGAGGGCGGTGATGTTGGCCTGCCACTCCGGCGAGGCCTCCTCATCCAGGACGGCGGTGGCGGTGCAGCAGGCGGGGGAGGTCGGGCTGGTCATCGGGGGTTCCTTGCGGCTCCGCGGGTTCGTTTTCGCGGTGACGTAATGGTGCATGTGCAAGGCGTGTGCCAACGCTGCAATCGACAACAAACGGTCGCAATAACAATGACATACCCAATCTGCAGGACGCGACGGTGGTACTAGGGATGGGGAACGGCGAGGCGCCGACCCGGTGCGTAGCAGATCCGCTACCGGCAGGCGCACGCTGGTGCGCCCGCTATCTGTTCCGACATCGGAACGGCTGAATCGACTCGGTAGGTTTCGGAGATGCAAACGCTTGCGTACCCAAATCCGCCATCGACGCTGTCTACGGCTCTCTAATGCCGCCGCATTCCGGTGTAGTCCGGAGTCGCGGCACTTGGGCACAACCAGCTCGTCGCCAGGGGTGACGTAGCGTAGGGATGGCGCTGGTGGACGTGACTGAAGTAGTGTACTTGGCTGCGGGCAGCCCGCCTTGGAGAATCGCAATGGCAAGTTCCGCCACCCACCTTGTGATCTTGCCCGGCCTGACCAGCGCTTTTCACCCCAAGTACCGTGAACGCTACGATGCCCTGTGCTCGGCTGCCCGCGATTCCGGCATCGAGGCCCGGATCGTCGTCTACCCCGGCCAGCCGGACGCTGACGGAAGCATCGTTGGCGAGCTGTCTCCCGATGGTGCCGTGGAAGCGGTCCTCCGCGCAGTCAGGGAACTGCACGGCGAGG
>JBMOIG010000302.1:0-2947 GCA_049317445.1 Myxococcota bacterium | reverse complement strand
GTGCAGATGACGGACTCGCACGCGCTGCCGACGCAGACGGTGTCGACCGGACACGCCGCGGCGGTCCAGCCAAGCTGATCCGCGTTGCAGGTCGCGAGCTTGCCGCTCTGGCACTGCTTGGTTCCCGCGTCACACACCTTGTCCGTGCAGACGCCCACGTTGCACAGCAGGGCCTTTGCGCTGCAGTCCTCGCCGACCACCCACGCCGTGCCGGTGGCGTTGCAAGTCTTGGTGAACTTGCCGGCGCACGCCTTCTCATTCGCCGTGCAGACGACAGCAGCACACGCCCCTGCGACGCACGCCGTCTTGTCCGGACATGCCGCAAGCGTCCACCCCAAGAAGTCGTCCTTGCACGTCGCCAGCTGGCCCGTCTGGCACTGCTTCTCGCCCGCCTGACACACCTTGGCCGTGCACGCGCCCTGGTCACACACCTGGCCACCCAGCCCGCAGTCCTGCACCTGCAGCCACGAGGTACCGGTGCCACTGCACGCAAGCAGCTTGACGCCCTCGCACTTCTTGCCGCCGGGCTGACAGACCAGGGGCTTGCACGCCCCCGCCAGACAGAGCTCGCCCTGCGCGCAAGAGGCCAGCGTGAAGCCGGTGCCGTCCGCCTTGCAGGTGGCCAGCTTGTCGCCCTGACACTCGAGCGCGCCCGCGTCACACACCTTGGCCCAGCACGCGCCTTCGATGCAGACCTTGCCCTGTGCACCGCAGTCCGCCGTCGGCTGCTGGACGGTGCCGGCCGCGCTGCACTTCAACGCCTGCTGTCCGCTGCACGACAGTTGGCCGGGCGTGCAGATCACCGCCGAGCAAGCCTTGTCCTCGCAAGCAGTTCCCGGCGCGCACGCCGTCTTGTCATAGCCCTGGCCGCCGGCCTTGCAGGTGGCAATCGTGCCGACGTCGGCGCACATCTGCTGCCCTGCGGTGCACTCGCCCGGCTTGCACGCGCCGTCCAGACACAGCTGCGACACGCCGCCCGGCCCCGGCAGCGCGCAGTTCGCCCCCTGGCTGGCAAAAAAGCCCGTTGCGTCGCACAGCATGACGTGCTCGTTCTCACAGAACGCAGTACCGGGCACGCACAGCTGGGGCTTGCACGCCACCACGCCGCCGTCGACCGAACACGCTTGAGGCTTGCCGTCCTCACTGGGCGGGCAGAACCAGGTCATGGCACTCAACCCGTCGGCCGCGCACACCTCCATGCCCCCCTGATCGCTGCACTTCTTGACGTTCGGGGTGCAGACCAGCGGCTTGCACGCGCCGTCCACGCAGACGTTGCCGCCGGGACACGCCGCGGCAGGACTCCAGGCCGTGCCGGTTTCGTTGCACGTCTCGACCGCCTGACCGGTCTTGGCGCAGACCTTGGTCCCCGCCGCGCAGACGTTGGCCGCGCAGACGCCCTGCACGCAAACGGTTTGCTGCGGACAGGGCTGCGCCTTCCAGACAGAGCCGTTGTCGGCGCACACGCGCAACCCGCCATCGTTGGTGCACTCTGCCGTGCCACCCGGGCACAGGTCGGCCACGCACACCGTCTCGGCGCAGTGGGCCAAGGGGTCGCAGTCGGTGTCGCCCAAACAGCCCACGCAGCCTCCCGCCACCGTGTCGCACACCTGGCCGCTGGGGCAGGCCTGGCTGGCTGAACACGCGGGGCCGGGGTCGACGCAGGTGTGCGCTTTGCAGGTTTGCCCCAGCTCGCAATCGGCGGAGGCGACGCAGGGAACGCACACCTTCGCCGTCACATCGCAGACTTGCCCAAGGGCAACGCATTGCTTGTCGGATTGGCATGGAAGTTGGGCTACGCACGCCTTGTCGATGCACAGATCCTGCGCGCCCGCACAGTGGCTGGCCACCAGACACGGCACGCACGCAGAGGTCTGGGGGTCGCACACGCCGCCCAGCACCTTGCAGTCCGCATCGGCGGTGCAGCCGCCCGGGGTTGCGTCGGTCGTGGTGTCGGTCAGTGCATCGGGCAGGTCGGTCACGTCGGACATGTCCGGCGAATCGACGTCCTCGACGACCAGCGTCGGCTCGAGCACGGCATCGCTGCCGCACGCGACGACCAGGTTGACGGAGAACAGCAACGCCCATCCACGGAAGGGAAATGTCATGGCAAGCTCGTCTACTTGGTTTATCCGGGGGGGAAACGGTCCCGGCTCGTCCCGAAACGGGTCGTGGGTCCTACTCTGCACCTTAGCGTCCACATAACACCGGGTCAATGCGAACCTTTGTCGCTCGCCCCTCCGATGGTGCGCCCTTGCCCTGCCGGCGAGAACGCGGCGATTGCCATCGCTTCTGTCGCCGTCTACCTTACGCCTGCCGCCCCACGCGGTGTTCAACGGATGCCAATGCCCGATCTGCGCAAGGGATACTGGGTCGCCCTGTTGCCGTGCGAGCGCACCGACGGCACCTATGCGATCGTGTTCATCGCCCGGCGCACCTACGGCATCCCCAAGGACTCTGCGGTGTTGGAGCCGCTGCCCGACGACGACCAGCCGCCCTTCCTGGCCGAAGACCGGTTCGACGCAGGCGATGTGATGACCGCGCCGCCCACGCTGGAGGTGGAGCTGGTGCCCGAGAAGGCCCGCGCCGACGTCCTGGTCGTGGGCAAGGCCTATGCGCCGGGGGGCAAGGCGCTGCCCGAGTTCGAGTGCTCACTGCGACTGGGCAGCAAGCAGGTGACCCTGCGGATCCTGGGGCCGCGCAAGTGCATTTTCGTGCCGCCGCGCAAGCAGGAAGGCAAGCTGATTCCGCAGCCGCCGCGCTTTTCCGACCCAGAGCCACTCGAGGAGCTGCCCCTGACCCTGTCGCACGCCTATGGCGGCAAGTCGCGGGTGATCCCCGACGACGAGACGCTGGCCATGCAGCACCACGTCGAAGGCATCATGGCCCAAGAGGCGGCGGTCAAGCAGAAGCAGGAGGACGAGGCCCAAGCCGACCAGAAGCAGGACGA
>JBMOIG010000301.1:0-2954 GCA_049317445.1 Myxococcota bacterium | reverse complement strand
CCTCCGCCGACCGCCAACTGTACTTCGAACAGGCGGCCGCCCGCCGCAACCTGCACGTCGCCATCCTCGAGAAGGACTTCTGGGTCTGCTGGCTGCTCGCCGTCCTGTTCGAAGACGATGTCCTGCGCAACGCGGTCGTGTTCAAGGGCGGCACCTCGCTGTCGAAGGTTCACGGGGCCATCGCGCGGTTCTCGGAAGACATCGACCTCTCAGTCTCCCCCGTCTGGTTGGGCGTCGCCGAGGAGGAACTCGACGACAAGGCCAGCCGGGTGACGCGGGACAAGTGGATGAAGAGCCTCCAAGAGGCCTGCACGGCACGCGTCCGAACCGGGATCCAGCCCAGACTCGAAGCCAGCGCCCGCGCCGCGCTGGGGACACGTTCGGGCGGGCTGGACTGGCTGGAGTACCTGGACGACCCCGCCACCCACGCTCCCGTCCTTCTGTTCCACTACCCGACGCAGTCGAGCGGCGGCTTCAGCTACCTGCCGCGCAGCGTGAAGTTGGAGTTCGGCTCGCTGACAGAGCAGCGCCCGGTCGGGTTGCACCTCATCCGACCTTGGCTGGCCGAGGAGGTCCCGCAGGCGTTCGACGACTGGCGCTGCGAGGTGGTGGCGCTCGACATCGGCCGATCGTTCTGGGAGAAGGCCACCATCCTGCACGCAGAGCACCACCGCGACCTCGGCACGCCGATGCCATCACGCTACTCGCGCCACTACGCCGACACTGCGGCCCTCGGACGGCTCCCTGCAGTGGACGCTGCCGTGCGTGACGATGACATGCTCGAGCGCGTCGTCGCGTGGAAGGCAAAGTTCTTTTCGCGAGGTTGGGCCCGGTACGACTTGGCGCGGCGGGGGACGTTCCGCTTGGTGCCCCCCGACGCACGGCTCGCGGAACTGACTGCCGACTACACGGCGATGGCGCCGATGTACTTCTCCGGGCCGCCACCATTCGACGCTGTCCTGCAGACGTTGACGGAGTTGGAAGAGCGCATCAACCGGGCAGGCGAGCGGAACCTCGGGCGAGGGTAGGACGCCCTGCCCTGGCTGCCGTCCCACCTATTGCCACGCAATGCCGGTTGGTTGCATGTTGGCGGGACACGCATAGCCTCGCAACACCATGTAATTACAGCTATTCATCCCTGACTGTTAATCACCGGGTCCGCGGTTCGAGTCCGCGCATCGGAGCCAGAGAAAACGCAAGAGTCACGACAAGTTCGGAGAGGGGTCGGATCGTGAGGTCCGGCCCCTTTCTGCGTTGGGGTCGTCGTTGGGCTTGCATCCCGGCGTTGCCCGTGGGGTCGGGACGGACCTGCGATGCCAGCACCACTGCTGCCCCAAGCGGAGCAGCAGGGCGCGTCGCTGTCGCCGCTGAGAACGCTCTCAGAGCCACCGCACGGCCCGGTGCCACGGAAACTGCCACAAACAGGCATTCGCAAGTCCGACCAAGCGGGGACGCGCAAGACCTCGCGTCCTCAGTCCCGGTCCTCGTCCCAGTGGAACCGATGCAGGACGCGGTGCACGACGGGACCCAGCACCAGACTCGCCACGACCAGGAACAGCAGCCCTGAGTACAGCGCATACAGCCCAGCGAACACCTTGCCGTCCGGCGTCAGGGGCGCGTTCACCGGTCCCATGCCGCCCAACAGCATCGCGGCATTCAGGAATCCGTCGCGCCACGCCAAGCCCTCGTAGTAGCCGTACCCCACCATGCCCAGACCCAGCGACAGGCCCAGAAGCGCAGTCGCGATGCCGACGTGCTTCGTCAGCCGCCAGACGAAGGCGGCACGGGACTGGGGAGGAGTAGCGCGGTTCTCGAATGGCATGGCGGTCTCGCGGTGGTTTGTCGGTACGGTGGGTCGATGTACGCCGCAAGGAACCTGCCGTCAAGCATGGGCTTTTTGTCCAGTCGCAGCCCGATCGTGGCGCCGCCGGATTGACCTTGGCGAAGGAGCTTCGAGCATTTGCGCCGGGTCACCGTCAAGGATGCTTGGCCCGATGCGATACAGTTGGGGCATGTTGCAGCTACTTGCAGAGCAACGGGTCCTGCTGGATGCACGAGCCCATGCACTCGAAGCCGGTGTTGCAGTCCGGGCCGGCCTGGGCGTCGCACTTGGTGCCCTCGCCCACGGTGGCCATGCACACGAAGGTGCCGGCGACCGGATCCACCTCGATGCACGTCGCGCCGCCCGCGCACAGGAGGAGGGCGTTCGTCTTGTCGTCGAAACCGCAGGGCTCTCCCACCTTGGCCAGCACCATCAATTCGCACACGCCCTTGGTCGACTCGCAATACAAGCCCGCGAGGATGTCGCAGCCGTCGTTGTCGGGGTTGCACACGGCCCCCGCCTTCAGGGACGTCGCGCAGTGGCCTGAGTCGCAGAAATTCGTGGCCGGGCAGACATGGGTGGCGTCGCACGGGCCATTCGTGGGCGAGATGGGAACGCAGACGTCGTCGGTGCACTCGCTGCCCGACGCACACTCGACTGCATCGGCACAGCTCTCGCCCGATGGGACGACGGGAATGCAGACGCCGCAGAACCCAGGCGCTTGCGCGTTCCACGGCACCGACCCGCCGCAGTGGCGCGAGGCACACTGCGCCCCTTCCGCACAGACCGCGCCGAGCTGGCGCTTGCCGCCCGACAGCCCGCAGGTGGCCACGATGGTGGTCCCGTAGTAGGCGTCGCAGCTCTGGGCTGCCAGCAGGGACGCACAACCGAGGATCTCGGACGGCGCCGTCAGGACATCGGGCAGCCCCAGCGTGACCTCGCAGGCCGCCGCGACCTCCAGCCTGCATGCCGCCTCGTCGGCATAGAACAGGCCTGCGCCGTAGGGCGAGCAAGTGAACTGGCGCTCGCAGTTGGCGACACCGAAGGCGGCACACGCGGCGCCCACCGTGATGGGCGGAGCGGTGTCGACCTCGGCCGCTGCGTCCACATCGCCAGATCCGGCGTCGGAGTC
>JBMOIG010000300.1:0-2959 GCA_049317445.1 Myxococcota bacterium | reverse complement strand
CTTGAGCAGGCGCGTCTTGATCGCCTCGTTCAGGCCGTAGGCATAGACCACCTCGGGAAACAACTGGCCGTCGGCGTAGGGCGTGCCCGTGTAGCAGAACGTACCGATGACCCGTGATCCGCGCGCATCGAGCTCGCGGATCAACGTCTCCACCGTCAGACGAAACGAACTCTTGTCTTCGGCGCGCTCGCCAGCCTGTCCGAGGTCCTTCGCCAGCGCCTTGCCAAAGGCGTGGTGGGCCTCGTCGATGTACACCGCGAGGTGCTTGAGCCGGCACAGCTTCTGGAAGCGCTGGTTGACCGTGAGCTCCGCGTCCGACTGCGGCGTGCCGGACGCCAGCAGGGCATGGGCACGCGCGTGCCCGCCGCTCAATTCCTCCGGCCGGAACAACTGCTGGCCCGCGGTCGGTGCTTGATGCTGGCGCCGCAGGATGATCTTCTGGGCGTTCGAGATGACGACGTTGAAGTCTGAGCCGTCGAGAAGGGCGAGGTTCGTCTCACCGTCGCCCAAGACCTGGAATCGCAGGAGCGGCAACAGCACGCGCGCATGCTCCGGCGGCAAGAGCAGGCTGTGGTCGAAGGTCTCAATTTCGCGCAACGACTCGCGCACGGTCGTGTCTGGCGCGAAGACCAGCGCGTTGTGTGCGTACTTGTCGTCCTTCGGGAACTTGTGGGCGAGGAGGAACTCGTACAGGAGGCACGTCGCCATCAGCAGCGTCTTTCCGGTGCCCATCGTCAACGCAAAGATGTAGTTCGGCGGTGGGTTCGGGAACCCCGGCCCCATGCCTTCCGTGTTGATGTCGGCCGCAGCCTTCATCGCGGCATACAACTTCTCGTAGGCCGCCTTCTCGATTGCCTGCTCCACGGTGAACAGGAGGGTCTGGGCCTCTTCCTCGGCAGTCAGGCCCAGCGCGGCCCGGTCGGCGAAGCGGCCGGTTCGGTGGTACCAGTCGTTGAAGATGCGGTGCACCGGCTGGTTGCCTACGTACTCCTTCAGGAACACGTAGATCTCGAGGGCCTCGAACTGCGGCGGGCGCAGAAATGCCCCGGGTCGCTTCTCGCGGTCGTTCCAATCCAGGAACTCCCGCGTCAACACGCGATAGGACTTGCGAATCGTGCCGCGGTTGTCGCGGTAGAACGCCGTCAGGTAGCGGAAGAACGCCTGCTCGAGGTTGATTTCGGCGACCGGCTTGCCGGCCTTGCGTCCTCTAGGCATGGACCACCTCGGCATCGATCTCGAGCGATTCCGACAGCAGGTCGGTGATCTTGACGCGGATCCGGCCGGCGTCCTTCGGGACCGGGTATTCGCCCTTGACGAGCGCCGTCTTGCCCTCGGGAACGTCGACCACCTGCGGGTTCAGCACCGCACCGTCGAAGTAGAAGTCGACCTTGATGGCGTCGACCAACTCGCGCCAGTCCCCCACGTCCTGCTTCTGGACGGAGAGCTTCTGCAGCAGGTTCAGCGGGTAGAACGCCTCGACAACGAGCCTGCCGCCCCGGACGACCACGTGCGCCTCGGCGTCGCGCTTGAACTGGAGATCCTCGCGAGCGCGCAGGATGTCGACGACCTCGACGTCGAACAGCCGCTCGGCCTCCTTGGCGTGCAAGCTGAGGTTGGTCGCCAACTCCTGCACGAACACGGCGCGAAGGTCGGGCTCGTGGCCCATGCACACCAGCGTCAAGCGCTCGACGGGATCGCGCCCGCCCTCGCCAGCGCGGCGCACGTAGTCCTTGTAGGGCAGGTTGTGCAGCAGTTCCGAGAGGTCGCTGCGGGTGGCGATGCGGTCGACCGGCAGGATCTTGACGTTGCGTCGCTCGTCCCGACCATCGCGGGTGAGGTGGATCTGGCCGTCGAAGACGCTTTGGGCCATGGGTTCCACGCCCAGGGCGTCCATCAGAAGATCCTTGGCCTGCGCCGGGTTACGGAAGACATCGTAGTGGTTGACCGTGTAGACGTCGAAGCCGGTGTAGAGAGTGGGAGGTGGTGCGTCGCCGAGTTGAGGCTGGCGTGGGGCATTGAGATCGGTCGCGGCCTGGAGCAGGCGCATGGTGGTGGTTTCGAGTGCGCCGAGGTTGATGTCGCAGCCGAGGAACCGGCGGCCGAGCTTCATGGCCACGGCTTGGGTCGTGCCCGAGCCCATGAAGGCGTCGAAGACGAGGTCGCCGGGGTCGGAACACGTCCCGATGATCCGCTCAACCAGGGCTTCCGGCTTCTGCGTCGGGTACCCCACCCGTTCGGCCTTGGAGCCTGCGACAATGGAAATGTCCCAGACATCCCTGATGGGCATTCCCTTCGTCGGCTCATCCACAGTGATCTTGCGGGTCCCGGTCTCCTGGTCGAGTACCTGTGTCTTGCCACCAAACCGCTTCAAGTAGCTGTCGCTCGGCTCCTCGTACTCCAAATGGAACGTTCGCTCCGCGTCGGGTTGCTTGGCGTAGACAAGGATGTCGTCATGCATGGACTGCCAAGCCTTCGACCGCGACGGCCAACGCCGGTAGCTCCAGATCACGTGATTCAGGAAGTTCCGCGGGCCGAACACTTCCTCGACCACCATTCTCACGAGGTGCACCACCTTGGGGCCAACGTGGACGAATACTGCCCCGTCCGGCGCCAGCAGTTCGCGCAGAAGGACCAGTCTCTCGAACATGAACTGCAAATACTCATCATTGTTCCAGATATCCGAGTACTGCTTCTCCTCAAAGCTGGTCCGGTCGTTGTCGAAGGTTTGGCCGCGTAGCTCCACCCGCTTCTTGTAATCCGCCTTCGAGTCGAACGGCGGATCGATGTAGATCAGCTTGACCTTGCCCCGAAACTCCCGCAGCAGATGGCTCATCACCTGCAAGTTGTCGCCCCAGTACAGCCGGTTGCGCCAGCCATCCACATCCTCGCCGTAGCTCTCGCGCCTCTGCGCCGGGTAGTAGCGCGTACCGGTAAATGGCCGCTTGCCGGCCCACCGCAG
>JBMOIG010000299.1:0-2965 GCA_049317445.1 Myxococcota bacterium | reverse complement strand
AGAAGGAGGTGACCCCAATCAGGCTGTCGCAGAACAGCGCCTCCGGTTCGCCGGGCGTGAGACGCAAGTGCTCGACATACTCCCGGATGGAGCGACCGCCACAAGCGGCCATTCGCCGCTGGACACAGCGAACGAGTCGGTCCCGCTTGTAGGCCGACAGGTCGTGACCGGTTCGGTCGCGCAGAATGGCAAGGATCTTGCGCAGCCCACGTTCGAACTCAGGCAAGGGGTCAGCGATGGACGTAGAGGCTTGGCGGTCGAGCGAGCTGGCCCAGTGACCAAGGAGCCGGTCTGCCATCTCGAAGGGCGCAAGCTGCACGTCGACGGCGCCGGTGGCCAGAGCGCTGCGAGGCATGTCGCCGAATTCCGCTGAATCGGGCAACTGGACCATCACAAAGCCGCCGTGTGCCCTGATCGCCTGCAGACCCAAGGCACCGTCGTTGCCGGCTCCGGACAGGACGATGCCGACCGCACGCGCGCCATGGTCCAACGCCAGACTCTGAAAGAACTGGTCGATCGGTTGGTGAATTCCAGAAGGCTCCTGCACTTCCCGGGGTTGCAGCACGCCGTCACACAACGTCAGGTCGCACCCGATGGGAGCGACATAGACGCAGTTGGCCCTGACCACCGCGACGTCGCCTGCATCGAATACAGGCATGTGGGTCAACCGACGAATGTCCTTGCTGTCCAGCGCCGGGTGGTCTGCGTCGCGGTGCTGAACCAGCACGAAGGCCACGCCCATCGCAGGCTTGGCAGGGACGCCGGCGAAGAAGTCGCGAACCGCGATGAATCCGCCGGCCGCGGTGCCGATCCCGACAATCGGAAAATCCGCAAAGGCGACCGCCGGCGGCTCTGGCCGCACCACGGAAAGCGCTTCAGGGCCACGACGCTTCGCCATGTTTGCCTTGCGGTGCGCGGTCTGCGCCGCCGAGGTCCGGCCATGCAACGGCACGCTCGCCTGAGCATGAAAACTGTCGCGCTGAGTCTAGGCGGCACCAGAGGGCGCGTCTATGGGCATTTCCTTCCATGCGCTGTCAGCGTGTCCTTCGCCGCCCTGTCACGCCGACAGGGCCTTCGCACGGAAACTCAGCCATGTTCGGGCATATCAGAAAGGTTGCGATTTCGGTCAGATGCGTGTCCGTCCAACACGAGCCTTACCCTGTCGGTCAATTCACTGCTGGAAAATGGCTTGGCAAGCAGTTGCACCTCCGCGCCACCCAGGATCTGGTCGTCTACCAACTCATCGGCGTAACCTGACATGAACAAGACCTTGATATCCGGCCGCTCTCTCGTCAACGCCATGGCAAGCAGGCGACCACTCATGTGCGGCATCACCACATCCGACAGCAGCAGGTCGATCCTGCCCTTGTGGCTTGCGCCCATCGCCAAGGCGTCCTTCGCATCGCGGGCCTCCAGCACCGCGTAGCCAGCCGACGTCAGGATTCGTGTCACCGCCTTGCGCAACGCCTCCTCGTCCTCGGCAACGAGAATTGTCTCGGTGCAACGACCTCGGCGCACGGTCTCGGCCGGCGAGAGTTCCGCGGCGCCAGGCCCAGGTGCCCCGCGCGGCAGACAGACCGTGAACGTGGTGCCCAGCCCCAACTGGCTGCGGACCGAGATGCTTCCACCGCCCTGTTTCACGATGCCGTAGACGATCGACAACCCCAAGCCCGTCCCCTTGCCGACGGACTTGGTCGTGAAGAACGGCTCAAATGCCTGCGCCATGGTCCGCTCGTCCATGCCAAGCCCCGAGTCGCTGACCTTGACTTGCACATAGCGCCCCGGTTTCACGCCGCCATGCCGGGCCGCGGCGGTGGCGTCCAATGCGACGTTCGCTGTCTCGATGGTGAAGCGGCCGCCTTCGTGCATGGCGTCTCGCGCATTGACGGCCAGATTCATGATCATCTGCTCGATCTCACCGATGTTGGCGTCGACCCAGCAGGGCTCCGGAGCCGGGAGGTGCACGACGTCGATGTCTTCGCCGATCAATGTCTGCAACATGCGCTTGAGGTCGGCGATCACCACGCTGAGGTCCAGCGGTTGGCGCTGCGACGCCCGCTTGCGACTGAACACGAGCAGCTGCCGGGTCAGGGCGGCGCCCCGCTCGCCAGCCCTACGCATCTCCAGCAGGTTCTCCCGCACCGGGTCGCTGCTGCCGACGCAAGCCAGGCCGAAGGCCGCGTGACTAAGAATGACGGTCAGGAGGTTATTGAAGTCGTGGGCGACCCCAGCGGCGAGTTGACCGATGCTCTCCATCTTCTGGGCATGAAGCAACTGAGCCTCGAGCCCAAGGCGGTCAGAAATGTCCCGCTTGACGGCAACATAGGCCGTCACGGTCCCAGCCGGGTCGCGCACCGGCGAGATGATGACCTCCTCCGTGAAGAGGGCGCCGTCCTTGCGCTTGTTGACCATCCGGCCGTGCCACGTCCTGCCACCCACAATGGTGGCCCACAGGCTGCGGTAGAAGGCGTGGTCCTGCACGCCGCTCTTGGTCAGGCGGACGTTCCTGCCCAAGACTTCCTCTCGCGTGTAACCCGTCACCGACTCGAACGTCGGGTTGACGTACACGATGATCCCGTCTTTGTCCGTCACCACCACGGACTCGGCGACCTGATCAATCGCCGCCGCCAGATGCTCGCGCTCAGTTTCCCTGGATTTGCTGTCCGACACGTCGGTCGCCAGCCCCTGCAAGCCGGTCACCTGCCCTGCCTCGACAACCGGGCGACAGGACAGGCGAATCCAGCGAGTTTCTCTACGCTTGGTCCGGATGCGAAACTCATACTGGTCTGAGTGCTGGTGGCCCAGAAGCGCGGCGAACGTTTGTTCGGCCCGCAACACGTCTTCCTCGTGGACGAGTTCGAGGAACCGCCGCCCCACCAAGTCCTCCGCCAAATGCCCGGTCAGGGCGAAGACCGCTTGGCTGAGATAGGTCAGCACGCCATCGGGGTCGACGACGAACACCAGA
>JBMOIG010000298.1:0-2976 GCA_049317445.1 Myxococcota bacterium | reverse complement strand
TTCTCCGCGATTCGGTCTGTGGCGGGGCGGGTTAGGAATGGGGAGGTCATGGGGGTGGCTTTTCGCTTGCGATGGCTGGCGCGTCAAGGCGGTCGAGGCCCGGGTCATCGAAGTTCCAGACCGCCTCGCCATTGCTGACTATCTTGTCAGCCCTGCGACCGGAACCGCTCGATCGCCAGCCATCGGTTTGCGTGCAGCCCGGCGATGGTCAGCTGCAGCAGTGCGACAGACCGCACTACTTCCGGTGCCTTGGGTGCCAGGGAGCCGGCGTCGCGCATGGCGAGAACCTCGCGCCAATCCGGCAGGCTCTCGGCAACGTCGCGCGCGTCGTCGTCGAGCAACATGAGGTCGTGTGCGACGAGGACGAGCGATCGGGTCGGCCATTCCGCGAGAGGCAGGGCCTGGCGACGCCTGCTGTCCAAGACCGTGAAGCGTGACAGGAAGGTGACGGCCTTCATGCCCCCGAGCCTGCGAGCGATCAACTCGTCGGCCAGTCCACAGGCGACGACGAATGCCGCGGTCCATGCCTCAGAGGCGCAACAGCGCTGCAACTCCTGCCAGCGGTCGAGGACCACGGCCAAGCGCTCCGGATCGACGATGTCGGCCAGGCTTGCGGGAGGATCTGCGACTGTCAGCGGAGTTGAGGGCTTTGTCATGGGATGTGCCGGTCGTTCCTTTGGGGGCGATACGGTGCTGGTTCGCGGGCACACTCCCGCATGCGAACAACGTCCACGTGGAACCTCCAGCGGGGCCACCAAGGAACCGGCGCCCGATGGAAGACTTGCACCATCAGGTCAATCGCGTCCAGACCGACCGGCCGACCTTGCGCGTCGGCGGCAATTCCTCCACAGCAGCGCAGTTCCGGCCTTCAACCCGCCCCCACCAACCGCCCCCGAACATGAACCGCCAACGCCAAGGCGTCCCCATCGGTCAATCGCTCGACGGCCGCCAGCTCGCCATCGGTGCTGTCACGCTCCTCCCTCGCCCACCAGGTGTAGTTCGCGATGAAGTAGAGCATCGAAACCCGAGCGCTGTCGTAGCCGTCGTATCCTGGCTCGGTGACAAGCATCAACCCGCGCAAGTGGTCGAACGCGTGCTCTGCGTCACCGTCCCCCTCGCGCACGGCGGCGATCACCTCGTCGGCATAGCGAATCAGGTCCTTGCGCTTCATCGGCAGCGCTCCCGTGCCGCGTACCTTCGTTGCCATGGTCACGTCCTCCAGGTCGCACGTTCAAGCGACCCACCGCATCACCGAAACCCAGCCAACCGCCGAGTCACCCCAGACTTCAGGGCCACTTCCTCCTCCAAAATCGCCACCAACGCCTCAACCGGCGCCCCCGCCCCGAGAATCCCCTGCTGCCGAGCCACGGTCGCAAAGTCGCCGGCCGTCACGCCGTCCAACCGGTCCAGACGCACCCGCAGCACATCGGCCGCTTGACCCTCGGGCATCGCACCGCCCAACTGCGCCACCGTCTTCTCGAGCATCAGCCACCGCTGGGCAGCATTGAGCGCATCAAACCGGATCTTGACCGAAAACCGCCGCAGCGAAGCCCGGTCCAGGCGGTCGACCAGGTTGGTGGCGCAGACGAACAGGCCCTCGAAGGCCTCCATCTGCACCAATAGCTCATTGACCAACGACACTTCCCACTGCTGCCGGGCGCCTGCGCGGTCTTGCAGAAAGGTGTCTGCCTCGTCCAGGAACAGGATCCTGCCGGTGTCGCGCGCCTCGCGGAACATGGCTGCGATCGCCTTCTCCGACTCCCCCACGTACTTGCCCAGCAGCTCAGAGCCGCGCTTTTGCAGCAGCGGCCGCCCCGTCGCCGCCGCCAGGTGCTGCACGAACGCGGTCTTGCCCGTGCCCGACGGCCCGTACAGGCAGACCGTTCCGCGCGGCTGGCGCGCCAGGGCCTCGGCCACCGTTGCCACGTCCATGCTCGCGTTCACCAGACTCAGGTCGTACGCCCCGCACGCCATCAGCGACGCCGGACGACGCGCACCCAGGCGTTCCAACTGCGGCGCCAGCAGCCGATCCAGCGCCGTCTCGGTCTCTTTCGCGTCCGTGATCTCCAGCAGCCGCACGGCCCGCGCTGCCCGCTCGATGTGCGCCGGTGTCAGCCGATCGTCCTGCGCCATCGCCTCGCGCCAGGCCGTGCCGACGTGCAGCCCGGTCAGGTGGTGGTCCAGCACCTGCAAGCGCACGGTGGGCGGTGGCGCGCGCAGCTCCATCACCATGTCGAACCGCCGCAAGTACGCGGGGTCGATGTGGGCAACGGCATTGCTGATCCAGATCGTCGGCACCGCGTGGGTCTCGAGCGCCCGGTTCATCCAGCCCTTGGTGGCCGTCGTGTCGCCCGACTCGTCGCCGAACAGCGCCGCCAACGAGCTGGGCTTCTGGAACACGTCTTCCGCCTCGTCGAAGACCACCAGCGCCCCGCGGTTGTGGGCCAGCATGCGTTGCGACATGGTCCAGGCGGCCAGGCGGTTGTCCTTTTCCAGGGCGTTGCCGTCGTCGTCCTCGACGTTGACCTCGTACAGCACCACGCCCACTTCGCGCGCCAGCACCCGCGCCAGCTCGGTCTTGCCGGTGCCCGGTGGGCCGTGCAGCAGCACGTCGAAGCCGACGGTCCTCTCGCGGCAGGCGGCCTTCAGCAGGGGCACCACCATCGCCACGTCCTGGGCGACGTGGGGAAACTGGTCGATGCGCAAAGTGGTTGGCGGTGCCGCCTTGAACAGCCGGGCCACCAGGGCGTCGACCGTCGCGTGCTCCTCGAGCATCACGTCGCCAAAGTCCTCGAGCAGCTCGACCGGGTCTTCGTGAAAGCGCGTTCGGCCCCGCCGCAACAGGCGCGTGGTCAGCAGGATCGAGCCAGCGCGCAGGGCCGTCCTGACCTCGCCGACGGCCGCATCCAAACCCGCCGCCAGAATCTCCTGGATGTGCGACCACGAGGAGGGCCGCCCCGCCCACAGCGTCTCCTT
>JBMOIG010000297.1:0-2977 GCA_049317445.1 Myxococcota bacterium | reverse complement strand
ATCGCGCAGGAACCGGCATGACCACTTTCGGCCCGGCAGCACCTGCGTGACGCCGCACTCGCCAGACGCTCCGATCTTGTCTTTCCAGCGGGTCTCCACGTACCCGACACAGGCGAGCCGCGCGCTCGGAACGTCGTACACGACGGACGCCAGCTCGAGGACTTCTTGAACGTCACACACCTGCTCCTGCACGTCCGAGCCCAGCACGATGGCGGCCCGGCACAACAGCGTCAACAAGCAGCACGCGGCAGGCAGTTCCCGTCCTCCTGCGTGACGCCAAGCCCCCCGCAGGCGCGGCAGGTGCTGTTGTGGCAGCCTGGGCAGGACACGGGAGCGGGCTTGGTGAAGGACGACCAGGTCGCGAGATCGTGCTGGCTGTACTGCCCCTTCTCGTCACAGTCGGGGCATCCCTTTCGGGTGACGGGTGAGCAGGTCTGGCACGGGTAGACGACGCGCGCGTTTCCGCAGATCTTGCAGTTGGGTCTTCCCTGCCCTCGGCAGGTTCGGCAGATGACGGTGGGCATCGGTGCCTCGTGGGTTGTTGGGGGTGGTATAGCACAGGCGCTTGCGTAGCCATTATTCCGCGGTTCGGGCCAGGTTTGCTGTGCAACAACGGGCCCTGGGCGGGTATCAGGGTAGTGCCGAACATGACTCGGCGTATGGAGCACGATGCAGATCAACATCGAGCAGACTCAGGGAACGTTTGTGGAGCAGTGGATTCGGGCCATCATCCAGGCGCACCGATCCGAGGCGGCCACGTTGCTGGGAGAGTACCCGAACGTGAACGTGAAGGTCACGATCAACGAGTTCGAGGTGGACGTTCTGGAGGCGGCGTCCATCCTGGAGGGGAGACTGCTGACGGCCCTGTCGGCCAAGCAGGCGCTCGTGGACGAGGCGAACGGCACGCTGCAGACGCTGCGGTCCGATATCGAACGCCTCACCAACCCGCCCGCCATGCACGCGGGTTCCGACAAGGTGTCGATCTACAAGCGCGACCTCATCCGCACGGTCAGGCTGCTGCGACAGGTAGCGGACGAGTGCGTCAGCGACGTCCAGGTCAGGGTCTCGCAGAACAGCCAGCTGATCTCGCACCTCATCAAGCAGTCGGACGAGCTGATCGTGTGGGCGTCGCGGCTGAGCCCGCCCGCTCCTACGGCCATCACGTTCATCAACGCTGAGTGCGCGCTGTTCACCCGGCTGGCGGAAGCGCTTGAGGCGCCGGCGGTGACCGAGTCGGAGGCGCCGTGAGAGAGGCACACCCGTTTCCGTACGGCGCACCGCTCGCGCTGCTGCGCCGGATCGGCAAGTCCGACCCCTCCATCACGATAGCGGGGATCGCCACGGTTCGCTGGTTCGCGACCAGGTACGGCGTGGATGAGGGGGAGAAGCAGTACTGCACCTTCGCGATGCAGCACCGCACTGGAACGCTCGTGCTGTTCGAGAAGAGCGCGGGGGAGTTCGACAACTTCAACCACACCTTGCTCGCGTACACGGTCGGGCAGCTCGCGGTGTACGTGGTGCCGGGTAGACACGGAGCCCGCAGCACGCGAGTCCTGACGGTGCCGTCTCACAGTGGAGGCGGGGTGCCGTTGACCCTGTCGGCATGGGTGACGACCTACAGGACGCAGTTCGCAGCGATTCAGGAGGCACGCACGAAGCTGCTCCAGACGGAGCTCGCGCTCGCCGGGTAGGCGGGCAGGTGGGGAGGTCGGAAACGATCTTCTCACTTAGCCTTGACAGCCTTGTCGTTGTGGTGCTATCAAGCCGCACCAGCGGTGACGCCAGACGAGGGACAGCGATGCCGAAGGCCACGAGACAGGTGACGGCTTGGGAGTACCTGACGCGGCGTGAGATCCGCATCGCGAACGAGCTCGACAAGATCGGGCCGTTTCCTGTCCAGCAAGGACCTGCCGTGTGCCGGCTCGTAGACTGCGCGAACTACGATGGTTGCCTGAGCTTCGCGGCCAACAGACGATGGATGTCGTTCAGCTGTGTGGGCTGTCGCAAGGCACAGGAAGGGACGTTCGAGTAGTGGCGTTGCCACAGGAGGAACCGTGGGACAGATCGACGAACTGAAGGCGCGTATGGAGCCGCCGGCCGCGCCACTGCCGCCCGCGACCGCGCAGGTGGCGGTCAAGCGGGATCTGCCGGACGCGCTTCGGCTGCAGATGGAGGGGCTCGAGGCCGCGCTTGCCGCGCAGGCGGCGGCGGCGGCGGCGGCGGCCGTTCCGGTACCGAAGACGGACCTGGGTCCGCTTCCCGAGAAGCTGCGCAAGAAGGCGCCCGAGGTCGGAGAGACCGAGACGGGCGGCCGGCGTGACGCGTTCACGAGCACGAAGCTGCGGGAGGCGATCGAGAAGAAGTGCCAGCCGATGGACTTCGGCGACTTGATCTTGACGGGCCGGGTGCTGCAGCGTGTGCCCGTCCTTCCCGGCAAGCTCAACGTGACGTACCAGTCGCTGCTCGCGCACGAGACCTACTGGATCGAGCGCGAGGCCGTCAGGCGGTCGGACAGCCCGGCTGGCCGCTCGGTGTGGTCGGTGTACGCCAGGCTGGCCCTGTCGATCGTCGACGTCAACGGCACCAAGCTGGTCGACCACCTGGTGGACGGCAAGGTGTCGTCGGACTCGTTCGACGAGAAGTTCGACCGGCTGATGAACCTGGGCGACCGCACGCTCGAGCTCATGTTCGTGAACCTGTCTTGGTTCGACAAGCGTGTCGACAAGCTCTACGAGGACGACTTCGAGCTCCTGGGAAATGGATAGAGACCCCTGTCGGCTGGGCGCAAGCGAACCTGTACTACGACAAGATCGCGGCGCCCCCAGCTCCCGACAGCCTTCAGGAGGTCGTGTGCATGTTGGTGCAGAAGTATCGTCGGGAGCAGGAGTTGGCGAAGTTGGTCGTGATGGTGACGAAGGACGATAACCTTCGCAAGAAGGCGTTCGACGACTACAAGAGGGCGAGCGCGCCCTACATC
>JBMOIG010000296.1:0-2978 GCA_049317445.1 Myxococcota bacterium | reverse complement strand
CCCCGTCGCCCGCCACCACGTTGCCGCCCGCGCTGCCCAGCGCCGGGGGCGGGGTCTGCTGAAACCACTCCCCATTTCAATCCCGGCGCCGCGGCGTCGCCTCGCGTGCTCCTCGGATCCAATGACACCTCGAATCCGGCACCCATCCTTCGACGTGCTCGCCGTGGACCACCACCTGCACTCGGTAGTAGTCCACCGTCATGGAGGGGCTGACGTGGTAGGAGCGTCCCTCCAGCACATCGGCCTCGGTGCCGTTCTGCACGATTGCGAGCACTGGCTCCCGGTCCGGGTACGCTGCCATGATGTTCACAGTGCCGTTCGGCAAGGGCGTCCCTGACGGGGCGACGGCGCCCAGCACGACGTGCTCTCCGGGTGCGAAGCGTAGAGGCTTGGCGGGGACGAAATACTCGTCCGAGAGTTCCACGGTCGTCTGCCAGCGCTCCAGGGGCACGCCGGCGTCCGCGTCTGGCCACTTGCCTCCCGGCGCGTAGTCGCCCTTGCCGGCCGTGTGGGCGCCCAGCAAGTCGTCGGTGGGCTTGAACACAAACACGCAGACTGCGGACGGCAGGGCGCCCGGCTTGGCATGTGCGGCGTACACCGCGAGCAGCGCGTGCTCGATGTTCGCCTTCAGCGCCTCTCTTGCTAGGCCGGGCGGTACCGTGATGCGGGCGCAGAAGCGCGGGCCGCGGTTGAACCCCATCAGCTTGTCCTCGACGACGGTGTAGGCCGGGGCGAAGGGGGGCGTGGCAGTCACGGGCGCAGAGTGGGCGAGCGGTGTCTGCGCCGTGCGAGCGTCCGCGGCAGGGGGCGCCGCCGCGGTTGCCTCGGCAGCGGCCCGGCGCCAGTCCTGCTCGTGGCACACCCAGGACCAGAAGCCTGCTTGGAAGAGGACGACGCCTCCGATTCCCCACAGTACAGCCCGCTTTCTCGTCATCGGCGCGCCCCGTTGCGCCAGTGGCCCGGCGCTTGTTCACGGGCTCGGCAGCGATGTGCCACCGGCCAGCGCGACAGTACGACGCTAGCGTCGTGGTCTGCAAGACCACCTCCGGCCTACGGTTCCGCCATGCGTCACCGTCGCCAAGACCGCTTGCAGCAGTACGATTCCGAGGAGTTCCGCGGCTTGCAGGGGCGGTTGGCGACGAACGTGCGGCGGTTGCGGGAAGCGCGTGGCCTGACGCAGGAGCAGGCGGCGGACCTGTGCGGCATGGCGACGCGGCTGCTTCAGCGCGTTGAGGCCGGCGGGAGCAACGTCACGTTCGCCACCTTGGCGCGGTTGAGTGCCGGCTTCGGCTTGGATGCGGGCGAGTTGCTGGCCGGTGGCGACCGCCCGGAATGACCGCGCGGCGCTCTACTCATCGAGACCGGCGTAGGCAGCAGACTCCCGGTACTTGCAGGTCCCCAGGTTGGCCTCCAGGTAGAACCGCCAGCGCTTGGCGCGGGTCAGCCGGTTCTTGGTGATGATGCCTTCGATGCAGGCATCGCCATCGCCGTCTGCCGGCGCCACCTCGCCCTCCATAAGGCCGAACATCAGGTCGGCAATGCGGGCCTTGTCGTAGCTCTCGCTCACCGCCTTGGTGGTCAGGGGCTTGCCCTCGTAGGCGCCGGGCGCCTGCGTAGTCGGCCATACGGGCACCTTGCCCACGATGCTCGGCTCCATGGTCATTCCACGTCCAGGGTCGGCAAGCTCATGGTGCCTCCGGCTTGTAGCCCACGTCGCGCATCCGGGGCAGGAGCCACCGCACGGCAGCGATGGCGTCGGGGTCGCCGGCCAGGCCCTTGGGCAAGTCGCCCGTGGCCTCCCAGGTGCGGAAGCAATCGCGGGCCACCGCCACCACGATGGCCGGGTGGGCGGTGAAGCCGGCGCCGCGCAGCATCCGGCCCGCCCGCTCCGCGTTGAACTTGAAGGACCCACGCTGGGCCAGGTAGCGGTCCATCATGTTCTCCCCGACCAGCACGTGGGTCGGCACGAAGCTCATGCGCCCCTTGGTGATCTGCGTGAACTCGATGAACGCGAAGTCCATGTAGGCAGGCCACTCCTCTCGCCCGATGCCTACCTGCACAAGTCGCCGGCGCAGGCTGTGCGCGGCGCCGAATGCCTTTGGACTTAGGCCATAGCACGGGTCCGGCCGTCGGCGCCTTGAGCAGTACAGTTCCGCGAGATAGCGGTCGTCCAATGTCGGGCCGGTGTATCGCGCTGCCGGCGAGCGGACGAACACCGCCATGAGCTTCTGTTTGGAGAACCCTGCGGCCGTACCCGCGGCGGAGCCGCCGTTCCGCGACTCGCCCGGCACAGCGTCCGGGAAGGTTTCCAGCGCGGTACAAGTGTCTCCTTCGGAGAAGGAGTGTACCGAGCAGAAATGGTTGAGACGTCTTGCCTGAATCTCGCTGGTTGCGGCGAAGATGTTGCCGTCGAGCGGTGGGGTCTCGATGGCAACGTTCTTGACCGCCTTGCACGACGAGTCGGGGCCGTGGGTGTGCACGACGCACCCCGGCTCTGGCCGCAGCGGCAACACCCCGCGCGGGGCGCGCGCACTTGCCGCGCCGGCCTTTGCGAGCGCGGCGAGGAGCTTGGACGCATGCCCAGGGGACACCCCTAGCAGGTGCGCCAGCGCCACGCCCGGCCGGCGGACCAGTTCGTGTTCTGGGCAGAACAAGAGAGCCAGCCAAGCGAGCAGTTCAGAAGGAGAGAGTTCGAGTACGACGGAGGCAGGGCGGGTCATGGCGGTTGCTCCTTTGATGCGCGGTGCGCAGGGATGGGGCGGCCCGTGGCGCGGTCTGCCCCAGCCCGTACTACGTGTCTGACCCCGAATTGCTTGCACGGGCCCCGCGAGTATCGCGCTTCGGTCCGCCCGCCCCGCCCCCAGCCACGAACGCCAGGAGGACGGCGGCGCGAACACGAATGGCGTTGGCGACGCGCACGTGCGCGAGCGCCCCGGTGTCGCAGAGCTTGTAGACGGTGGCCTTGGTGACCCCGAGCC
>JBMOIG010000295.1:0-2987 GCA_049317445.1 Myxococcota bacterium | reverse complement strand
TGTATCCGCGCAGCCATTTCGCTACATCTGGCGCGTCGGGTCGCCCAGGCTGTGCCTGCTCGCGCAGGCTTGCGACAGCATCGATGTCCGTCACGCCAACGCGAAGCGGGCGCGGGTGGTCGAGCAGCAGGTCGAGGGAGGCCACGGCCCCGGTCACCGTGCCCTTGTAGGTGAAGAGCAGTTGACCGCCAGCAGCCGACGGACGGGCAATGGCCAGGCGCTCGACAATGGCAGGCGCCAGGACCGCCTCAGCGGGCACCCACACCTCCACGCCGCCTTCAACGGCCACGAAGACCACGTCGACGCGGTCCGGCCGCATGTTTGCGCCCACATAGAGCTGGTCCAGCGTCGCCGCACCAGTGGCGCCTACCTCGCTTTCGAGTCGGCGAAACGCGGTTGCGGGCAAAGGCAGGTGGTTCATTGGGCACCTGCACGCGCTGCGCAGTCCGGGCAACCTGGCTCGAAGTCCGGCTTGAGCCACAGCGTGTCGCACGCGAGAAGAACGTTTGACTGAAGGTCGGCCTTGAAGTCGCGCGGCGCCGTCGGCAAGTCGCTCAGGACGAGGTCGAAGATGTCCGTGCCGCCGAAGCGGTAGTCCGGGTGGCAACGGACCACGACCTGGGACCGGCCGCACACGGCTTCGAAGAAGCGGCCAGCATCGGTGGTCGTTCCTCGTCCGAGCACGGCCAGAGCAATCTTCAGCGCGACGCTGTCGATGATGCCAACGTCCACGCTCAGTCCCAGCGCGCCATGGAGGTCAACGGGTTCGTTGCCGGCGGCTTGCGCGAGGAAGCGTTGGTGCGCGACGCAGCGGTAGCACGGGGTCTCGCCAGGCAAGACAAGCGTGACCATGCCGCCACGGCTGCGCTCATGGACGTCGATGAAGACGGCCGGGATGCTGTTCTTCATCGCGAAGTTGTTCAGATAAGCTTGGGCCTCCAGCGAGTCAGTGCCCGCGACGATGAGGTCGAGCTGACCGACATTCGCGGCCCAATCTTCGGCAAGCACAGCTTGGACCGGCTCAGCAAAGGCCCGGACCGACACATCCGGTGCAGCGCGCGCGACCAGTCGCTTCAATGCTGTAGCCTTGGGCAGGCCAACGTCGTCCGTGAAGTAGGCAGTCCGACTCAGGTTGGCGGCCTCGACAATGTCGAAGTCCGCGATGACCAGGTTGACGCCAAGCCGGGCCAGCTTCAGGGCAGACTCGCTCCCCGCTCCCAGGCCACCGACAAAGGCGGTCCGGCCGGTCAATTCGTCAGGAACGAGACCTTTTGTCCGTGAGTTCGCGGGCATGGCTACACCTCACGCGCGAAGTACTTCGCGCTGCGCAACAGGTTGGCAAGCCGCCACTCCAGCGACATCACTGAACTTGCCGACCAGAACACCGGCAGGGCATGGCGTCCGCCAGCGATTGCTATGGCGACAGGCGGGCGAAGTGGGAAGTCGCTTGGCAGCTGCAGTTCCACCTGCACGCCTTCCGTGATGCAGCTGATGACGCGGCCGCGGAGCACAATGTCGACGGCGGCGTACTGCGAGAGCAGGTCCACATCGAGGAGCACCTGGACCGTGGCCGCGGACTCCGGCAGAGCGCCGATGCGGCTCGCAAGGGCTTGTGGGAACTTGCGCGCCGGGAACTGGTCCGGGGTGCTCACGACGACGCGAGCCAGCATGGCGACGTCGGGGCTGTCGGCATAGACGACCCAAGGCCACAAGACCGGCTCGTCCGTGCCGCTCCCGGTCACGATGAAGAGCAGAAAGCGCTGGAGGTGCTCATTCTGCTGCAGCGCGACGTTGGCGAAGCCCAGGTCCCCCTCTGCGCCGCCGGCCGACCGGCTGGGCTGGAAGAAGTTGCCGGGGTGGCTGTGCACGAAGCCGTCGAACAGACGCATCGGCGCTGCGTTTGAGTGGAACTGTTGGAGTTCGTTGGCCCAGATGAAGTCCGGGCGGTACACCGAAGAGGACGCGCCGCGGCTTCCCGACTCGTCGAACTCGAAGAAGTCCGTGCCTTCGACCTCGGCGGGTCCCAGCAACATGCCGCCGGTCTCCGGCGCTTCGCTGGCGACCGTCGACGCGATGGCACGCAGGACGTCGGCCGTGATGTGCACGGGGTCCGGCGCGAAGGTCACGTGGCGGCATTCTGGCGGAATCGCATTCGCGATCTGGATGAGAAGCGGCTTCATGCTTCACCTCGACGCGGTTGCGGAAACCATCCGTTCTCCTTGTAATAGCTGAAGCATTCACACCAGTAGATAGCCCGCGCCAGAACGAAACGAAGTGGGTAGGGGCTCTCTTCCAGCGTGTGGCTGCCGTGCTCGTTTCCAAGACACAGGAAGCCGTCCTCGTCGACGTGGCCGTCAGCGTACGCGGCGCCAGCGTTGGGGCCTTCGTCGGCCTCGGACCAGGGGTTGAACACGACGTAGGCCGTCGCCGCGCTCGCATCCGGCGTGGACCAGATCTCAAGGCGGTACGTACGGCCGTCGGAGTCGTCGACATCCATCAGCATGACGGCTGAACTGCCGTCGTCCATCATCTCGCACGGCAGGTCTTCCTGCCGGTAGTCATCCATGATTCTGAGCGCTTTGCACCACATTTGGGTCTCCTAATGCCGCGGCTCGGACGCAGTCGATGACGGTGGCTGGGCCACCGTCACCGACCACGTGCTTCCGGCTAGTCGAGGTGGAAGGCGCCACCCGACACACCCTGACGGGCGGCCTTGAGGGCTTCCTGGTCGATCTCCGGGCAGCAGTTGCCGAGATTCGGCATGGCTGTCTCCTGTGTCTGTTGAACTTCTTGAACGCCGCGTGCCCCGTTTGAGCGCGCACAAGGCGTCGTGCCTTGCGCCTCAAGAACACAGGATCCCAGAGCCGAAGGCGATCAGCGCGAGACCCATTGACTTGACTTGGTCCGGTCGTGGCGACCAAGCCAAGCGGGAAGCGCTGCCGGTGGATTGCGGCAGCGGTGGACCGGTCGTACCATCGCTGAGCTGA
>JBMOIG010000294.1:0-3018 GCA_049317445.1 Myxococcota bacterium | reverse complement strand
TGGTCAAGTGGTCGGTGAACCTGCAGACGCTGTCGTCCAAGAAGATCCGCATCGCAGGCGATCTGGTCGTCGACGGCACCATTACCAACCCATCGCTCACTGCGCAGTTGGCAGCAGCACTTCCCAAGCCCGCGACCTTCCGCTGGAATCAGTGGGGACCTGACTACGAACAGGCTCAAGGTGCATGGTCCATGCAGAACAACGCCGCCCTCTTTGCCGGCGTGAATCCGAGCAACTGGTCCAACAGCAACTTCTACGCATACCAGATGTCCAACAGCAAGCCGGTGCTGACCAGCTTCTTCATCCACAAGGCGTGGGCCGGTCCGAATGCGATGGTTTGGTCGGAGGTGTTTCGCTCGTACCCGGACACAACTCAGGGCAAGCATGTTTCCGTCCTGTTCCGCGTCAAGAACAAGACGGCAAGCGCAATCGCTTGGACGCCGTATTACTACTACTCGAGCTACGGCGGCTGGGGCGAGGCGGCGAGCATCGCATTGAACGGCGAAAACATCTGGACGGACACCGGCAACTGCTACTTCAACTGCGCACGCGGGCAGGGCCTCACCATTCCTGCAAACCGCAACAGCACCGTCATCTTCATGGTGGGTGCGAGCCCGGACTGGTGGAACAGCTCAGGCTACACCCGCGCTCTCCAGCTTGGCTTCTACAATGACAGCCTGGTTCTGCCGAGCGGCCTTGAGTTTGTCGATGACCTCGACACGGCGAAGGGCGGCTGGGAGCAGTAGCCGACCCAAGTGGCCCTCGTTGCGCGCGCTCGTCTAACCCCCGACCTCTCGTGATCCAGGAGATCCCCATGAGATTCCACAAGTTGATCGTGATGGTGGCCCTTCTCTGTAGTGCCGTGGCTCTCTTGGCAACCGTGGCGACAGCTGCGGTGCCCGGGACCGCGTTGATCGAGGGCACGCTGCACTCCTCTGGTGGCGGCGCGGCGGCGGACGGCGACTACGCGACGGTGTTCGCAATCTACAAGGACCAGGTCGGCGGTTCGCCGATCTGGTTCGAGGGGCCGGTCACGGTCAAGGTTGCGGCAGGCCAGTTCAGCTATGCGCTGGGAAGCGGCGTGGCGTTGAAGCCTGCCGATCTGGCGACGGGCGCGTGGTTGGGCATGAAGATCGGCCAGGACCCCGAGTTGGCCCGCAAGCCCCTGCACTCGGTGGCGTATGCGCTGCGTGCTGCGGTGGCGGAAGGTCTGTCGTGCACGGGCTGCGTGGGTGCGAGCCAACTGGATGCCACGGCGCTGAAGGATTACCTGAAGGCGGGCGATCTGGCGACGGTGGCGCTGTCGGGCGCCTACGCGGACTTGGCGGGCGCTCCGGACCTGACCGGGTTCGTGAAGGCCGCGAACTTGGCAGACGTGGCGACGACGGGTGCCTACGCGGACCTGACGGGCGCTCCGGACCTGACGGTGTACGCGAAGACGGCGGGTCTGGCGAAGGTGGCAACGACGGGCAAGTACGCAGACTTGGCGGAGATTCCGGCGATGGCGCAGCTTGGCAAGTCTTGCGGCTCGAACCTTGTGGTCGTGGGCATCAAGGCGGACGGTTCTCTGGAATGCGCTCAGGCCAGCGCCGCGGCGACGATCGCTGCCGACAACATCGACGAGATCTCCAACGGCCTGATCTGGAACCAGTTCACCGACGTGTTCGCAGCTGCGGCGGCGCTGCCGATTCCGGACAACAACCCGATTGGCGGCTTCTCGGAGATCGTGGTCGGCGACGTGGGTCTGGCGCAGAAGCTGACGGTGTCCTTGGAGCTGACGAACTCGGACATCTCGACGGTGCAGGTTTGGTTGTATGACGCGGCGAATCAGGAGTACGTGCTCTACAACAAGGGCGGCAAGAAGGGCGACGGCATCAAGACTGCGTACCCCGACCCCACCACCACGATCTCGGGCGACCTCACGTACTGGGTGGGCAAGAACCCCAAGGGCACGTGGCGCTTGAAGGTCGTAGACACGGCGTTCTTGAACAACACGACCGACGGTCAGGTCGTGAAGTGGTCGGTGAACCTGCAGACCCTGTCGAGCAAAAAGATTCAGATCAAGGGTGACCTCATCGTCGACGGCACCATCACCAATGCAGCGCTGGACGCGAAGATCGCCGACGCCCTGAAAGCGAGCGCCTCGCGGGTCATCCGCTACAACTACTGGAGCTCCTACGAGCAGTCCTACGGATGGATCGGCGGCGACAACCCCGCGATGTTCGGCGGCGTGAACCCCAGCACGTGGGGCGACGGCTCCGGCCGCGCGTACCAGATGAACTTCGACGCGGAAATCATGCGCACGTTCTTCAACAAGAAGATGTGGGTCGGGCTCAACGCGATGGTCGTGGCGAACACTTGGTGCAACTACTCGAGCACCAACTCTTGGCACACCGGCGTAATGATGCGCATCAAGAACACGACGGCCAGCGCCATCTCCTGGACGCCGTACTTCTACGCCACCGGACGCACGGACTGGAGCGAGTACGCGAGCTTGTCCTTGAACGGCGCGAACAACTGGCAGTCTCCCGGCAACCACAGCTCCGGCTCGACGTATGCGGTGACGCTCTCCATCCCGGCGAATCGCACCAGCACGGTCATCGTGATCGCCGGCGCGCACACCGACTCCGGCTGCTTCCGAACCAACTATCTGGCGTTCTACAACAACAGCCTGAGCCTGCCGTCGGGCCTGCTGTTCGTCGACGACCTCGACTCGGCAACCGGCAACCTCGCGAATAACTGAGCTGCAACACGCGGGTCTTCGCCGGGAAAGCACGATACAGCGGCTGTAGTGCGATTCGAAGGTGCCAAACTGGCCCAACGGGAACGGACAAGGAAGAGAGCGTAGAGGCGATTGAGCCCTCCATGTTCGGATTCCCAAGTGACGAGAGGAGCTACTCATGCGGTTTCACAAGACAGTTCTGACGGTGGCCCTTCTCTGTAGTGCGACCGCACTGCTGGCTGGCGCGGCGATGGCAGCAGTTCCCGGCACGGCGTTGATCGAGGGCACGCTGCACT
>JBMOIG010000293.1:0-3029 GCA_049317445.1 Myxococcota bacterium | reverse complement strand
CGACGTCCACCTGACGCATCCTCGGCGCCCGCTCGAACCGCCGGCCGTCGGGGGGCGCGCCGAGCTGGAGCTGACCGCCGAGCCGGCCGAGTGGCATTGCGCGACGTGCGACCTGGCCGGGGCCGCGGGCGAGCCCTTGCGCTGCCCGACCTGCGGCGGGGCGCTGGCGCTGCGGCGAGGCGACGGCATCTACCTGGATCACCTGAAGTTGGAGGTGAGCGATGTGTGACGTGTGCGGCTGCGGCGATCCGGCGAAGACCCGCATCCTCGGGGTAGACGTCCACGGTTCGCTGCTCGCGGGAAACGACAGCGACGCCATGCGCTTGCGCCATCGCTTCGGGCGCACGCGGGTGACGGCGCTCAACCTGATGGGCTCGCCCGGCTCGGGCAAGACCGCCCTGCTCGAGGCCACGGCGCGGGCCCTGAACGGGCGGTTCCGGTTGGCCGCGGTCAGCGGGGACCTCGCGACCACGCACGACGCGGATCGCCTGGCGCGGGCGGGGCTTGCCTCGGCGCCGATCACCACCGGCACGGCCTGCCACCTCGACGCCGCGCTGGTCGAGCGCTGTCTGGACGGCGACCCCGACCTTTCGCAAGCCGTGCGCCGCTGCGACTTCTTCTTCATCGAAAACGTCGGCAACCTGGTCTGTCCCGCCCTCTACGACCTGGGCCAGCAGGCCAACGTGGTGGTGCTGTCGGTGACCGAGGGCGTCGACAAGCCGCTGAAATACCCGGTGATGTTCAAGAATGCGGATCTCGTCGTGCTGACCAAGACCGACCTGCTGCCGCACCTGCCCGACGTGTCGGTGGCCGCCATCCGCGACGCGCTGGCGCGGGTGATGCCCGAGCCGCGCCTCCTCGAAGTGGCGGCGACGACGGGCGAGGGCATCGGGGCGTGGCTCGCCTGGCTGGACGAGCAGCGCGCGCGGGTTCGGGCCGCCCCCAGGCCCCCGACGCCCGTCCGGTGCCGTCCGGCCTAGGACTTGCAACGACACCTCCACATGTCGCCCCCCCACAGCTTGGCAATAGTTGACAACCGACGACTTCGGGCTACCGTCGGCACGGCAACTGCAAGGGTGCGGACCTCGCCGCACTGGCGAATTGCCGATACGACTGCGGGGGAAAGCCCGCCGAAGGGGAGAACGTCCATGCGCTTGGCTGTCTGGGGGATGAGAGTCGCGGTCCTCGCCGCGTTCCTGCTGTTCATGGGCTGCGAGACCACCGCGGGAAGCGACGACGGCACGACGGCCGGCGGCCTGGAGCTCGTGTCGAGCGCCAAGCCGGTCGTGGGCGCCTGGTTCGTCCCGATGAACGCGTCGAACAACTCGATTGCGCTCTTCAGCGAGCAGCGCGAGCCGTTCACCCTCACCAACAACACCGGCGCCGCCGTGACGATCAAGTCGATGGCCCTGTCGCTCAACGACGGCGTCGTGTCCGAGGAGTGGTCGCTGCAGAAGTACGACATCAAGGCGCTGCCGCTCGAAGTCGACGGCAGCTCGCTCGCTGCGGGTGGAACACTTGATTTCTACGTGCGTTTCTATCCCGTCCTCGGCGCCGAGCGCAAGGCCATCCTCAAGATCGACACCGACGGCGGCGCCCTCGAGATCGCGCTGACCGGCCGCGGCGCCCCCGAGTCGGCCTGGCCGGCGGGCACCACGGTCACGAGCGAGAAGGTGCTCGGCGCGCCCACGACGGACGAGCTCGCGGGCGCGCTCGCGGTCGACGCGACCGGCAACCAGTACGTCACTGCCAACGTCGACTTCTCGACCAACAAGGCGATCCTGGTCACCAAGCTCAACGTCGACCACCAGCTCGAGTGGGCCAAGGTCTTCGACGGCAGCTACGCCGACGTCGCGCGCGACCCGGGCCAGAACGGCGAGACGGGCGGCAGCTCGGGCTCGCTCGGCCTGGACGCGGAGGGCAACGCCTACTTCTCGGGCGGCGTGTCCGGCACCGCCTCGAACAACATCTTCTACGGCGCGGTCTCGCGCGTGGCCCCCGACGGCTCGCTCGCCTGGTCCAAGCTGCTCGGCTTCGGCCCCATCAAGATGGCCAACCAGAACATCGAGTTCTACGGCCTCGACGCCTCGGGCAGCGAAGTCCTCGCAGTCGGCACGACGGGCGGCACCATCACGGCCGAGGCCGGCGTCGTCATCGTCTCCGCGTTCGACAAGGCCGACGGCACGCTCAAGGCCGCCAAGGGCTTCGACCTCCACACCGGCTTCACCGACCGCGCCTACGTCGTGCGCCCCGACGGCCAGGGCGGCGCCTACCTGTGCGGCTTCGGCGGCTCGGCCGGCATGCTGATGCGCGTCAAGGACGTGGCCACCAACCCGACGCTCGACTGGGCCAAGGAGATCCCCCTGGGCACCGGCGGCAACCTCAACAGCCTCGACGTCGACGCCGACGGCAACGTCTATGTCGGCCTCGACTTTCGCGGCGCGCTCACGTCGCTCGGGTTTGCGAAGTTCAGCCCGGACGGCCAGCTCGCGTGGGCCAAGACCTACTCGGGCAACTCGGGCGACAAGAACAACGTCCAGGTCGTGCGCGTGTACGAAGGCAAGCTGTGGGTTGGCGGTCGCATCGGCACCCCCAATTTCGATGGTCAGATGGGCGACGGTCTCGTGGCGCGCGTCGCGTTCGACGGCACGCTCGAATACTCGGCGTTCCACTACAGCGGCAAGGGCCCGGACGAGCTGGCCGAGCACCGCGTCAAGGGCATCTTCTTCAATCAGGGCAAGTTGAACATCGCGAGCCAGGTCTACACCGGCAGCATGAACGGCGTGCGCTACAACGGCTATTGGTATGCCGGCCAGGGCACGCTCGGCGCCGTGACGCTCGACATCAAGGACGTTCCCGCGCCCACCGAGGTCCCGCTCGACAAGGCCGTCGCCGAGGATGCCGCCGCCACCGTGCAGTGGAAGGACGCCCCCGCCACGCTGCTGCTCCAGGACGCCAAGGCCAAGCATGACGGCAAGGCGCCGGACTCCGACGTGATGCTGACCACGCTCGCGATCCAGTAGACCCGG
>JBMOIG010000292.1:0-3066 GCA_049317445.1 Myxococcota bacterium | reverse complement strand
ACAGGCATCTGATCGGCCGACAGGACAACTCCGGCCGCACCAGCGAGCGACCCCACGACGTCGCGCAGGCAGGAACTGTTCGCTGGCGGAAAACTGATAGGTTGCAAATGGTTGGCGCGGTTGACCGAGGGGATCCGGCGGCGCAGACTCACGCGTCGACGCTCGGCAGGGGCCGGCATCGGTCGATCTGGCGACGGGCAGCCCAAGTCGCCACCGCCGAACCCCGGTCGCGAGGACCCTACCCCCCGGAGACGTCATGAGCGAAACCACCTTCGCGCTGCAAGACTTTCAGGCGGCCGGCGCCTTGGGACCGCTCGACGCACAGGTCGCCCACGCCCTTGCGCGCATCGGCGGCGAGACCGACCCGCGCGTGCTGCTGGGCGCGGCCTTGGCCTGTCGGGCGCCGCAGCGGGGGCACATCTGCGCGGACCTGACCGAGATCGTGCGCGGACCCGTCGTTGACCGCGACGCCGACGACGTCGAGCTGGCCGAGGCTCCGGGCGACCCCACGCCATTGGTCTGGCCCGAGCTGCAGGGCTGGCTTGTTGCGTTGCAACATAGCGCGCTGGTTCAGGTCGCTGACGATGCTGCGCCGCAACCCGACGCTGCCCTGCGGCCGCTGGTGCTCGACGGCCACCGCCTGTACCTGCGCCGCTATGCCCGCTACCAGGACCGCCTGCTGCAAGCTCTGTTGCACCGCACAAAAGGGGAGATTCCGGGCATCGACGCCGACCTGCTGCGTCAAGGCCTGCACCGCCTGTTCCCTGCCAACCCCGACCTCGCAGGCCGACTGGATCGTCAGCGGGTGGCTGCGGCGATGGCGGTGCTGCGGCGGCTGACGGTGGTGTCGGGCGGGCCGGGCACGGGCAAGACCTCGACCGTCAAGAAGATTCTGGCGCTGCTGCTGGAGCAGGACGAGCAGGCGCGCACCCTCGACCCGACCCGCCCGCCGCTGCGGATCGCGCTGGCGGCGCCGACCGGCAAGGCGGCGACCCGGCTGCGGGAGTCGCTGGTCGAGGAGCTGGAGACGCTCGACACCACGCCCCAAGTGCGCCGGCAACTGACCGATCTGCAAGCCTTTACGCTGCACAAGCTGCTGGGCTTCCAGCGCCGCACGCCGTGGCAGTTCAAGCATCACGCAGGCGTGCCGCTGCCGCATGACGTGGTGGTGGTCGACGAGGCGTCGATGGTCGACTTTGCCCTGATGACCAAGCTGGTCGAGGCGGTGCCCGCGCACGCGCGGCTGGTGCTGCTGGGCGACCGCGACCAGCTGGCGTCGGTCGAGGCCGGCGCGGTGTTGGCCGACCTGTGCGGCGACGACCGCGACCTGCACCTGTCGGACGGGTTCGCCGCGCAGCTGGGCAGTCTGGTGGGCGGTGCCGTGCCAGTGGCGGCGGCATTCTCGGGGCTGGGCGACAGCTTGGTGCATCTGGATCACTTCTATCGCTTCGGCCGCGACAGTGGCATCGGCACCGCGGCGCGCACGCTGGTGGGTGCGCTGGACGACGAACTGGGCGGCGACGCCTCGCTGCCGGTCGAGCGCCGTCGGGCCGACCGGATTCTGGACCTGTTCGGCGCCGGCACCGCCCCCGCGCGGGCCGATCTCACGTGGCTGCAACCGCAGGAAGACCGCCTGCCGCCTGCGATTCTGGCGACGGTGGTGGCCCACTACCGGCAGGTGCGTGAGCTGGCGCTGGCGGGTCGCGTGGCCGAGGCGCTGGCGGCGCTGCGGGGCCTGTGCGTGCTGTGTGCCCACCGGCAGGGCGAGCTGGGCGTGCAGGGCGTGAACCAGCGGGTCGAAGAAGCCCTGCTGGACCGAGCCCCAGCGGCAGGCGGCAGTCGCGGGCGCACACCGGCAGCGCGAGCCCCGTACGCGGGTCGGCCGATCCTGGTGCGTGAGAACGACTACACGATGGGCTTGATGAACGGGGACTTGGGTATCGTGGCGCACGACCCGGAGCGGGACGGCGAGCTGCGGGCGTTCTTTGCCGACAGCGACGGTGCGGTGCGCAGCCTGCCACTGGTTCGACTGCCTGCGCATGACACCAACTTCGCGATGACGATCCACAAAAGCCAGGGCTCGCAGGTGGACCACGCGGTGGTGGTGCTGCCGTCGGTGGCGTCGGCCATCCTGACGCGCGAGCTGCTGTACACCGGGCTGACGCGAGCGCAGCGGCACGTGACGGTGGTGGCGACTGCGCAGGCGGTGCGACGCGCGGCGGCGGCACGGGTGCAGCGGGCTTCGGGATTGGCAGAGAAGCTTGGAGTGGCGGTCAGCGGGAGTCGGCCCCGGGCTTGATCCCAAGAAACTCAAGGCATAGCATCCTTGCAAGCCTGTCGTCAGGTCCCCAGAGGGGGGCCGGCGTCAGGACAGGTCAGGCTCGTCGTCCTTCCGCGGGTTCCGGTCTCCCCCCGGTTCTCCCGTCCGCACTCGCCCGCTGACTTGCTCGCGGAGTCGCCCACATCTGGTGCAGTTTGGGTCAGGGCAGGGTCGTACGTACCTCACCTGCGGGCAACCGCAGGGTCGAGCCATTGACGCCACTAGCGGCGCGGCCGTACACAAGAACAATTGCTGCCACAATTCGTGAAGTGTAACGACTTGGGGTCCCGACTCGGGAGTGCGCCTGCGTCAAGGCGGTTCGGCACGGGGGCTTTTGGATGAGAGACAACTTCAAGCTGCAGGACGTCGTTGACATCGAGCAGTTCCAGCGACTTCAGGATCGACTTCACGAGATCTACCCGTTCCCGTCGGCCATCATTGACAACGACGGCAACGTGCTGACGGCGACCGCCTGGCAAGACGTCTGCTCCAACTTCCACCGGACCCATCCGGACGGTCTCGCGAAGTGCATCGAAAGTGACAAGTACGTGCGAGACCACGTCCACGAGGCTCGACCGACCGTGTCCTATCGCTGTCTGCATGGCTTGGTAGACAACGCCACGCCCATCTTTGTCGCGGGCCGACACGTGGCCAACTACTTCACCGGACAGTTCTTTTCGGAGGAACCGGACCTCGAATTCTTCAGGCAGCAAGCGCGAAGGTACGGCTTTGACGAAGAGGCCTAC
>JBMOIG010000291.1:0-3083 GCA_049317445.1 Myxococcota bacterium | reverse complement strand
TGACGACATCGACCGGCAGACCGCGCCTGCCCATCTCAGCCAACGCCATGAAGTATCGTCCACGGAGAAGAGCGTGGGGCAGAGAGATGCCGTTGGTTCGCAGCGCTTCCCGGAGTTCACCCTGGATGTCGAGTCGAAGCTGGGCCTGTCCAGCTACTCGTCGCACCTCACTCGCGGTCAAGTGTCGGCGGGTCAACAGCTCGCAGATCTCTACAGGGTCGTGCAAGGGCGCCCGCTGGATGCCGAACCTCAGCATCGCAACGACGGTGTCATCGTGTGCAGACGGCGCCAGCCCGTTCCATGCGGCACGCGCCTCAACGCCAAGGTCGAGAACGTGTCGAGGACACGGCGCATCACGGCCACGCAGGTAGGCGCCCAGCGCCTCGGCGTCGTTGGTGATCCACAGTACGTCGTCGCCCACGTATGCGCTCCATGCGCCCGGAGTGTCCGCGTCCGTGAAGATGGTCTGCGCGCCAGTAGTCAGGTCACGCATCGCCATGACGACCGGTATCGGCCGCTCGCCTGGCGGTCGGAGAACACGGGCGTCCACCAGCACGACGTGGGCAAATCGGTGCTGGGCGGTCATCTGGTCACCTGCTCGAAGACGTCCCGGTCGTCCGCCGTGAAGATGACGCGGTGCCCGAAGGCCTGGCCGATCTGTTCGATCCAGGTCGCATCCGGCCACTCAGGGTTCGGGACCTCATCGACAGGCACGACATCGCACTCGTAGATACCGCGCTCCACCACGGTCTGAAGGCGGATGCACGTGCCGACCCGCTGCAGCGCGATCTCGACGGCGCTGCTGTTCCAGCTCGACTGTGCCTTGCCAGCCCACCGCTGCGGAATGACCCAGATCCCCGGGATGCCCTGCGTCGTGATGATTGCGCAGATGTAGGCGACGCCAACCCGGTCGGACAGCGGGCCCCGCATGGCTTCCGACACAAACCAAAGATGTCCCTGAGCGTCCTGCACCACCGTGACCGAGGCCTGGAACTCGCCGGGCCGGATGCTGAACCAAGTGTCCTTGAGGCCCTTGCTCGTGAACACGACCGGCCGTCGCGCGCGCCGCACTCGCGATCTCGCCGCATAGTCCGCGTCCAGTCGGAACGCGGCCAAGTCCTTGATTCGGCAGGTGGACGCTTCCTCTTCCTTCAGCGTTCGTTGCTCGTTCCAGGCATCGAAGCTGATGTCGCCGCTCGCACCCAACCGGGTGGGTCCGTTGTTGTTCATGAAGTCCTCCAGGACGCGCCCGCAGCATCGCGAATGGCGTCATCGAGCATGGCGCGAGACAAGAGGCCGGGCTGGCCCGTCCAACTCGTCGTACGGCGGCACTTCCATGCTGTTGCGTGCCGTCGCAGGTGCCGGCATCCACGTGCCGGACCACGAGCCACCATAGCCGGTGCTCCGGTCGCCTGCGCGGAAGGCGCTGGTGGAGAATGGTGGAGTTCACGGTCCCACCGCCCCGCGGATGTTCCTGCTATCGCGCCGGTCGTGCCGGTAAGCCGGGTGCCGAGCGTCAGCGAAGCGGCGGCCGTCGAGAACACGTCAGCATCACCCACCTCAGGCAGCACATGTCGCCACCCGCCAGGAAGCTCGGCCCGCAACACAAGGGACCTGTCCACCACGGCGCAGCACCGCACTGGCTTTCGAGGTCGTCGGGCTACTTCCTGTTCCTCTACGTCGTGGGGAGACCTGTCCGTCGAATCGCGACGGATGTGACGATGCAGTCATCGTGGGGGATCCCGTCGCCGATCGGGAACCACCTCATATTCCCAATGAACTGCAGACCGTCGAGGCTGTCGGTCCCCGCTCTTGCGACAAGGTAGTCCTGCAGTCCACGGGCAAGGTACTTGCAGAACTGGTATTTCTTGCTGTCCAGCCGCTCCAGCTTGCAGCCATCTCGCGGCATCGCCGTCGCTAGGTCGTTGAGGGCTCTTGCGTCCGCGTCGTTCGGAGCGGCCATCTCGAATGAGATCTCGCCCACGTACAACCACGGAGCGGGCAACCGCAGGGCGCCTTGCCCGCGGTACGTGACATCGTGCGCGACCCAGATGGAGTCGGTGAGGGGGTTGTACTCGCCGTAGCACTGGAAGAAGTCCAAGTACAGCGTGTCGTCCCGCTGAAGGTCCACGTAGGGTGCCTCCGAGTTCTTCGGCACCGCAACCCGAACTTGTCGCCCTGGTAGCGCCAGGTAGTAGGTCGCGTCGGATTCGGGGGCAAACCTGTAGGAGGGTGCACGGGTCTGGGCGCTCCTCTTGACCGTCTTGATTAGGTGCCAGCGACCGACATCTCCGACATCAATCTGCTTCCTCGCTTTGGCGACCTCCTTGGCGGCTGACACGCTGTCGCTGGCCGGATGGGCACGATTGGCCGATACGAGTGTGCCCTTCGATTCGATGATGGCTACGAGCGCCGCGGCCTTCTTTGGCTCGATGCTGTCCTGTTCGCCCCTGCACCACACCGTACCTCTACCCGCAGTCAGGTCGGCGACGACATCGTACTCGTCTGACGCTACCTCCCGCCCAAAGTCGAGGTCGCTTGTTTCGACAACGGTTTCGGGGGCGCCGCGGGCCACATCGATCTTGCTCCGTCGAAACACGAGGGCCATCAGATCCTCCACCAATCTCCACCGCCGCGTACCCAGACGACCGCGCCTCCGTCTTCGTACAACTACAGGCCGGGTCGAGCGTAGTACCCGAGATCTCCAACAGGCACCACCGGGCCACCCGGAGAGACTCAACGCCCCGAACCCGAACGTCAATAGGTTCGTCGGTGCAGCGACCGGCGAACCAGCAAGCACGAACCGCATCGCGGTCAAAAGGAGTGACGCATGGATTCGAAGAACCTGACCCCTGACCACTTGAGACTGGTCGTTCTCGCCGACCTCGAGGACCAGGAACGCGCGAAGCAGATCGAGATCGTCTCCGACATCGTCGCCGCGCGTGCGAAGACGGCGCTCGAAAGCGTCCTGAAGATCGGCGAGGCCCTGTACTTCGGCGTCTACGGAGGAACCGAGGATCGCATCGGAAACCACGGCAACCGGGGTGACTCGTTGGCATCCATCGTGAACGCGTTGGCCGAAC
>JBMOIG010000290.1:0-3095 GCA_049317445.1 Myxococcota bacterium | reverse complement strand
CGGTTGTGAGCGACCCGCTGAGCAAGGAGCGGGCTTGGGTCAGCTGGCTTGAGGCGGATGTCACCCCCAACGCCCCGGGTGCGTGCCTGACGAGCCAAGGTCAGGGCGGCGTGCTGCGGCTTGGGAGGCTCGATGGCGGCGTGGTGCAGCCTGGCGGGAACTGGGGGGCTGTGGCGGGGACGAAGTGCAGTGCCGACGACACGTTGGGACCGTTGGTGGTCACTCAGGCGCTTGGGTTGCTGGATGCAGTTGGGGTCGATGCGGCAGATCCGACGAAGCGCGGCGTGATTTCGGTGCGGCCGGAGGGAACGACGCTTGCGAAGTGGACGTCAGCCCTGCTCGCGAGGATCGGGCTGATTGACGGGGCGTCGGCACTTGGGTCACTCGGGTCGGCCAACCCGTTCTCCCAGATCCACCCGGTCTTGGTCGATACCGGAGTCAAATCCAACAAGCTGGACGCGCGCTACTACTCGGTGGCGCTCACCGAGAAGACCAGCAACCAGACCCGCCAGTTGTGGGCGGTGCCGGTTGACAGCGAGGGCACTGAAGACACCGCGCAGACCTGGCTCGCCGGCACCAACGGCTCGGCCTCGACCGGCTCGGACTTCAACGGCATCTCCGCCGTTTGCAGTCTGGACGCGACGGTTGATTCCGGCTCTGGCGACGTCGCTGTCGCCATGGTGGTTCGCCGCGGTAGCGAGGATCAGGTGTTGCTTGGGGTCAAGAAGGGGGCCAATGCCATGACGGTTGGGGTTGTGGCTAAGCAGGCGAGCTCAGGCTCCGGCTGTGCGACCGGCATCAGCACGGCGCGTGTGGGCTCGATTGCTGCGGGAACCCAACTCGTCACCTGGTTGTACTCGCCCGGCGCCGGCGAAGTTGGGACGGTCCGGTTTGCGAAGGTCACAGGCGGAGTTCCAAGCGTTCCGACTGAGCTGTCGGGCCTGTTCGCGTTCGACACCGATGGCGGTCCCAGCCAGCTTGCCTGGCGCGGACTCAGCAGGCCGGTCACGAGCGTCGAAGGCACCGTGTCGATGGCCCTTGAAGCGAAGATCGGCGGTGTTCGCAGCGTCACGGTCTATACGTTCAAGCCGTAACGCCTCCGCCCGAGACTTGGTCTGTCCGCCTTGTGTGGCCGCCCCTCCCCCGGCTGCCGCCACCCCCTCCCCATTGCGCGATCTTTCGTAGCCTTGGGCGATTTCGCTGGCGCAATAGGGAGGGGGCTCCCGGTTCACCATCGACAGCCTTCAGACTGGGCCAGTGCCGGCTGGGTGGTCGCGCGTACCGTTCTGGCTGCGACGCCGGGTGCTACGGCGCGACGCCGGGTCGGGAGATTTCCCCTCCACATTCCGCCAGCGGAATCATGGAAGGATTCGCAAATACTACGGAATGGGGAGGGGAAGGCGCGGCAGCGCCAGGGAGGGGCGCTGGTTCGTGTTCTTCCTGCAACGGCGTTCCCGTGAACCCCGTGCGGCCTTGCGACCTGTCGCCCCGGCGGCTAGCCTCCGTTGGGTTCAGGAGGCGCGCCGATGGTCCAAGACGTCCTGCTTCGCGAGGTGGTTCGCCGCACGCTGCTGGTGGTGCCGGGGGTGCAGCGCATCGTGCTGTTCGGTTCCCGCGCACGGGGCACGGCCCGCCCCGACAGCGACGTCGGTCTGGTCATCATCACGCCCGCGGTTCCTGGCCACGGACCCAGAACTGTCGCATTGCGGCTGGCGTTGCGCGGGTTGGACGTCGGCTTCGACCTCATCGTCCTCACGCCTGAAGAGTGGCAAGTCCTGAGCCCGCAACCCGGAACCGTCGCGGCGGCGGCCGACTCGGAAGGGCAAGTGCTGCATGAAGCCGCGTGATCACCTCGACGTGCTGCCTTGGGTCGAACTCGCTAAGGCGGACCTTGCTATGGCGGATCTTGTCCTGGGTTGCCCGGACGCCCTGAATGAGTATGCCAGTGGGTCCAAACCGCATTCCCGCCCGCTTGACAGCCACGCCCGCGCTGCCGCATGCCTCTTGCACCGCTGGAGGCACGCATGACCCGCTACCGCACACCCGCCACCCACTTGCTGCTTGTCGTTTGGACGTGCGCGGCGCTGGTCGCCTGCTCCGGCTCCAACGAGGGTCCGTCCACACCCGCGGTCGTGCCTGACATCACGGCCGACGTCCCTGCCGAGGATCTGGTCGCTGCCGACACCGAAGACACCGCCGACGTCCCCGGCGAGGTTACAGGCACCGCCACCTGCCCCGGGTCATGCGACGACGGCAACGACTGTACCACCGATAGTTGTGATGAAACAGGCACTTGCCACAGTCTTGCATTGCCGGACAACGCGACTTGCGACCTCGACAGCCTGGCGTGCACCACCGACCACTGCGCCAGCGGCGGCATGTGCGTCGCGGGCGGACTTGCCGAGAATTCCTGCGGAATCGTCGTCGGTGGCGTGCCGACCTGCTTCGCGCTGGGCGACTTCGCCCCCGACAATCCGTGTCTGATCTGCGCACCCGCCTCCGCCATGACGGCCTGGACGCCGCGCGAGCCAGACGCCGAGTGCCAGCCCACCCAGAAGGGCTGCATCCGCTTTGCGTGCTCAGAAACGGCACAGTGCGTGGGCGTGCCGACCGCCTCGCTCTGCCCCGCCACCGCATCAAGCTGCAGCGAGCCGGCCTGCGACCTGACCTTCGGCTGCTTCAAGGCGCCCCTGTCGAATGAGACGGCCTGCGAGGGCGACAACATCGCCTGCACCAAGGAGTTCTGCGACGGCAAGGGGGCCTGCCCTGCCACCGGCACTCCCAGCGATGCCGGCTGCGACGACAAGGCCAGCTGTACCGACGACGCCTGCACAGCCGCCGGTTGCACCCACACGCCGGTGGCCGCCAAGTGCGACGACGGCAACGCGTGTACGACCGACACCTGCCAGCCAGACGGCGAAGGCGCCCAGGACGGCAGCGGCTGCGTGTACGGCAACCTCTCGGACGTGGCCTGCCCCGACGACGGCTTGGCTTGCACCACCGGCACCTGCCAAAGCGGCACCTGCGAACACGCCATCGACGCCGAAACCTGCCTGGTAGAAGGCACCTGCAAGGCCAAGGGCGACGAATCGGCG
>JBMOIG010000289.1:0-3107 GCA_049317445.1 Myxococcota bacterium | reverse complement strand
CCCCCTCCGAGCGACGACGACGGCCTCGCCGCCGAGCGCACGGGCGTCGAAGGGGACGACGCCGACCTCGAGGACGACGGCCCCGACGACGGCCCCGATGAAACGGGCGACGGCGTGCCCGGCGCCGACGGTCGCCCCCGCAAGCGTCGTCGGCGTCGCCGCGGCGGCGCGCGCGCCGGTGGGGGGGGTGGTGCGGGCACCGGCGGTGGGGGTGCGCCGGGCTGAGCCGCGGGTCAGCGGTCAGGCCGTGCCGGTGGCGTCGGGTCCCCCATGCTCGCGAACCAACGCGCTGCCTGGCTCTGGACCGTGTCTCGGAGTCGGTTTCTCAGCGGCCGCCGCGCCTCGAGCCCAAGGACGTCCGAACGCTCGCCGAGCAGGTCGTCGACGTCTGGGCGACCGAAGCCGGGATTGTCGTCACGGGCGTCGCCCATTGCCTCGTGCATCTGCCGTTCGGCCTCGGACGCGGCGAGATCGCGCGCTCGACGGCCGGCCGATGTCAGGACTCTGGTCACGCGTCGAAACTGGATTGGGTGCGGCTCTTTTCAGTCGACGCATCACTTGCCCCCGTGGATGACGCGCAGGTCGGGCGGTGCATGCCGTCGCGGCGGCACGGGTAGCGGGGGCGGAACGATGGCTCCGTCGTATCGGACATCGTGCTGACTCTCGCGTTCGCGCGCCTCGTGGAAGGGCCAGTAGTCATCGAAGTCATGGCTGGCGCGCAGCGAGCGTAGCCGGAGGACCGCTTCGGCGCCGGTGAGGCTCCAGCGGGCCCCGGTGAGGTCCATGCGATCCTTGACGAGGTGGCGGCACGCCCCCTCGATGATGCCGGTCGCGATGGGGAATCCCGCCTCGAGGGCCACGTCGTACCGGAGGTACTGCCGATACTTGAGGAGGTAGTTGGCGCAGGTGTCCACCGGCTTGCGGGCCTCCTCGGCCAAGCCGCGGTTCGTGGCGCTGCGGCGCATGCCCGCCGCGACGGCGCTGCTCTGCCCGCGGAGGATCGCCAGCAGTCGCTCGTTGACCCACTGCTCGGCCTCCTTGCTCGTCTCCTCGTGAAGCACGCGGGCGGCTCGCCAGAGATACTCGATGACGTGGATGACATCGAGGAGGATCACGAGCGTGAGCGCGTACCGCTTGGCGCCGGCTTTCAGCAGCTTGATCTGGGTCTTGTTGCCATCGACGAGTCCCACCCAGGTCTTCTTTCGCTCGGGATCGCGCCGCAGGCCCTCCAGGAAGGCCTCGTCGATGACCTGCTCCGGGGTCTTCGACAGGCTCGCCCAGACCCGTTTGTACTCTGGACGAGGGCGCTTCGGTCGGGGTTCGGCGTCGGTGCTTCTCAGCTCGTGGACGATGTCCTCGGGCGTCCGCTGGTGCGCCGAGACGGTGTAGACGGCGGCGACGGTTGCCATCCGCTTGGCGTTGCGCTTCTCGCCCTTGGAGACGCGCTTCTCGAGCTTGTGCTTCCGCGTCTCCGCGGCCTTGCGGGTCGCAGGCCGCAGGTCCTCCTTGCGCATCACCACGCCCTTGCCGTCGGCGCTCATCACCAGGATGTCGCTCGTCGTTGCGGCTCCGGTCCGAGCTGCGCCCTCGCGCTCCGCGTAGAAGTCGTCGAAGTCCACCGCGGCACGCGCCGCAAGCTGCTCGGCCTGCCGCTTTGGAACGCTCGCCCCCGTCGTCTCGGCGATGTCGGAGACGGCCTCGTCGAAGGATGTCTTCGCCACCAGCACCGCCGTGCGTCGCTGCACCCCGTGCGAGTACAGCTCTGGCGGGAGGTTCAGCTCCGCATCCAGCGGGAAGAGCGTCTCCACACCCGGCATCCTGTAGCCGAGCCGCGTCACGCTCACCTCGCCGAAGACGCTCTCCAGTCGCCGCGTCGACACGTCCCTGTGCCGGCGCTCCACGCCGTCGGACCCCACCACCACTGGGCCAACGTCGCCCAGCCCGCGCAGGTCGATGTGCCCCTGCAGAAGCTGCCGCAGGATTTTCATGCCGTCGTCATGGATGAGCGCCTCGACCTGACCGTGGCTCATCGCCCGCGCCTCCGCTCCCTGCAGGCGCTCGGTCAGCGCCCCCAACGCCCGCTCGGCGCCATCGAACGGGTTTTCAACGACGGCCAACTGTGCTCTGCTCATGGACGGGCCTTTCGGTGTGACGTAGCTCTCTTGCAAGTCGTTACGTGGCACAGGGAGGCCCTACTCAACAGCCTGTTTTCATGCTAAGTTGTTGATCTGATGCGGGAATGTCGTCGACCCGATCGATCTCCACCCATCGTAATTGGCGGCCTCGCCGGGTGGATCGGCAGCATGCTCATGGGGACAAAGGCGCGCCAAGGCATCCTGGCCAACGTAGTCGTCGGCGTGCTCGGTGCCAGCATCGGCGGCTTCCTGGCGCGCCTCCTCTTCGCTGACGAGCGCGGCAACAACGGGCTGGTGGCCAGCTTCGGCGTGGCCCTGGTCGGCGCCTGCGTGCTCATCGCGGTCTGGAAGGTCGTTGCGCGAAAGGTGGCCTGAGTTCAGCCGGCCGTGATGGACCGCGAGCCTGTCAGATCGGCGAGACGGTGAGTGTGAAGTTGCCGGTGGCCGCGGGGGCCGTCGTGTCCACCACCACGTAGACCACCTGACCGCTGGTCAGCGCGACGTCGGTCGTGGAGTTGTTGCTCGCCGCCGTGTCGTTGCAGGCGACGACGCGCGAGCGGGCCGGATCGCAGCTTGATCGCACGCTGACGACGGTGTTGTACCCGGCACCGGTGACGGCGAACCGGAAGGAGCGGGTGGCCGTGGCACGAAACGCATAGACCGTGTCCCGCCCTCCGGTCGTCGTTGCGGTCGCGGCGACACACGTCGGGGCGGGAACGGCGGCGGGGAAGGCCGGTGCCGTGTATCGATGGGGGCTGCCGGCCACGAGGGAACCGGCGACGGTGTAGATCCCGTTGACCGGTGCCACGACGTCGTTCACGACCGGCACCCAGGCGCAGACCTTGCGGGTGAAGGTTCCGGCCGTGTTGACTGCGAAACGCTCGAGCTGCGCGGCGCCAGGGTTGGCCACGGTGAGCAGCCAGTCGCCGGTGGGTTGCCACTTGTTCGTGAGGCCGGCCAACGCGGGCGTCG
>JBMOIG010000288.1:0-3116 GCA_049317445.1 Myxococcota bacterium | reverse complement strand
GACGCCGCCTACGAGGCCGTGCACCACGAGATTGACGCCGCGGGCAAGGAGCTGGGCGCGCTGGTTCCCGGTGGTCTGGCCATCTACAACGACAACCGCAGGCCGCCGATGGGGATGACGCCGTAGCTGCTGCGTGCCGGTAGTGCCCCGACCTCGCCGCCCCCGTGGCCCTTTGCCCCGCCGTTGCCGCGGGTGGGGCCGCTGAGTGGTTCGCGGCGGGCCAAGGCGTTACCTGTTTGCGCGTCCATGCGCTAGACTGAAGCGGCGACACCGGCGGGTGCGCCGGGTTCAGCCGCCACAGAGAGGGCACGATGGACGAAAAGGCACGCAAAGCCACGGCGGAAGACATCCGCGGACGCGCCCGAAGGCTGGCGGCGTTTGACTTGTGGCAGGCGGACTACGTCGCAGAACGGTCAGCATCGGCGACGCTCGCAGATCTCGGGGCCATCTACGACCTGCTTCCCCTTGAGGCGCGCGCCGAGGACCGAGACCCGCTGCGGCTGGGTGTGCGGAGATTGCATCGCGATCTCGCGCGTGTGGCGGCAGGCACAAGATGAATGCCCAGGAGTCAGCGCTGGTCGCCATCGCACGCTTTCTGGACGCGGGCGGCGTTCCCTACATGGTCATCGGCGGCATGGCGAACGCCATTTGGGGCGTGCCGCGCGCGACGCTGGATGTCGACGTAACCGTTTGGGCCGGCGATGTGCCCAGTTCCGCGTTGCTGGACTCGTTTGCTGCAGCATTCCGTTCGTTGGTCGCCCGCCCCGCAGAGTTCGTCCGGGACACCCGCGTCTTGCCGCTGGAATCGACTGAGGGTGTGCGAATCGACGTGATCTTCGGCGCGCTGCCCTTCGAGGAAGAGGCCATCGAGCGCGCAGTGTTGCGTACGGTGGCCGGCAGTCCAGTCCGTTTCTGCACGGCGGAAGACCTCGTTTTGCTCAAGATCGTCTCTGAACGCGACCGCGACCGAGCGGACGTCGCTGCCCTGTTGCAACGCCGCGGCGCCACGCTCGACCGCGCCTATCTGGATCCGCGCGTCGCCGAGTTTGCGGCGCTGCTTGAGCGGTCTGACATCCTTGCCGACTATCACCGATGGCTCGGACTGACGTGACGGCTTGGCTGTCGAGCGACACCGGAATTCGCCCACGCTGCAACCCACACCATGCAAACCCAAGCCCCTACGCGGCTTGACGTTTGTTGCCCGACCCCCTACGGTTCGCCTCCTTGCCTCCGGCGATTTTGCCGGACTCTTTGGGGGGAACTCGATGCTCAATCAACGCTGGATGTGGATGTCTGTGGCGGCCTTTGGGGCGGCCGTCGCGATTGCCGGCTGCTCGAAGAACAAGACTGCCGAGCCTGGCGCTGCGGCTCCTGGCGCACCGGCCGCGGCGGCGGCCGCCAAGGCGCCCGAGGCTGCACCTGCTGCGCCCGCCAACCCGGTGGTGGCGGAATTCGCGCCGCTGTTCGTCGACATTGCCAAGTGCGAGGACCTGTCGGACCTGTACGCGCAAGAGAAGTGCCCGGCGAACTACAAGCTGATCGAGGCCGTCAACGCGGCGTACGAGGGCGTCGAGAAGGACAAGACCCGGTTTGAGCAGGTCTACGGCGCGCTGGTCGAACAGGTCGTCAACGGCACCGACATCAAGGCGCGCAAGTGCGCTGCGTATGCCGCGTGGGCCAAGGGCAACCGGGGCGGCGACCTGTTCGCCGACAACGAGAAGGTCTCGCAAGACCTGCTCGGTGCGCTGGTCAAGATGCCCAAGGAAGACGAGTACCTGGGCTATGAGACGGCGAACATGCTGGGCAACGCCTGGAAGAAGGACAGCGGCGTGCGCAAGGCGCTGATCTCGGCCATCAAGGACAAGACGATCAAGACGACCCGTGGCCGCGGCGAGCTGATCCGTCACGCTGGCTGGGTTGCCGCGGAAGTCCCCGATGCGCTGTCGGCCATCCGGACTGTTGCGACCGACGCGACCGACGACATCGACGTCCGCAAGGAGGGCATGTCGGCCCTGGGCAGCGTGCTGAAGGCCAAGCCGGAGATGATCGAGAGCCTGCTGTTCATCACCGCAGAGCCGAACCTCGACGCGCAAATGGGTGCGATCGCGGCCATTGCCTCCGTCACGCCCGCCACGCCTGAGGCCCTGAAGGCCCAGACCAAGCTGGTCGAGCTGCTGGCCGCCCCTGACCCGAACCCGCTGGCGTCCGGCATCCTGCGCTCGCTGGGTCGCTTCGCCGATCTGGACGGCATCCAGGCCGCCACCGCCTACTACGCCGCCAACGCCGCCAAGCCCAGCGTGACCTCCACCTATGCCAACATGCTCTCCACCCTGGCCTACGGCGGCCGCTTCAAGGACAACCCGGAGGGCGACGCCGCGCTGCGCAAGGCTGCCGAGTCGGTGCTGAAGGGCGCCGACAGCAAACCGTCGGACAAGGACTACGCGCTGCAGGCCCTTGGCGCACTGGGTGGCCCGAAGTCGGTCGCCGCGTGCAAGAAGTTTAGCGCCGACGCTGAGAAGTCCGTCGCCGCCGCCGCTGCCAAGTGTGTGGAGAAGGCGAGCGCGCCGGCACCTGCCAAGTAGCGAACGCGCAAGGATCTCCGGGTCCGTCGGGGCTTGACCCACCGGCGGATCCGGACGACCCTACCGGGCACTAGACCGACCGGTCTGCTGGGTGTCCCCCATGCCGAAGCCCGCCACGCCACGTCATGGACCCGAGCGTCGCCGCGAAGAGATCCGACGGGCCGCCTACCGCTGCTTCCGCCTGACCGGCTATCACGAGACCACCGTCGACGACATCTGCCTGGCCGCGCAGGCGTCGAAGGGCAGCTTCTACTGGCATTACGGGTCCAAACAGGACGTCTTTATCGACCTGCTGGAGACGTGGACCCGCGAGGTGATGGACCAGGTCCACACCCAGTTCCTGTCCGCCATTCGGCAGCACGACTACATCCGCGCGACCACGGAGGCGCTGGAGCGCGAGATCCGCCGCGGCCGCGTGATCGTACCGCTGTGGCTGGATCTGACGGTTCAGGCGCGGCGCGAGAAGGACATCCGCGATGCCCTGTCCCGCTTCTACCGACGGGCGCGCGCGGCGATTGCCGAGATGCTGCGGCC
>JBMOIG010000287.1:0-3121 GCA_049317445.1 Myxococcota bacterium | reverse complement strand
TGCGCAGCGACTTTGGGCGGCAAGTCGATCTCGACGTTTCGACTCGCGAGAAGGAGTTCGTGGCAGGTCTGGTACCCGTCTCGGTCCTGCTGGACGTGTCTCAATGGCCCGCTTGGCGGATGGGATACCAGAAGTACTTCGGGTGGAATGAAGGCGCGAAGATGGACCTCATCACTCTGTTCGAGCAAGAGGTTCAGCAGCGATTCGTCTACTTCAAGGTGCCCGTCATCGAGCTTCTGCGCGATACCCCCAAGGAAGCCGTCTGTCAGGTCTTCGAGAAGGTGAACACCGGCGGGGTGGCACTCACCGTCTTCGAGCTCGTGACGGCAACGTTCGCGGGCGACAACTTCCGGTTGCGCGAGGATTGGGAGGCCCGGCAGGCGAGAATCGAGGCCTATGCCGTGTTGAAGGGCTTCGGCGAGACCGAGTTCCTGCAAGGTATCACGCTGCTAGCCAGCTATCGCCGCCACGCCGCAGACATCAAAGCCGCGGTGTCATGCAAGCGCAAGGACATCCTGAAGCTTGAGCTCGAGGACTACACCGCCTGCGCCGGAGACTACGAGAAGGGGTTGTACCAGGCGGCTCGGCTGCTTCACCGGTTGCACGTCTTCCGGGCTGATGACGTGCCCTACCGCACGCAGCTCATCCCGCTCGCCGCCGTCTGCGCGCAGATCGGTACCGCCTTCGACCAACAGACCGTGCGCGACAAGCTCGCACAGTGGTTCTGGTGCGGCGTGTTCGGGGAGTTGTACGGCGGGACTACGGAGACCCGTTTCGCCCTGGACATGGAGCATCTCTGCGACTGGATCCTGAAGGACGGCGGAGACCCGCGGTCGGTCACGGACGCGAGCTTCCAGCCCCAGCGTCTCCTCAGCCTGCAGACGCGCAACTCTGCTGCGTACAAGGGAATGATGGCGCTGATGGTCAAGAAGGGTAGCCGCGACTTCATCAGCGGCGACGAGATCGCCCTGGTAACAGGCTTCCAGCTCGACGTGGACATCCACCACATCTTCCCGCGCGCCTGGTGCGAGAAGATGGGCAACCTACCCCGAACGCAGTGGAACAGCATCGTGAACAAGGCGCCGCTGACCGCTCGCTCGAATCAAAAGCTGGGCGGGGATGCACCGAGCAAGTACCTGGCCCGCATCGTCAACGGCGGCTCGATTACCACCGACAAGCTCGAGGATGTGCTCGAGAGCCACTTCATTGACCCGGAGCCGCTGCGCGCGGACGACTTCGGCGGCTTCTTGCGCCAGCGAGCAGTAGCGCTTCTGGATGCAGTGGAGCAGGCGATGGGCAAGCCGGTACTTGGCCGTGACGCCGATGCCACCGTCGGCGCCGTCGGCGGACCTCTCGTCCACGAACCGGCGTCCATGGCCACGCTGTAGTCTGCGGCCGGACGCCGTCCAGGAGGGACCTGTGAACACGGACGAAATGGCCGATGCCGTCTTCCACGTCAACGCCTGCCTGACGTCACGGGCCACCGGAGAACATGCCGACGACGGTGAGTACGTGCGCCTTCGCAAGGTACTCCTCGCCGAACCTGCCCTGGCGGGCAGGCTCCCGAACTTCCTGCAACGATGCCGGACCCTCGACGAGTTCTGGGCTTACATCAAGGCCGAGTTCGAGCGATATGCAGAGCGGCGCGCCCACATCGCCAGGGCCTTCGCCCCGCTGTTGGATGATCTGGAGTCCGGCCACTTCGGTGCTTCGGGTGTGAAGCTCCAGGCGGAGGTCACGTCTGCGGACCCGATCTCGCACGAGTTCATCCGGTCGCAGGTCACGAAGTGCAACGCCAAGCTGGCCAGCGGTGATTACGACGGCGCGATCACCAATGCACGCGCTCTCATCGAAGGTGTCCTTCGGGAGATGGAGCTTCGGCTCGATCCAACCCCGCCGCCAACCGACGGCGATCTCATCAAGCAGTACAAGCGCGTGCAGCGGCTTCTGCACCTGGACCCGGCGAGCACGGGTGTTGGGACGCCGCTACAGCAGGTGCTGACCGGCCTGTCGAGCGTCGTCTCGGGGCTGGCCGGTCTGCGCAACGCACTGAGCGACGCCCACGTCCGCAGCCATCGACCCGGCGCGCACCACGCGCGCCTCGTCGTGAACGCGGCGATGACGCTAGCCAACTTCCTGTTCGACACGTTCGAGTACCAGCGCGCCAACGGGAAGCTCGTGATCGTCGGGGGCAACAAGCTCCTGGCGTGAGGACGACAAGGTGGCTGCCGTGCTGCTGCCGGCGGCCGGAAGAGACGCAAATGAAAGACGAAGACAAGCAGTTCTGTACGCTTTGCGGCAGGCACGGGGTGGAGCACACGAGCGACGGCGTCGGGAAGGGCTTGTTCGCTTGTCCCAGTTGCGGCCGATACCGCCTGGATGGCGGGCTGTTTACCGCGCTCTTCTTGGGCGACCCGCGGCTACGGCAGCACCTGAAGCGTCGCGACATCTGCGCTGAGCTTGCCGTCCGCATCCACGACGCGAACGCCCAGCTACCATCATCTGCTCCCGAGTTGTCGGTTTCGGAGGTTCTCTCGACCCGCGTGCGGACGGTGAACGAGCGCCTAGATCGGGTGCTGCTGCGTGCCGGGTCGCGCTCTCCGCGCCCCGACACCCATGTGGAGATGGACATGCGGGAGCCGTGGACCTTTGGTGCGTACGACGCAGAGGACCTCGCCGGTCTGCTGAGCATGGCCGAGCGTCGGGACCTCATGGGCCAGGCGAAGGACTCGCCGGGTATCGGAGACCCGACGAAGCGCTTTGCTTGGCTGACTCCCGGCGGGTGGGACCGATTCGACGTTCTGGCTCGCGGTGTCGACAGCAGCCAGGCCGCCGTAGCCATGTGGTTCGACAAGTCCATGGACGACGTATTCGACGAGGCCATCAAGCCCGCCATTGGCGCGGCCGGGTACGTTGCCCTTCGCATCGACCGCAAGGACCACAACAACCGCATCGACGACGAGATCGAACTCGAGATCAAGCGGAGCGCATTCGTCGTCGCCGACATGACCGGCGCTATCCTGAGCGCGCAACGTCCCACGCACATGCGCCCGCCGGAGGTGCCCGGGTGTACTACGAGGCGGGGTTCGCACAGGGGCTCGGCAAGCCGGTGATCTGGACC
>JBMOIG010000286.1:0-3128 GCA_049317445.1 Myxococcota bacterium | reverse complement strand
CGTTGCCGCTCGACCAGCACCTTCAAGCGGACGCCCAACTCCTGCAGGCTCTGCGCCGACGCTTCGAGTTGCTTGGTTCCCGCCAGGTTCTGGTTGGTCGCTTGGCGAATGTTGGCGATGGCTGAGGCGATCTGGTCCATGCCCACCAACTGTTGTTGGCTGGATGCAGCGATCTGGGTGGCGTTTTGCGCCGCCTCGCCGACCGTGCTGCTGAGGACCTGGATGGACTCGCCCGCGTACGTGGCCTGTTGCACGCCCGCCGCAACCGCCTTGCTGCCCTGCTCGGTGGCCATCACCGCGGCGCTGGTGGCCTTCTGCACATCCATCAGAATGGTGCGGACTTGCGTGGTGGCGTGGCGCGACTGCTGGGCAAGGCTCTTGACCTCCGCAGCGACCACGGCAAACCCCTTGCCCGCCTCGCCGGCCCGCGCCGCTTCGATGGCAGCGTTCACCGCCAACAGGTTCGACTGCTCGGCCAAGTCGCTGACGGTAGCGATAATTTCTCCAATCGTCTGGCCCTGTTCCGACAGCCGCGCGACGGTGCCCGCGATCGAGTCCATCTGCTCGCGGATGCGGTGCATGCCTTCCACCGTTGCGTTGACGGCCTCACGCCCCGCGTCCGAAACGGCCACGGCCTTTTGCGCCGAGTCCTGCACCGCTCTGGCCTTCTGGTTCGACAGGTGCGCGGTCTGCTTGACCTCTTCGGCGGTCGTCGAGGTCTCGTTCACGGCAGCGGCCGTTTCCGTTGCGCCGGCGGCCACTTGCGAGACCGTCGCGAGAATCTCGGACGACGAAGCCCCCAGCACGCCGAAGCCCTCGCGCAGCTCGCGATTCGTGTCGCGCAGGTTGTCAACCATGACCCGCAGGGCCCGTTGCAGCGTGTCGGTCTCACTTGCTCCCGACGCAGTCTCGATGCGAACGGTCAGGTCGCCGGCAGCGACCCGATCCGCCGCCGCAGCGAACTGTTGCAGCTTCTCGACCATCATCCGGAACGCGCGCAGCAGGTCGCCGACCTCGTCGGTCCGGTCGGTCGACTGGACTTGCACCGAAAGGTCTCCCGCTGCGACAAGTTGAGCCACATGGGTGACCGACTGCAACGGCGACGCAGTCAACCGGTTCATCGTCCAGACCAACAGCAAACCGAAGGCCAACGCGATGGTCGCGATGATGACAAGCCAGAACCTGGTCGCGTCCATGGCCTGCTGAGCCGCGGCTATCGACGTGGTCACGCACGTTTCCGAGTTGGCCATCAGAACGACCAGATCAGCGTTGACCTGGTCCATCCGCACGGCCTGTGCCCCGGTCCCCAGCGCCCGCGCCTCCTCGACCCGCCCATCCTGCAGCATCTTCAACTGGACGTTCCGCACGTCACGGTACTCGTTGAGTGTCTTTCTGACGGACGCCAGCCTGATCAAATCCGCCGTGTGCTTGTGCTTCTTCAACACCCCCTCGACCCCAGCCAGCAGCGCATTGATCTGCCCAGTGCGCTCCTCGATCAGTCGGGCGTTGCGCGCCTGCGTGGCCTTGTCGGTCGACAGTAGGGCGTCGAGCATGTCGGCGCGCTGGTGATTCTGGTGGCTGCGGACGGCCAACAGGTCCAGCGAAGCATGGAAGTTCTCCTCAAACAGGCCGCGCTGCGTCTCCTCGATCGACGTCATTCCCACGAAGGCAAAGGCGATGACGGCGCCGAACAATACCAACAGCACGCCGATACCCACCAAAAGCTTCGACCGCGTCTTGAGGTTTGAGAACCACTTCATGCGAGTTTCTCCCTCTATTGTCGTCTATTGCGCGATAGCGCCGGTACCCACGGCGACTTGCGTCAACGCATGGTCGATTGCGGATCCCTCGTCCAGCGACAGCAGTTGGCGCAGGTCATGAATCAGGATCAATCCGTCTTCACAACGAATTGTGCCATCGACCAGCCGCAGCCCCGGAAGAAGGGCATCGATCGAAACGACCTCTTTCCGCGGAATGTCCAGCACCCCCAGAGTCTCGTCCACCCGAAGCGCGACCCACCGGGTGCCAGCCATGGCGATGAGCAGGTGGTCCGACAGACAAACGTCTCGTCGCGGATGGCCGAACCGCGTGCGAAGGTCGATGACTGGCAGCACCTCACCGCCCAAGTTAACGATTCCCAAGACGATTTCTGGAGCACCGGGCAGCGGCGTAATTGTCAACACGCGGATGGACCGTCGCACATCGTCGAGTCGGATGGCGTAGTGCTGGCGGTCGAGGGCAAACGAAACCAGCGCCCCACCGCAAGGGTCTTCCGCGAGCGCGCCCGTCATCGCGATGCCCTCCACCTACGTATCGTTGCGGGTCCAGCCTGTGCCGTATCGACCGAATCGTCAACCCACCCGAAACGCGTCATCGGCGTTCGGCAAGTATCCCGCTCGCCCTCACAGCCAGCACCGATTTCTCTGACTTAGCTCACAAATTGACAATTTCTTTCGAAACGTTTCGGTGACCGCACTCGGCCCGATCCGAGCAACACCGCAGGGTGCTTGGCGGGTTCGCCGGTCATGTAGACCCGTCCGCTCCCGACACCTCGCCCTCGGCGGGCAACACAAGCGCCTCCCCGTCGACAGCCCGCGCCTGCGATTCTCCCTCGACCGGCAACGCCTGCACCTCCCGAAGCCGTCGCTGAATCGCACGGTTGCGCGTGGCGGCGTCGTCCATCTTGCGCGCCGCCTCGTCCAGCTTCTTGCGCACGCCGTCCAGCACATCGCCGAACTTGCCGAACTCGGTCTTGACCTCTCCCAGCACCTTCCACACCTCGCTGGACCGCTTCTGGATCGCCAGGGTGCGAAAGCCCATCTGCAGGCTGTTCAGCAGCGCGGCCAGCGTCGTCGGACCCGCCACGATCACGCGGTGCTCCCGCTGCAGCAGCTCCAGCAGTGCGGGGCGTCTGCTGATCTCGGCATACAGCCCCTCGACCGGCAGGAACACGATGCCGAAGTCGGTGGTCCACGGCGGCTGCACATACTTCAGATGCACATCCTTGGCACACGCCTTCACCCGCAATTCCAAAGCCTTGCCTGCAGCTTCCAGTGCCACCGGGTCAGCGCGATCCTGGGCGTCCAGCAGCCGCTGCCAGTCCTCCAGCGGGAATTTCGAGTCGATGG
>JBMOIG010000285.1:0-3148 GCA_049317445.1 Myxococcota bacterium | reverse complement strand
GCAAGAATTGTCGCTAGGTGCGAAGGTCGGGGGGCGAGATGCGATCAATCTTTAGCATGGGGCAGTCTCCTGTGGGCGGGTGGAACTCTGGGGATTGCAGTGGCCGCTGCAAGCGGTCTGGCGGCAAGCTTGCCCGGGGGATTGGAAGGTTCTTCTGAGCCGCGATGGGCCACCGGTGCATGGACGCGTCGGGGCGTGAGGATCTGACAGTCTTGAGGACGATGGGGGGGGGCGGCGGCGCAAGGTCTTTTGCGTTCAGCCAGTTGCCCCGGATTGGCGGCGACTACGCGAACGAGGAGTCGGTCAGACGAAGAGCTCCAAGCGGTACAGCCCGCCCGGACACGACTGACGGTGCTGTGGCGGGCGCTGGGGCGACGAAAGTCGACAACGCCTCGATTGACGAGCGGCCCCAACTTCCCCAGCCTACCCACCAACTTGAAGGAGTCCCCATGCCTCGAATCGCTGCCGCGCTGTGCATCTCGATCTTGTTGGCCTGCTTCGCATCCCCGGCCGAATGCGCCCCGGCCGATTTGCGCCAGTCGAAGGCGCTGATCGACCGCATGACGGCTGACCTAACCATCATGGTCGGCCAGGTCGAAAAGGCCCGGTCAGACGAGGAGGTGAAGCAAATTGGTGCCCGATTCAAGGTGCGCGCGGACCGGATGAAAGCCGAGGGCGACGCCCTTTCTGCCCGACTGACCGACGAGGAGAAAGTTGCGGTCGAAGCCTACAGTCGGACCCGGATGTCGCCCTTGATGGATAAGGTGAGGGCCGCAATGAAGAAGACATTGCCGGCCACGGAGTCCCGGCCAGCCGTCGCCGTCAACTGCGGGACCCCGGAATGGAAGCCATACCTTCAGGCAATCACTGCGTATTGCACCGGGAAGGCGAAGGCCCGCAGTGGATGCGACAGCTTGGTTCAGGTCATGCGCGTCTGCAAGCACGAGTACTCCGAGGACGCGGTCGAACCGATCCCTGCTCGCGGAATCGCTGCCGGCAAGTTCACGTACAAAGTGTCGGTCGTCAACGGCTACGCCTGGGAACTGAAGTTCGTGAAGAAGCCCGCCGGGTGGGAGGTCGTGAAGCTGAAGACCGACACCTACGAGTAGTTGAAGCAGGAGAGGTCGAGCACCGGCGGCTGACTTCCGCCACCTGCTGCGAGCCAATCGCCAAGCGAGGCGAGGAAGCGCGACTGCGTGCTCAGCGGCTTTCACACCCAGGTCCGTTCAAGTCCCGGGACCGAGGAGCGCCAAACGATGACTCGGCCATCCGCTCCCTCGGGTATCTCGCTCTCAGCGCCGAGTTCGGCCGCGCCGGTCGCCAACAACAACGGCCCGCCGGTTCCAGCCACGCCTGCCGGCAGTGGGGGCTGGTTGGTCGTCGCCGGGCTGTTCCTCTTCACGGTCACTTGGCTGCTGCCGCTTGCGGTGGTCGCTTGGGCCTGCCTGAGTCAAGTGGCGTTTACCGTTGCGGGGAGGGGTCTCGTCAAGGCTCAGGCGCTAAACCACGCAGGCTTCGACAAGGGCTTCTGGCTGGGGCTGAGCTTGGCCGCGGCGTGCTGGGTCCTTGCCCTTGCGGCGTGGGTCGCCGGCAAGAAGGGCGAGGTCCGTGCTCCCGTGTCATTCGGTCTGGCGTGGCTGCCCCTCAGCGTCGCATGGATTTCGTTTGGTGTGACTTGGCTGTGGCAGACCGTCCTCGACCGGCCGGACCACGACAGAGGTTACGCCGTGGCAGCGACGCTTGCGCTGACCACTGGCGTGCTGGGCAGCCTGCCGCTCCTGGCCAGGCTGCTGACAGCAACCGTCGCGTTGCTCTGGCGCTTCGGCCGCCGTTCCGCCTTGACTGCTGGGGTCGTCGCCGGCGCCTCGGTCGTCGCGTCCCTTGGTGGTGCAGCTGTCGAGTGGGTCGTCGTTCCGGCAATCGCATCCGAACTCGCTGCGAAGCCAAGTGTGGAGCACGCCGAGTCGACCGAGCGCTTCGGCCACGGGGATCCGTTGCCGACCTTTGCCCTGACTCTAATGCAGGAATCCTTGTATCCCGACACGGTGCTGAATGATGAGCTGGCGCCAGCAGATGCGGCTGCGCCGCCAACTCTGCCCGCGCCCGTTCCAGACCCATTGCCGCCGCCCGGCAACGACGATACTGCGCGGTGTTTCGACGCGCTGGGCGCCGACTGCGGCATCAAGCCGTGTCCGGTTGATGTCGCGAAGTCGTTTCTCATCCGCACCTTGCAACAAGCCGATGCTGAGGATGTCGCTCACGCGACACTGATCGAGGTCTGCTTGAAGGCGGGCCTGTTCGAGTCTGTCGAGATGTGGCGGCAGGTCTACTACAAGCGCGTCAATTGGCGGCGCTCTGACCTGAAATACCGGGGATGGAATCAGCGGCGATGCCCCCTCGACGCGTGGCAGGAGCCAGTTCCGCCGGCGCCGGCACGTTCAGATGGCGAACTGGACGAGGAGGCCTTGGCGGCGGCCATCTGTCGACTGAGTGAGCGGGATCAGTGCGTGGTTCGGGCCTGGATGCGGGACCAGTCAGACCTCCTGACCCGTTTGGAATGCGATCTGCCGTCCGATGGCATGGTCCGCAAGCAGCGGGTGCGGGCCTTTGAGCGGCTGCGGGGTGTCTTGACCGGCGGCGCGTAGGGTCTGTAGGCGCTTTCCAAGCACCCGGCCGGCTTGCCAAAACTCTTGCCGGTGCCGCGCGCCGACGCGGATTCACCGATGGCCCGGAGACGCTTGTGCGCCGCACCCCATCGGCGTACGGTCGCCGGAACTGTGGGTTCAGCCTCAAGTGGCTGCCCCGATTGTCGGTTTCCTATCTAGGATGGTGGCAGGATGGCGAAGCAATCCAAGAAGGGAGGCGCCGGCCGTCTGGCTGTTGTCTTCGTCCTCGGGGCAGTCGGGGCTGGCGGGTACAAGTACTACGAGAGCAAGAAGGAATCTGGCCTCGTCCTCAATGCGGTCGCAGCCGCAGCCTGCCTCGGCACCCTTGCCCAGTGCTCCACCGGCACCTGCCCCTGGCAGCCAAGCGACTGTCCGGTCGATGAAGCCTGCCGCATCTTGCGGGCGCGCGGCGCCGGCGACGAAGCGGTCGACCTTGCGCACGACATGCTGCTCGAGGTCTGCGTCAGTGCCGCGCCTCTGGA
>JBMOIG010000284.1:0-3155 GCA_049317445.1 Myxococcota bacterium | reverse complement strand
CGGCCATCCATGACGCGGTGGGGGTGTGGATGCGGTCGTGGCCGTTCAGCGCGGAGAAGGTGTTGCGGGCCATGGGTTCCATTCGCTAGCTGCAAACGAATACCTCTTCCCAACCCCCCCGCGGTTCCGGCATCCTCGGCTCGCTCGCGCACCCAGTCCGCGCGGTCGGGAGAAGCCCATGAACGTCCGTCTTGCCCTGTCTACTGCGTCTCTGGCCGCCCTGCTGATCGCCTCGATCGCACTGGCGCAAACTGCGGCAAGGACCTTCGAGCTTGAAGGCAACCGCCTCAAGGTGCCCGGTCAGGTGGTTTTCAAGACCGGCTCGGACGAGATCGCGAAAGAAAGTGCCGGCGTGCTTGAGCATGTGGCCGCCTACCTCGCCGAAAAGAGCTACATCTCGCTGTTGCGGGTCGAGAACCACTCCGACCGCACTACGGACCCAGCGGCCCAGAAGCTGACCGAAGCGCGGGCGCTCGCCGTGGCCAAGTGGCTGGTCGGCAAGGGCGTGGACTGCAAGCGCCTGCTTCCCGTTGGCTTTGGCGACAACAAGCCGGTGGCCGACAACAGCACCCCCGAAGGTCGTGCCGCCAACCGGCGCACCGACTTCATCAACGCAGAGCTGCGAGGCCGGGCCATCGGCGGGATGCCCGTCGACGGGGGTGGCGTCGTCGCGGGCGACCCCTGCGGCAAGTAGCGCGGCCCGATTCGTTGCCCGACCTGCGGTATTCGAAGTACGCTGCAGCTCGAGCCCGAAGTCCGCAGGCTGCTACCCCGGGGGGGGGGGAACCGCACCATGATGAAGAGATGTCTGTCCGCCCTGTTGGTGGTCGTCTTGGGTTGCGCGTGCGATGCGGTGGAAAGCGCGTCGGTAAGCCAGGACGGAACATCGGACCTCGACTCGCAAATCGCCGAGGAAGCCGACTCCGCAGCGGTCGCTGACACCGGCGCAGACACCGTCACGCTCGCAGACACCGAGACTATCGCGGACACCGATATCCTCACGGACACCGTAATTGATACCGTAATGGACACCGCCACTGACATCGAGACTGTGGCGGAAGCCGACAGTGACACCGCGATTGATGCGGTCACCGAGACCACCGTCGACGCAGACCCCAACGATCTCCCTGAAACTGCCGCCGATTCCGGTGACGAAGCGGACACGGGGCCGACCGGTTGTCAGTCTGCGGTCCAGTGCCCGTTGCCGTCCGCGCTGTGCCAGGTGGCCGTGTGCGAGTCGGACGGCACTTGCGCCGTGGCCCTGGCCGACGAGGGCAGCACCTGCACCGACGGCAATGCCTGCACGCAAGACGACAGCTGCACGGCCGGGCAGTGCGCAGGCAAGCCGTTGGCCTGTGACGACGCAAACCCTTGCACGACAGACGGTTGCGATGCGGGCACGTGCAGCCACGTCCCTCTGGCGGCGGGGACAGTGTGCGCCACCGGCCAGGTCTGCTGGCAGGGCGACTGCGTGGCGTACGAGAAGACGGCGGTGACGGTGTGGCAGGACAAGCTTGGCTGCACGACGCCACAGACGTGGCCGCTCGGAGAACCCGGCGAGTGGCAGGCGAACCTCGTGACCTGTGCGCTGGTAGTCAGCACGATGTCGTTTGGAACCACAGATTTGTCGACGACTTCTGTTGCCATCCCGGTTCCCGCGGGCAGTTCGATGCTACTGAGCGTGAGCTCGCTGTGCCGCACGCTGGTGCAATACTGGGCCGGCGACTTCTATGCCGATGGCGCGACCGGCAAGTGCCTCGTCGAAGTCATCAGCGAAGGCAAGGTCATCGCGACGGGCGAGGTCGCCGCAGCCAAGGCCGGATATGCTCCGCCCGCCGCGTCGCCGGTGACGACCACCGTTGCGTTTGCAGCGCCGCCCAGCGCGTCGGTGCAGATTCGGCTGAGGGCGCATCACGAGGCGTACCCGTACGGTGCAGCCCTGGGCATGAACATCTACCCGTTGCAGTCGTGGGAGGTCGGCTCGCTGGTCCTGCAGAGCCTGCCCCCCGTGCTCGGCGGTTGTCAGACCGACAAGGCGTGCGACGACGCAAACGCCTGTACGCTCGATACTTGTGTGGCCGGTGTCTGCAAGAACGCCGCGGCAGGCGACGGCGAGCCCTGCGGCGAGGGCAAGCTGGCGCCCAATCCCGACTGTCTCGGCGGCTACTCCTGCAGCGCCGGGTACTGCATGGTGTACTCGGTCCAGGCGAGCTCGAACTGCGTATTGACCAACGGCTGCGCAGGCTTCTGCAAGGAGATCAGCGGCAAGCTGGCGTGCGACAGCGTCTGGTCGACGATGTGCCAGGCGACCCCATCGCTGCAGTGCAAGCAGGCCTTCGCCGGCTGCACGGCCTCGGGCACCTGCATCTACAGCGACCCCAAGTGCCCATACTGAAGCGCCGCCTACGGGTCGACCCGGTACGGCCCCCGCCAGCGCAACATCAGGAAGATCTGCGAGACGTGTCAGACCGGAACCTCGGCGCGGTGACACCCTATCGATTCATGGTTGTGGTCCAAACAGATCAATAGCTTACGTGGACTGCAGGCGGGCGACCGGCCTGGCCGATCCTCCCACCATTGAAAATGGTGGGCTATCCGTCGAGAAGCCCGCCTTCGCGGGCTGCCTGGCCGCTGAGCCCACGAAGGTGGGCTTCCCGTGTGATAGATAGGATGAGCCGGCTAGCCCGGGGTTTTTAACCCTGGGTGGCCCGGTCCGTGCGAGTCGGGTAGCGGGGGGGATCGCGACCGGTGAGCGCTTCGATAGGCTCGTTGTCGAAAGGATTCTCGCTTGTAGCCGAGGATCCTGTCAGACCGGCGGCCCGCGTCCGGCTCACTCGAACACGTCACCACCGAACGCCTGCGGCAGGTAGAGCTGCGACGCGTAGCCCAGGCTGACCAGGACCAGGTCCTCGGGCAGCACTGGCTCCGTCCATTCGAAGCCGGCGTTGCACACCTTCCACGAGAGCCGGTCGTCGCTGAGCTGATCGACATCCACGACGCCGTCGGGGTGTGGATGCGGTCGTGGCCGTTCAGTGCGGAGAAGGCTTTGCGGGCCATGGGCTCCATCCGCTAGCTGAGCCGCTGGACAGGTCGCCGATGGCGATGCGGTGCAAGCGCGGGATGGCAGCGGCAAGGCCGGTCGCCAGTGCTTCGGC
>JBMOIG010000283.1:0-3157 GCA_049317445.1 Myxococcota bacterium | reverse complement strand
CGCACGAGGGCGGGCGTCGCTGCAGCGCCTGCTGGGGCTTTGCGTGGGACGTGATCCTGCACCAGCACGCTCGGTCGTACGGCCGGTGCGTGCCCGATCACCCCGCGCCTGCGGGTCCTGTACTTGGATCGGCGCCGCGATCCTGCGACACCTGATGGCTAAGTGGAGCCAACGCGGTCGCGATCTTGTTGCCGGTGAGGCTGCGCGAGCCGTACCGCGGCGCTGCGTCGAGACCGCGGGGCGGCACACATCAGGGACGGCCGCGACAGTGCGGTCGCCGGATAGCTAGCGGCGGATTCGGCGGCCGGGGGGGCCCAGCATCTCCACGAGCTCGGCGACCACCGGCGACGCGTCGGCCTCGCGAACGTCGAGCCATGTGGGGGCGTGGTCGGGATTGGAGCTGTCGAGGCGCAGACGCAACCCGTCGTCCGCCGCCTCGATCGCGCCGATGCGCTTCACGACGAAGGCGCCGGGCGCGGCCGGATCCTCGTCCGCGACCCGAAGCAGGACGCGCTTGCGCACCTGCAACTCGCGGGCCGGCTGGCGGAACAGGCACCACGTGCCGTCCGGGATCTCCGGCGCCATCGAGTCGCCGCGCACCCGCGCAAGGACCAGGCCCTCGCCTTGCTGGTGGCGTCCTTCTGGCGGCCGCGCCCAGCCCACACGGGTGGTCGACGCTTGCGCGCGCGGCTTGCCGGCCTGGGGCCGCAGATCCAGCACCGGTACAAGGGGTTCGGTGGGGTCGACCTTGCGGCGCACGACCTGCCAGCCGGTGGCCTGCAGGCCGGCGAGCGGGCCGTCGGCGCGTGACCCGCGCTGGCTGCCGGCGTCGTCGTCCGGGGCGAGCAGGAGAGCAAGGTCGACGCCCAGCGCCGCTGCCGCGCGGAAAAGGGTGGTCAGGCGCAGGTCGTGGCGGCCGCTCTCGAGGCGCTGCGCGTTCTTGACGCTGATCCCGAGCGCATGGGCCAGCGTGTCCTGCGTCCAGCCGCGTGACAGGCGGGCTTGGGCGATGGCGCGACCGACGCGGTGAAGGAGAGTCGTTTCGGCATCGGGCCTTTCCATGGCGGGCAGGCTTGCCTTTGCTGACGCTTGCCACAACCCTGCGATGGTATCCCTTGTTCGTAACCGATCTCCCCTTGTTTTGTCGCAATCATTGGGCGGCCACTCCTTGACACACCATGCGAACGTGGGGTGGCATGCCCGGCACCCGGCCCCAGGCTGGCCCCCACCGGGCACATGACGATCACCCACCCACAGACGTTGCGAGACGCGCCATGAGCGACCAGCGGGGCGCGACCCTCACCTCAGCGCAGCAGGCTGCAGTGGCGGCGACCGAGGGCCCGGTCCTCATCATCGCCGGCCCGGGTTCGGGCAAGACGCACACCCTGGTTGCGCGAATCGTGCACCTGGTCACGGATTGCGGTGTCGCACCCGAGGAGATCCTCGTCTCGACGTTCACGGACAAGGCTGCCGCCGAGTTGGTGAGCCGTGTGTCGACCGCGCTGGGCGCGGCTGGCGTGGCAGTAAACCTCAACGAGATGCTGATCGGCACGTTGCATTCGCTTTGCCTGCGTCTGGTCGATGAACACCGCGAGTTCACGCGGCTGAAGCGCAACTACACCGTCCTCGATCAGTTCGAGCAGCAATACCTCCTGTTCCGGCGGATGCGCGAGTTCCGGGCCGTCGAGGGCATCGAGGCTGTCATCGGCGCTGGGCTCCAGTCGGGCTGGGACATTGCCGAGAAGCTCGCGCGGCGGTTCAACCAGTGCAGCGAGGAACTGCTCGACGCCGACACGCTCAGCCAGTCGGACCACGCCGATGTCGCCGCGCTCGGCCGCCTCTATGAGCGGTACCTGGCCTTGCTGGTCGAGGAGAACAGCCTCGACTTCTCGACCATCCAGGTCGAGGCATGGCGCCTGCTCGACAGCCGACCGGAAGCCCTGGCGGCGCTTCAGGAGCGTGTCCGCTACCTGATGGTCGACGAGTACCAGGACACCAATACGGTGCAGGAGGCGATCCTTGCGTTGCTCGCTGGGAAGCACGGCAACCTGTGCGTAGTCGGCGACGACGACCAGGGCCTGTACCGCTTTCGCGGTGCGACCATCCGCAACATCTTGGAGTTCCCCTCGCTGCTGCCCGACCGGACCTGCAACCGAGTCGTGCTGCGCGACAACTTCCGTTCCCATCCCGACGTCGTGGAGTTCTTCCAGCAGTGGATGGCGCGGACCGACTGGCAGAAGGGCGGGCGCTCGTTCCGCTTCAGCAAGGACATCGACGCTTCGGGCGGCCAGACGTGGGCGGGCCCAGGAGTGCTGCGCGTCGGCGTCCCGGAGACCGAGGCGTGGCAGGCCGAGGTCATCGCCTTTCTTCATCATCTGCAAGCAACCGGCCGGCTGACCGACTGGAACCAGGTCGCGTTCCTGTTCCGTTCGGTCAAGCACGACAAGGCCATCGGCTTGGCGCGAGCGCTCGAGGCCGCGGGTATCCCGGTCTATGCGCCGCGGTCTGGTCTCTTCTTCGAGCGCACCGAAGTGCGCCGGATGGTCGGCGCGCTGATCTCGGTGTTTCCGCAGTGGCAGCCGACGTTGCAGGAAGGATGGCCGGTCGGCGCGCCGCCACCGCCCGTGTGGGCGTGGTACGACGCGTGTGTTGGCGAGTTTGCGGACGCGCTTGCGGATCCCGAGCACGCGGACCTGCTGCGGTGGTGTCGGCAGAAGGTCCGCGCTCACGCGGCAGGCGAGGAGACGCCCTATGCCTTCTCGGGACTCTTCTACCAACTTCTGCAGTTCCGGATGTTCGCGGGGTACCTCGGCGAGCCGGCTCTGGGCAGCGTGCTCGACAGCCGACCGGCGCGCAACCTCGCGATCCTGTCGGGGCTGCTGACTCGGTTCGAGTACCTGCACCACGTCGATGTGCTCAAGCCCGACCGGCTGCCCAAGATCCTGTCGTGGCTCGGCAATACGTACCTGCGCTTCCTCTTCGATGGCGGCATCGAGGAGTTCGAGGATCCGAGCGACTACGCACCGGCAGGCTGCGTCGGGTTCCTGACGGTGCACCAGTCCAAGGGGCTCGAGTTCCCGGTCGTCGTCGTCGACTCGCTCTACGCCGTGCCGACGAAGAGCCATGACGACCTCGATGTCCGACTTCACGCCGAGTA
>JBMOIG010000282.1:0-3160 GCA_049317445.1 Myxococcota bacterium | reverse complement strand
AGCGGCATCCACGGGCGTCGCGGCGTGCGACTGACGACCGCGGCGGGCCTGCAAAGCGCCGCGTTCGACTTCGGCTCGGCCGTCAGTGTGTTTGTCGTGACATGCACCGAAGCCAGCGGCGGACCCGGGGCGCTGCTGGCGCAAGGCGGCTGGATCTTGGGAGGGATTGACGGCAGCGTGGGCTGGACGGCAGGCGGCAAGGGTGGCGGCACGTCGCACCCGTTGAGTGGCGACAGCTGCTATGTCCTCGCCGCGCGCGCGGGCGCGGGCAACCTCGACCTGATGGCGATCGACAGCCTGAGCAGTGGCAAGACCGACACCGGCACCGTGACCCCGGGCAATCAGGCGATGACGTTGGGCACCGATGGCGGCGCGGGCGTGGTCGGCGAGGTGCTGGTGTACGACCGGACCCTGACCGACGAGGAACGCGACAGTGTCGCGACCTACCTGCGCATCGCGTGGGGCTTCGACGTGCCCCAGCCCGATCTCGTGTGGTACGACGCCACCGACGCCCAGTCGATCGACCACGACGCGGCTGGTGTCGTGCAGACGTGGCAGGACAAGAGCGGCTTGGGGCGCGACGCCGTCGCAGGTCAGGACGCGGGACCGACGTGGTTTGCGCAGGGTACCTCGAATGGCAAGCCGGCCATCCGCTTCGACGGTGGCAACGTGCGCTTGCAGTCCGCGCCGGTGCCGACCAGCTCGCAACTGACCGTGATCACGGTGATCGAGCTGGACAAGCCGCAGGCGTGGGGCAACGTGTTCAGCCAGGGGCAGGACGCGGCCTTCGCGCTGCGCAAGACAGAGAAGGCCGCATCGAGCCTGAACTGGCACATCGGCGCCAACAACGACGCGCCGTCGCTGCCGTTCGTGTCGGGGAAGTGGCAGATCGTCACGGCGGTGCAGGACGGCAAGAGCAGCACGCTTTACGCCGACCCCGCATCCCCGCAGAAGACCGAGCAGCCCAACGCGATTCCGAACGGCAACCTCGCGCTGAATCTGGGCAACTCGGCCAACGGCGGCGAGTCCATGGGCGGATTCCTGGCCGAGATTCGCGCCTATGCGTCCGCGCTATCGCGCACGGACCGGGCGTTCATCGAAGCCACGCTGAAGGCGAAGTTTGGGCTGTAACCCGGTGGCGAGTCTGCCGTCTTCAGTCCCGCGCCAATCGTCCCACCAACAACCGCAAGAACACCTCGTCTCCACGTTCAAGGAATACGTCGCTGCGGTCGGTCCGATACGCACGTGCCGAGCACCGTCGGGCCTGAAGGAACAGGTCGGGGCCGAACTGGTACTGCACGCCGATCCGCGAACCCTCGACAGGTCCGTAGCGCTCGCCGCGCTGCCAGAGCTCGGCCACCACGTGCACGCCGTCGGCCACCTCGACCGGCACGTCCAAGGCCACCGTCTCCTCCGGCTTCCCGACGAACGTGTCGCCACGGGGAGGGCCCATCCCGCCACGGCGCCCGATGTCCACCGACTTGCTGTTGGCACCTGGCGGCCGGTACTCGAAGCGATACGACATCGCGAACCCCGGGCAGCCCGCCGGCACGTGCGCGAACTCCGCCCAGTCGTTGCGCTGTTGCTCCCAGACCCGACCCGCGCTGGCAAGCGCGGCGAGCTCTGCGTGTGACAGGGTCAGCTTCGCGCCGGACGACATGACGCCGAGCGAGCGAACCAGGCGCACGCTCGTCCCTTTGTCCGTCGCGCGCAGTCTGCCGTTCGAGTCGCTGTACCCGGTCGAGCGGGTACCGTTCTCGCGATGGGCCGTCCCCAGGGTCACCAGGCACGGTCCGGATTCTTCGCCAACCACCGCGTCGAGCGCGTCTTCAAAATCAAATCCCATGTTGTCTCCCTCATCGTTGCCGGCATTGCCACCGTGCCTCATGGTCGGTTGGCCGCGCTTCAAAGGGCCGGATCCCTCCGCGCATCTGGATGAGCACTCCCGCACCTACTTCGTGTTTCCCTCCGTGTTGCCGGATGTCGCCAGCAGTGACTGCGCGTACTCCAGAATCCTCTGCACGCGGCGGTTCGCCGACACCATCAACGGACGCCGCACCAACAGCTCGACGCCCGGCTCGAGCACGAAGTGTTCCCACTGCGAACGCCGCACGCCCGAGCTCGTCTCCCTGCGGTCGCTGCTGTCTGAGGAGGACCAGGGCGACCGCGACAGCGGCAGTTCCTCTTGCCTCGCGCTCGGCCCGGTCAGCATGTCGAGCCGCTTCTGCACCTCCGCATCACTGACCGTCTCCAGCAGGATGCCGATCTTCGCGAGCTGGACCCCGTCGTCCTGCATCGCCCGCACCAGCTGCAGCCGCGCCACGTTTCCGACGGGATAGCGAGCGGCCGGACCAGAGCCGATCGGAGGCGCCAACAACCCATTCACGATGTAGAAACGCACCGTACGCGGCGTAGTCCCTGCGGCCTTGGAAAGCTCCTCCAGCGTCAGGCCGCTGTCGGGGTCCCTGGTTTTCTCGAACATGAGCATTCTCCCTCCGGCAATCGGCCGGTGCTGGTTGCGGGTCGGTCAGTTCACGTCCTTGGGGCGGCGCATCGAGGTTCCGTCGACCGACTTGCTGCGCGACATCGACGTGCCCTGCATGTGGTGCATCTTCAACGACGACTCCTCCACATGGCGGCTGAGATTGAGGCGATGGCGCTCCAACTGTTGGATCTCGATGGCGATCTCGGGATCGTTCGCGCCCAACACCCGCAGCTGCCGGATCGCCTCGTCCAGCCGCGCGTGCACGTCATGGAACGCTCCCCGGCGGTTGTGTTCCAACACCCCCAACAATGCTCGTGCCGCGATGACCTTCGCAACCCCGCGCAGCACCTCGAAATCGCGCGGCTGACGGTCGTTCGCCGCGTGGTCTGCGATCTGCCAATCCGCCAGGCACACCGGCAACGCAAGCGGCCCTTCGCGGTCGCTCACGCGCACCTCCACAGAAGCCTCGTCCCCCACCTGACCCGACGGAAGCCGCGCCGAGACGAGCAGTTCCAGATGCTGGGCGCTGACCAGATCGCCGACTTCGACGTGCAGGTGCGTGCCGGTCCACGTCGCCGGGTAGTCGCTCAGGAGCTCGAGCCGCACCCCGGGAGAGGGCCACAGCTCAACCGCCACGCCGCGTGCGCACACCTCCATCGCCTCACCGATCTCGCT
>JBMOIG010000281.1:0-3177 GCA_049317445.1 Myxococcota bacterium | reverse complement strand
CTTGCACTGGTCCGACGTTCCGGCGGGCATCGACTGGCAGCCGTTCGCGCAGTCCTGGCTGGACGAGATGTTGAAGCCCTTGCACGTCAGCAGCTTGGAGCCGTCGCACCACTTGCCGTCGGACTTGCTGGAGCAGGGGCCGGTGGGCGTCGTATCGGGCTTGCACTGGTCGGGGGTGCCTACGGGCATCGACTCGCAGCCGTTGTCACAGGTCTGGCTGGAAGCGACCGCGCCGCCTTGGCAACTGACCAGCTTGTCGCCGTCGCACCACTTGCCGTTCTGTTTGCCGCCGCAGAAACCCGCAGCCGCCTTGCACGCATCCGGGGTTCCGACCGGCATCGACTGGCAGCCGTTCGCGCAGGTCTGGCTGGAAGCAACCGCGCCGCCTTGGCAATTGACCAGCTTGTCGCCGTCGCACCACAGGCCGTTTTGCTTGCCGGAGCAGAAGCCGGCCGCCGCTTTGCACTGGTCGGGCACGCCGTCGGGCATGGACTGGCAGCCGTTCGGGCAGCTTTGGGACGAAGCGACGTTGCCGCCTTGGCAATTCACGAGATTGTTGCCGTCGCACCACAGGCCGTTGACCTTGCCGGTGCAGGCGCCTGCAAACGCCGGAGCCGCCGCCAGCAGGCCCACGGTCAGCATCAGCACGCCAAAGGACAACGAAGTCGCACGCATGACCGCCTCCCGGAAGAAAACGCTTGCGCAGGCAGCGTCCCACACGGACAGGGCCACCGCAAGGAGACGCCCCGGCCCACGTGGCCTCAGGGGATGCGGCCGCCCCAGCTGGGCCATCGCGCGTCGGTGGGCCGACCGTCGTTGTCGCGGCGGTTGACGGCGCCCCCCGGATCCTGCGAGCGTCTCGCTGGCCGCCCGATTCGGCGGAACCTCCCCCCTTCAAGGCACACATGCGCAACTTCGCTCTGCTGTTCGTGGTCCTCGCTTTGGCTGCTTGCGAGTCCGACCCGGTGTCCACTCCCGTAGACGCGGCTGCCTCCGACACGCCCGATGCGCTGGAGACCGACGCGCCCGAGCCTCTCGACGTCGCCGCCGACATGCCTGAGCCGCAAGACGTTGCCGCTGACGTGACGGAGTCCACCGACGTGGAAGCACCGCTGGACGCCGTGCCGGACGCGGGTGCCACCGACGTGCAGACGCAGACGGACTGCATCTTTCCAGAGGACGACATGTCCGATGCCGATGCCGAGACGGTTGTGCCCGACGTCGTGGCGGACGTGCCGGCACCCGACGCAGAGGCGGACACACCGGCTCCCGACGTGCAGGCAGACGTGCCGCCGGTCACGCTGGGTCAGCTGTCGCCGCAGCAGCTGCACACCATGCTGGAGACCAAGGACTTCCCGATGATCGATGTCCACGTGCCGTACGAGGGCACGGTCCCCAAGACCGACATCAGCATTTCGTATCTGGAAGTCGCCGCGATCGCCGCCTACATCGGCCCAGACCTGAACCGTCACACGGTGCTGACGTGCAAGAGCGGTGGCATGAGCACCTATGCCGGCAACGAGTTGATCGCCTTGGGGTACAAGCACATCGAGCACCTGACCGGCGGCATGATGGCGTGGAAAGCCGCTGGCTACGCTCTGATCGGTCCCTAGACAGCGCCGAACGGAGTCCCTGCCATGCGCGTTGCCGTCCACTACCCCGTCGGCCAAGGTCGTCTGGTCCTGCGCACGGCGGTGGACTGGGACCGCGACGTGGAACCGTGCGAGTCGTCTGCGGAAGGCGCCGTGTTCGATGTCGAATTTCCCGACATGTTCCTGGCGATGAAGCCCTGTCTGCACGTGGACGGCCAGGTGCTGTGGTGCAAGGGCAGCGACTACGTCCTGAGTGCGCACGAGCCCGACCCTGATCTGTGGCCCTACTTTCGTGTCGAGGACCGGGGACGCGTGACCGACATCTTGCGCTTCGACCACGACGGCCGGTCGCACACGGCCCGCGTCTATCTTCCCCCCGGGTATGACGAAAACACGCTGCGCACCTATCCGGTGCTGTACATGCAGGACGGCCAGAACCTGTTCTTTCCCGAAGAGGCGTTCGGTGGCAACGAGTGGCAGGTCGACGAGACCATGGACCGGCTGGACCGCATGAATGCGGTGCGCAAGGCGATTGTGGTGGGCGTGGCGCCGGCCGACCGGATGCACGACTACACCCGGCCGGGCTACGAGTCGTACGGTGCGTTCCTGGTCGAGACCATCAAGCCCGACATTGACTCGCAGTTTCGCACCCGCCCGGGACCGCAGGACACGGTCGTGATGGGCTCGTCTCTGGGCGGCGTGGTGTCGCTGTTCCTGGCGTGGCAGTACCCAGAGGTCTTTGGCAACGCCGGGTGCCTCAGCAGCACGTTTGGCTATCAGGACGACCTGTTTCAGCGCATTGCAACCGAGCCCAAGCGGCCAGTTCGCCTGTACTTGGACAGCGGCTGGCCGCGCGACAATTTCGATGCGACCAATGCGATGCGCGACCTGTTGGTGCATCGCGGCTTTCGGCTGGGCGGCGACCTGCTGGCATTCAGCTTTCCCGACGGCCTGCACGCCGAGGGGTCGTGGGCCGGGCGCATTCACGTGCCGTTTCAGTTCTTTTTCGGAAGGGCGTGGGGCGCGGGCAGGGCGTCGTAACCCCCCTGGACGGTCTTGGTGGCCGATGACCTTGGGGTCGGCATCACCGTCCATCAGCCCCGCGCCACGGGGATGGTGCGTAACATTCTGAAATCAAGCACGTCTATGTGTTGGGCGAACTTTCTTTCGCCCCGCGTAGATCGCCCGTCCCACTGCCGCGTCGTAATCCACGTGCCGCAGAGTGGAAGGACGAAGCGGCCCGCAGACGAATCCAAATCCATCATTTCCAAGCCTTTTCTCTGAAGGAGATTTCCATCATGAAGCGCACCCTCTCGACCCTGAGCCTCCGTCTTCGTTCCGTCATCGCCGGCGCCGTTGTTGCGTCGCTTTCTGCTGCTCCCGCCTTGGCCGTCGAGCCGACTGCGGGTCAGGTCCAGGACTCGGTGCTGCACAACAGCAAGACCGTCGCCGTGCAGCCCGTCTTCATGGCCGCCACCCGCAAGTCGGCGTGGTACGACCTGGGCGCGCAGCTGCAGGTGGCGCAGGTCACGCCCGCCGCTCAGGCGCAGGCCAAGGGGATCGACCTCAGCCTGCCCAAGACCGC
>JBMOIG010000280.1:0-3194 GCA_049317445.1 Myxococcota bacterium | reverse complement strand
TGCAAGCTCGGGCCGATCGACCAGTGCGTCGTGACCAGAAAGTACCTCGATGCGTGGCCCGACGACCGAATCGCGGTTGATTGCGGCCTGCCCACACCTGACGCCGTGCGCCAGCGACTCAGCCGGGCGATGAAGGAACTGCGCACCATGGTCGGGACGGAGCGCGGGGTTGCGTACAACCCGTTGAAGCGGAAGTAGCCGCGCACTGCCCAACTTTTTAGATTCACGACACTTTCAGAAATTCGCAAAGGACCCTGTCACAAAACGCCGAGCTGGTTCGTGGAAGGGATGAAGGGGCAATCAACAGCCCCCGAATCCGGAGCACGACATGTCCACACAGCCCAAACCGGTCTCGGTCAACTTCCACCTCTGGCCCAAGTGCAACCTGAAGTGCAGGTTCTGCTACGCCGGATTCCCTGCGGCCCGAAGGGCGCTCCCAACCGATGATGCCCGACGCGTCATCGATCTCCTCGCGGGAGCCGGCACCGAGAAACTGACCTTCGTCGGCGGCGAGCCGACCCTCCATCCCGACTTGACCGAGCTGGTTCGCCACGCGGCCGGCCTCGGCTTGACCACATGCATCGTCACGAACGGAGCCAAGCTGTCCCGCGTCCTCGAGGAGGCCGGCGACGCCGTGCGCTGGGTCGGGTTGTCGGTCGACTCAGGCAGCGAGGCGGTCCAGGCTGCGCTCGGCCGCGGCGACGGCACCCACGTTGGCCGCAGCATCGCGCTGGCCGACGAGATCCGCGCCCGCGGGGTTCACCTCAAGCTGAACACGGTCGTCACGGCCCTGAACTGGCAAGAGGACATGTCGCCCCTCGTCCGGCGTATGCGGCCTGAGCGGTGGAAGGCCTTCCAGGTCCTGCGCGTCGAAGGGGAGAACAACGGTCGCGTCGAACCGCTGCTCATCACTCCGGACCAGTACCAGGCGTTCGTCGCGCGCAACGCCCACCTGGCAGCGGAGGGTCTGCCACTGGTCCCCGAAGACAACGACGCGATGCGCGGGTCATACGTGATGGTCGACCCGCAGGGGCGCTTCTTCAACAACGAATTCGGACGCTACACCGTCAGTCAGCCCATCCTGACGGTCGGCGTCGAGGCCGCGCTGGCGCAAGTAGGCTGGCGGGCTGACAAGTTCGAGGCGCGGGGCGGCCGATACAACTGGCGAGGCGACGAGCGGGCGACGGCGCGCGAGTTCGTCGTCGCCATCGAAGGGCTGGACGGCTGCGGCAAGTCGACGACCGTCCAACTTCTGGCCGAGCGGCTGGGCGCGCGCATCATCCACAATCCGCCCAGGGAGTTGGCCGTTGAGCGTGCGGACGCCGATCGCCTGCCGCCAGAGGAACGACGCGCGTGGTATCTGCGCGCCAACCGCGTCGCCATGGACCTCGCTCGCGCCACTGTGGGCCAACCGGTGGTGCTCGACCGCTCGGTCGCCAGCACCCTGACCTTCGGCGCGGCCGAGCGGGGCACCGTCGCGCAACCTGGCGATGTGCCTGCGGGATTGCCGCTGCCCGACCTCATCGTGTTGCTGCAGGTCCCTGAGGACGTGCGACGCCAACGACACGGCGACCGTCACGAAGCCGTCACAGGCGAGGAACTGCGACTCGCGACCGACGACCTGTTTCGCGCCAGAGTGGTCCGCGGATACGAGAACCTCTGCGCGGTTCGTGTCGACGCCACGGGGACACCGGAGGCCGTGGTCGAAGCCGTTATGAGTGTGGTCGCGTCGTGCCGCAGTGGCAGAGCTGATGGCGGCTTTCGTCTCCAAGGAGGGCCGTCATCATGATCTCGTCCATTCCAAGCACCAACGGCGGCACCGTTGATTCCCTTCTCCTGCAAGCGCAGGCGGCGTGGCGTTCGTGGCAAGCACAGGTCCGCAGCGCCGGCGAAGACCCTCAGTTCGCCAGGCTATTTGCGGAACGTGCTGCTGAGTGGTGGGCACCGGTTCACGAGGCCGCGCTGCGAATCGGACTTGCCGCCCTTGCCGAGGGTGACGCTTGCGACCGGCCCGGTGCCGACCTGCATGTCCTCGCATGGTCCAGCACGGCCAATGAAGGGCCCGCAGCGACCGAGGGTGAGGAGGCTCCAGTGGACCCGCCGCCGGACGCGACGGACCAGCTGGTCACCGCGCCAATGCTCCGGCCGCCTGCAACGATAGCGCCCCCGCCAAACGGAACGCCGCCACTCGCGAGAGTGGAAGAATGCACGCGTCGCCTGCTGCAGGACCGGCTGAACGGCAACTGCGTCGCCGCGTCTGTGGAGGAACCGGATACCCCCCTGCACCGGCTGCGTTCGTCTGTGGGCCGGACGCCCAAGTGCGACCTCGACAAGGCACTGTTTCGCAACCAAGTCAGGGACCTTCCCGCCAAAGTGAAGTGGGTCGAGTTGGTGGCGCTCGATGACGATGATCGGCACTTGGCGCTGACGTGGCTCGCTGCCAGGCTGCGAATGCTCCAACAACTCGCCTACCTCGACTCGGCGGCTTCCATGAATTCGTTGACCGCGCTTGCGAGAATGCTGACGCGTGCCGTCGCGCTGGGCGTGAGCGGTCATGTGCACGGTCTGGCTCACCGTCACGAACCTATCACCGGTTCCTGGCTGGGAGACGCCCTCGCCGCTGAGGCAAGCGTCGATGCCCGAACCGGGCGGTCGGAGCCATCGTTGCAGGCCGCTCAACCCTCACGCGAAAGTCTGATCGACGACGCCTTCCGCCGCTTGCGCCCGTCGACCATTGACCAACCGCCCTCCCATTGGTTGGGGATCGTCGACGAACTCGTGACCCTCGGCGTGCGGGACTCCGACGTGCGTTGGGTCGGCCCACTCAGCGGCCACTTGGCCGACGTGGCCGGCAAGGTCGACCGCGACCGCATTCGACGAGCCGTCACTCGCGCAGTTGCGGATGCCGAGCCTGAGTCGCCTTTGCCGGAAAGCTGGCCGGGCACGGCAGCCACCCGGGGCAAGCGCGCAATGATCCTCGGAGGAGACCGGCGGGAGGGGCGCATCCCGACCTTGCAGGCGCGATTCGAGTTCGCCTCGCTTGACTGGCCGGACCTTCCGGAGGGCGCCCCTCGCGCGGTCAAGGCTGCGGTCAAGAAGCTCAAGGGCGGCAAGTACGACTTCGCCATCGTCTTGCAGCACTTCATCGGCCATACGGTGACCGACCAGGTGTTCCGGCTGAAGGTCAAAGGGCT
>JBMOIG010000279.1:0-3206 GCA_049317445.1 Myxococcota bacterium | reverse complement strand
ATGTCGCCCAGACGGGCGGCGAGCCGCCGCCGTCGGGTGAGCATGGAGAGGGGTGTCGCCGAAAGGCGACGGGGAGAGGCGCGATCGATGTGAGGAGCGACCGATGTGAAGAGCGATCGGTTACGGGCACCGATGGCCCGGGCCGATTCACCCGCTCCATCTCTTGCTGCTGTCATGACGCTTCACAGTCCAATCCTAGAATCCGCACCCACGCCACAGAGGCCCAAGAACCAGTGGTCGAGTCGCGTCACCCTTACCCGAGTGCGGTTCGAGAATCGGCGTCCAACAGGGTACGAGCGGGCCCCCGGCGCCCAGCACAGCTTGACGTGAAGCACCGTTCCCGATGGCAGTTGCATGGCCACGCTCACGACAACCTCCGTCGCGGCGCGCGCTTGCGAACCTTGGGCTGGGCAAGCGCCTGATCCAGCGAAGCAAACGGCGGCGGCGCGAACCACCGCTGCAGGGCGTCTACCTGGTCCAAGGCGATGGCGACCTTGAGGAGCGACCTGAACGCGATCTCGCCGGTGCGCTCGAACCGCTTGTAACTGGCGAGCGTCATGCCGGACCGCGCGGCGGCCTCGACCTGCGTCCACGCGCGATCGAGGCGAAGCGCGCGAACGCGGCGGGCGACTTCGAGAGCGAGTTCTTCGGCGGAGAGAAGGTCAAGAGACATCATGATGGCGAATCATCGCACATCCTGGCGTCTATGGACAACATAAGATCTGTTGAGCAGGGAGCTTACACCCCGCGCCGGCGGTGAACGCAGGTGCATGGCCTGGGGGCGTACTTCGCGGTGTTGCACGCGTTGCCCAGCGTTCGGCAGGACCGCGCGCTGCCCGAGTTGCCGGTGACTCCCGAGCGGGCGTTCTTGTATCTGCATGGCGAGGGCTAGGGCGCGGTAGACCGGTGAAATGCAGGAAACCGCCGCCGCGTCAGTCCTTCCGGCTCGACCGCCGCGCCACCTTCCGCAGCGCCTGCGCATCGACCTTGTCCTGCGGGCGTCCGGCGGCGACCTTGGCTGCGATCAGGTCGTCGAGGCCGATGACCCACACGGGTGTGCCGGACCACTCGACGCGAGTCTTGCGCTCCCATGCCTGTGCGAAGGCGACCCCCGGAATCCACTGCAGCAGATCGATGCGCAGCGGCGCGTGGCCCAACCACACCACGTCGTCGCGTCCCGCGTCGCACATCGACTGGACGACGCCAGCGGGCGCGCCGAATGCCTGAAGGGCCTGCGCACAGCGCGCGACGTTTTCAGCCGTCGGTTCGATCAACAGGTCGATGTCCTTGGTAAACCTGGGGACGTCATGCACCCCGACCGCGTACCCGCCGACCACGAGGTAGCGCACCTGGGCCTGGGCGAACGCCGCCAACAGATCGACAAAGTCCTGCGGCATCTGCATGTTCGCCTCGCATCGCCAGCCAATCGAGGGCGGCCTGCAGCGTCGCGTCCAGCCGCTCTGACGGGGTCGCCGCGCGCCAGAACGCCCGGTCGGCGGCGGCGGCCTCGGCAAAGCCATGGGCAACCCCACCCTGCCAGGTGGCGCGGCGGCGGGCGGCGGCAGAGTCTGTAGAGGTCGATTCCTGCATCGGGCGTCCCGGTCGCGCGGGGGCGACAGACGCTGGGAGTATAGCCGATGCGCGGGGTTGCGGGTAGTGGCGTGCGCCCCCCGGGCTGTGGCCGCCCAGGCAATTGCGGCGAGGAATTCTACTACCTCGTCACAGTGGTCTTGACCGGTTGACGGCACGGTGTGGGCGACCGCTGCCCGGCACCGATCGCGCCCCTCCCCGGCGCTGCCGCACCCGCCCCTCCCCATGCTCTGCCCCGTGCCGGCTTGGCCGGCCCGTGATGCAGCCATGGAGAGGGGCTGACCGTCATGCAAACGCGGCGCCGGAATCCAGCGGTAACGCGTGCAATCGGGCAGCCCCTCTCCATGTCGATGCCGCGGCAGCCGCCATGCGGCGAACGCGGCCTCGAGCATGGGGAGGGGCGCGCCCCGTGCGATGTGCAGGATCTACAGGCATGGAAGCCTGTCCCTGAAATCGATGGAGTCGCCTCACGAATCCGGTCCACCCATGCCTGTCGATCCAACTGATCGAAACCTCTGTGTTGGCGTACTAGGACGAGAGCCTCTGTTCAACCGCGCGGTGTCTGTTGGCAGTCGCGAACGGCGTGGATGACCGACACCTGGACAGAGGCGAGAAGGGCCCGCAAACCACCTACGCCCGCTTGCGCCGCAACAACCCGACGCCCAGCGCCGTCACGACCGCCAGCAACGCCCAAGGCGCCCAGACGCGCGCAGCCGACGGCCCCGCCACGCAACCACTGCTCTCTTCGGCGACCGCGACCTTGCTGCCCGTCTGGACCACGTCGGCCGCGCCAATCACCGCGTCGGTACCCTCGGTCGTCGTGTCGGTGCCTGCGGTGGTGTCGGCCTCTGCAACTCCCTCGCACTTCAAGCAATCGTAGGTCTTGGTGGGCGGGCTCGAGCGCACGTCCTGGTCCCAGTTGGCATAATCCAAGCCCGTGCAGATGTCGGCCTTGCAGGTGGCGTCCTTGCCCATGTCGTCCTTGCACACGTCGCCCGCGGCCTTGCCCTGGCAGCCGTAGGTGTTGGGCGGGGCGACGTCGGCGAAGGCGGGCGAGACAGACAGGCACAGGGCGGCGACGGTCAAGGCGAGGGTGCGCATGGAAGGCTCCGATCCCACGAAGGGAAATCGCAGGGATGGCTAGACCTGGGCGAGGATCACCACGTAGTTCTTGCCGTACGCTTTCGCGCACTTGGGACAGGTCGTGTAGTAAAACCAGTACTTCTTGGGCGTGACGCCGCGTTCCTTCACGTAGGCCTGCATCTCGCCCATCCAGCGGCCGATCTGGCTGTACGGCCCCTCGAAGACGCGGCTGAGGAAGGTGCCCGACAGACGCTGCATGTCCGCGCCCGGCAAGTCCTTGTCCACGCCGATGTAGACGTCCGAGCCCCACAGCGAGTTCTCGTCGCTGAGCACCAGGCCGTCGGCCTTGACGCCCGCGGCCTCGATGCGGGTCATGTTGCGCGTCATCACGCCCCCGAAGTTCAGGGGAATGTGCAGGATCGCGCGGACGCGGTCCTTGACGAACAAGCGGTCGTTCCAAGTCTGGTCCTGGCGGTCCCAAGGCTGGGGGTCAAAGCGGGGGAGCAGCCGGTTTCGGCGACGGGGTCGGGGGG
>JBMOIG010000278.1:0-3215 GCA_049317445.1 Myxococcota bacterium | reverse complement strand
CCCGACGAGGCCACCGCGGGCGTCTGGCGTCAGTCGTTCCCGGTGCCGTTCGGCGACGAGGCCCAGACGGCGGTGGCCCAAGCCGGTATCAGCAAGTCGTTGCTGTACGCGATCATGCGCCACGAGAGCGGCTTCTCGCCGACCGCCCTGTCGCCCGTGGGCGCCCGTGGTCTGGTGCAGCTGATGCCGACGTCCGCGCGCGGCATCGCTGAGCTGTACGGCATCCCATCGCTCGGCGCCGGCGCTCTGTCGCGGCCGGGCTACAACCTGCAGATCGGCGCGCTGTTCCTCTCGCAATTGCTCAGCTTCTACCGCAGCAACCACGTGATCGTCGCCGCGGCCTACAACGCCGGACCGTATGCCGCCGCGGGGTGGGTCAAGAAGTGGCGCCACTTGCCGACCGACGCCTTTGTCGAGTCGATTCCCTACCCGATCACGCGCACTTACGTGATGCAGGTCACGGCCTCTGCCCAGACCTATGCGTGGCTGTACCCGGAGTGGGGCGAGATCGAGCGCGATCAGCTGGGGCGCTCGCCTGCGATGCCCGGGACGTTCGGGCCGTTCATGAAGCGGCCGGATGATTCGGAGAGCTTGCGGGCGGCGGTCAACTGACCCCTGGAACTCGCGGCCCGGTGCCTCCTCTCCCACCAACTGCACAGCTGCGTTTCGTTTATTTCGTTCGTTGCGTTCCTTTCGAAGAATGGTTACGGTGAGTCGGTGCGTCGGCTGGTTCCGCCCCGCGACCTGGAGACCGTCATGACTTCATCGACCGCAGGGGCTGCGAACGGCCCCCGAGGCGCCCACGTGCGCGGGCAGTTTCAGTCCGCCCGACGCGCGCTCGACGCCGCCGCGCTGGCAGGTACGGGGCTGCGCGTCGTCATTCAACCGGACGGGGCTGTGGCTCAGGACCTTCGTCTTCCTGCGGAGCTGGTCACCGTCATGGTTCAGGCTCTGGATCACCTGAGCCGAGGTGATTCAGTTTCCGTCGTGCCCACGATGGCTGAACTGACGACGCAAGAGGCGGCAGAGTTGCTCGGGGTGTCGCGGCCGTTCTTCGTCAAGTTATTGGACGAGGGCCGGATCCCGTGCCGGAAGGTGGGTTCGCGGCGGCGCGTGCGCCTGGAAGACGTGATGGCGTATCGGCGCGCCGAAGAATCGAGGCGCAGCGCGCTGTTGGATGACCTCGCGAACGAGGCGCAGCGCCTGCGACTTGGCTATCCGGGCTAGGACAGATGACGCCGTCGGCCGTGCTCGATGCCTGCGTGCTGTATCCGGCTCCGCTGCGGGATCTCCTGTTGCGGCTTGCCTCGGAGCATCTGTTCGACCCGCGCTGGTCGGACGACATCTTGCGAGAATTCGTCGACAACCTGCTGAAAGACCGGCCTGATCTGGACGCTGGGCGGCTGCGACGCACGCAAGACCTGATGAACGCTGCGTTCCCTTCCGGCCGGGTGACCGGGTACCGCGGACGGATCGCCGGCCTGTCGTTGCCGGATCCGAACGATCGGCATGTGCTCGCTGCCGCCATCGCAGCCCGGGCCAGCACGATCGTGACGTTCAATCTCAAGGACTTCCCTGTGCAAACGCTTCGACCTTTCGGTGTCGCCGCGATGCACCCGGATCGGTTTGTGCTGGACCTGCTCGACCGCGACGCCCCGGCGGTCTTGCGCGGGGCGGAGACGCAGGCGGCGGGGTTGCGGAACCCTCCGACGAGCCTCCACGAATTGCTGTCGGTGCTGGCGCAGCAGGGCCTGACCGAGTCCGTGAAGCGTATCGGCTCCCTGCTTCCGCCTTGACCCACGCAACTCCCCGGCGCACCTTCCATCCTCGTCGATCGTTCCAAGCCTGAGGAGCAAGGAAAGCCGTGAGCCCGCCGCTTGCCAGACCGCACCGCTTCCGCTTCGGCCTGACCGCCTGCGTGGTCGCCTGCGCCATGGCCGCCGTGGCCGCGCCGGACGCGAACGCGGGCCGCAAGGCGCAACGCGCGTTCATGACGGGTGGCGTGCCGACCAAGCTGTTCGGCGAGGTGGAAGAGGAGTCCGACCTCGGCAACTACGCTCGGGGCGTCGCCGAAGGAGTGGTCCAGACCGAGCCATCGCCGCAGACGGTCGCCCGCGATGTCTCCCGCTGCGCGAAACGCGTCGCGGTGGTCTGCGCAGACGCTCACGGAGAGCCGTGCCCCGCAGCCGTCGCAACTCTCGACCTCACCCGCCCGCGCGAGGCCGCCGCTTCGCTCGCGGCTGCAGCCACCAACACCCGCTCACCGGATAAACAGGCTGCATTCCGAGCACTTGCGGTCGCCATCCAGGTCGACCTGGGCGACCTGCCAACGGCTGTGACCATCGCAGAGGACTCCGTCCGCAGCAGCAAGGGCCGCGAGCGCATCGCCGCGCTCTGGCAGCTGCAGGCCGTCCACCAGCGCGCGGGCGATCCGAAATCGCAAGTCCTTGCACTGCAAAGACTCCTCCAAGTCGCCACCGGCCGGAGCGGCGCCGTCGATGCCGTGTGCGCGATGGAGGTGCTTGCCGAATTGCAGGAGACGGCCGGAGACGCGGCCGCCGCGGCCCGGACGTGGCGCAAACTCTTGAAGCACTTCGAGAAGATGCGACTGCCCAAGGACGGGGCGCCCGCCGCGTACGCCGCCGCCCACGCTCAGCACGCGCTCCTCTTGCCCGCCCATCTCGCGTTCCTGGCCGAAAAGTGGCCGGACGTGAAGCTCCCTCCTCTCGAGTTCGTGCAGCAGACGTATCAACGCTGGTTAACGCACGTCTTCGGCCCCGAGCGGTGCAAGGGACGCGGAGAGAACAGGAGTTGCACCCGGAAAGGCGGTGACTTGGAGCGGTGGTTCCAACCCGCCCGCTACGGTGCCAAGGAATGGGCGTATTGGGGCTGCGTACGGGCCGCCGAGTGCATCATCGACTACGCGAAGAAAGTGTACTCGACCCCTCTGTCGAGGGAAGAGGAGAAGGCCGACCGCGAGACCGGCGAGGTCTACTATGCCTACGACGGATACGGCCGGCCTATCGAGGACCGCGCATTTCGATTGCTGTCGATCGTCCACGAGGACGCCCAACGCCTCGGCCTTTCGACGCCCGCCTCCCGGGCCGCCGACACCCTACTGAACCGGTACCAGCCCAAGCAAATCCCGTTGCTGAAGGAAGAGCGACGCCTGCAACGCGACGGACCGCCCACGCCGTCCCCCTCCACGGAATGAC
>JBMOIG010000277.1:0-3238 GCA_049317445.1 Myxococcota bacterium | reverse complement strand
GATGTTTGGTCCGGCAAGAGTCGGCGCCCGTCGCCAGCCCAGCAGGGAACGGCGCGATTCCCGCCGGCAGGGCAGGAGCAAGATGGGTGGCGGTCGTGAACCCGACGCCCGCATAGGCGATCATCAGGGCCGAGGGCATGGCCCATGCATAGTCGCCAAGCACATAGCGATCGATCCCCTGCCGTACGTACAGCCTTACTGGGTGGCGCGCGTCGACTACCTTGCACTCGACGAACCAGCCGTGGAAGTCGTCGATTGCGTCGATCAGGCGCAGGTGAATGTCGGGGCGCTTGTCGAGGGCTTGTCCGTTGAAGTTGGTCTCGCAAGCATCGCGGCTGGGCGTCTGGAAGAAGCGGTCTGTGAAGGCTGGCACCCTGCCGCTTGCCCTTACGTCGCGCAGCGCCTCCACCAGGACCGTTGTTGCATCCTTCTCATCGATGAATCGTGACGAGTGCGCGAGCACGTCGCGCCACGCTGTTTCGATGGCGGTGACGATCGCCCGCTGTAGCGGCACCGGCATGTCCGACAACGGATAGCCGGCTGCGCGTGCGCTAAGTTTGTGAAACATCAACGGATGACTAGACATTTCCATCCGCGGGTGGCAGTTCTGCCACCAAGTCGAGGGCGAGCAGCCGGGCGCGGGTGCGGGTCCAGTACCGCCGCTGCCGAAGGACCGCCACCGCGACTCGTCCATCTGGCGCCCACAAGCGGACTTGGCTGGCCCCGGTCGCGTCCGCGCAGCCAAGGAGTCGTTGCAGCAAATCTGGCGGAATCGCGCTCGTCACGCGGGGCTCGTCATTTCGCGAAAGCACGACCAACTGCCACGGATCCGATCTGCTCGACTCGAGCCGGACGCTCGGCACCCAAATCGCCTGAAGCGATGCGACGAGTTCCCCGGTGAACGCGGCCGTATCCCGCGTACTCGGGGGCGCGCCGGCATAGGTCCGCGCTCGTGTCTCGGGTGCACCCACTTGAAGCGAGTCCTCGATGACCTGCCAGTCGCCTTCGCTGAGATCGTAGAGTTGAGAGAGCCACCGCCGCCGTGTCGCGTCGTCCGCCGCGAGATCGGTGCCGGCCTCGGCCGCATGTCGCAGCGCGTCGGTGAGATCCACCGGCAAGGTGTCAAACGCTGGGACGGGGAAGCGTTTTGCGTCCTCCAGCAGGATCGCATCGCGCTCGGTCCCGTATTGGCTGCTCGTCATCAGGGCGAACCAGTGGAAGAGCGGGCCTTCGAGCACGAAGCGCAGGTATCGTACGAGTTCGCGTCCGTTCGGGTGACCGTGGGCAGAAAAGCCGTGAAACAACTCGTTGTAGGCAACATCGTCGTCGGCGATGAACACTCGCGGGCGTCCCGAGGCCGCCGCAATCGTCTTGTGCAGGAGCGCGAGCGGTCCTTTGTAGATCTCCGGTCTTCTCGGCCAGCAGACAGTCTCGTGTCGGAAAGGCGGAAGGTGAGCGAGTGCGACCACCGCACGCCGAGGCGGCACGGAGAGCATCGGCAGATTGAGCAGGAACGCTGCGGACCTCCGGCCGGAGCGCGTCGCGACTTGAAAACCCTGGCCGAAGGTAAGCCCAAGGTCACACTGCCAGTACTGCTCAAGTGACGGTCCACGCTGCAGCACCTTTGCAAGTACCCCAACGTCAGCACGCGTTCCCCGGAAAAGCGTCTTCAGCAGCCACGGGCGCTCTCGGACGGCCCTGAAGGTCACCGGCGTGGCGGCCTCGGCATCGATCCGAAAGCACCCTCGGTCGTTGAGGCCGGGCTCCCACACGGGCGAGACGAAGTAGAACGCCTCGTCCAGGCTGGGCCGGCAGTTCATGCCGAACACGACAGCGAACGGGGCACTGACCCTCGGCCACACCTCCGATAGGCGAAGTGCGGCACCGTTCAGCACGCCGGTGACCCGAAAGGCGCTGAACACACGTTCGCGTGCCGCCCTTCCGGGCCTGCTCTGCTTGAACAGGAGACGGGCGTGCGTGACAAGCGCGAAGCGCCCCCCCGGCTTCATCCACTCCTGCGCGCGCCACAAGAAGCCAAGGTCTGGCGCATCGTCCGGCAGTGCGAACGTAGCGCTTGCATCTTCCCCTAGGGCGTCGCGGACCACCGGGGCGAGAGTCGACCTAACCTCGCGCGTCACGTCAGCGTCCCGGCGGACCGCCGTCCAAGGCGGATTGCCCATGACCACGTCGTAGCGATGCCGGTGTTCTGCCCCGATCCTCGACCCCAGACTCCCTGCCCGGCCAGCGGCATCCTCGCCGCCGACATCGAACAGGACTTGACCGATGAGCGGCGCGGGGAACCTCAGGCGCTCAAGAGGACGCGGCGAAGGGTCCATCTCCACGGCCGCCAAGTACAGACTCAAGGCGGTCAAGCGCAGAGCGGTCTTCTGGCGATCAAAGCCAGCTAGCTGATTGTAAAGGACTTCGCGGATCGTTGCGGTGGTGGGCCGGACGCCGTCCGCCATCCACCTTCGAGCGAGCAGTTCGCGGAAGGCGGATACGAGGAACACGCCGCCACCCACCGCAGGATCAAGCACTCGGGCGTCGCACGCCCGGATGTTCTCCTCCAGTTCGCTTGCGTCGAGGCTCGCGAACACCTGTCCCACCATGTAGCCGGCGATCGGCCCCGGTGTGTAGAAGACGCTGTCGCGTTGGCTCTCGCCAGGATGCCACTGGTGTGATTGATGCTCATAGACTTGGCTTAGGACCCCGACGGGAATCCGAGAGAAGTCAAGCTGGGGCCAGTCGAGATGCGAACCCTGGCCGAGCGCGAGTTGGCCCCCGGGACTCTTGTGCAGGATGTTGCCAAGAGTACGCCAACCGTCATGTCCGATCCGTGAAGCAAGTTCGGTAGTGGACACGGAGAAGGTAACCGGCAAGAAGTCGCCGTTGAACGTCACGTCAAGCCACGAGCACGTGGCTGCTGCGAGTTCGGCCTCCCCGAATAGATCCTGCGGTTGGACGGGAGGGATTGTGGTCTGAAGAGAACTTGTGATCTGGTGGAGCTCCTCCTCGCCGAGCAGTCCGCGATCGATCAGGAACCGAACGAACACCGCTCGGCCGACAAGCGACACCGAGTCCTCTAGCGTGATTCTGTGGTCCAATCTCGAGTCACGCGAGGCCTGAAGTGCGTCGATCGCGGCGGCCATCAACCGATGGACCTCGAGGTGGATACGGCCGGGGTCAGTGCTCCTGGCTCCTGGCGGGAGCAGCAAGCGCGGAAGAGCTGACGACGCGG
>JBMOIG010000276.1:0-3243 GCA_049317445.1 Myxococcota bacterium | reverse complement strand
GCCTTGCCCACATCGCCACGCTGCGGCTGCTGACGCGCGACGAGTCGCATCGCTACGTCGGGCACCGCTGCACGGTCGCCGGCGCCACGACTTTGCCCTTCGATCCAGGCGCGCTCGATGCGCTCTTCGAGGTCGCCTGCGGCAACCTGCGCGCCACCGACCAGCTGGCGCTCAAGTCGCTCGAAGTCGCCCACGACGCGGGCGTGTCGGTCATCGACTCCAACCACGTCGCTCAGGCGCGCCGGCTGCTGATGCCATGACGGTCGCCGCGCTGCAACCCGCCGACGCTTTGCCTGTCTTGCGCGCCGGCGCCATCGAGGCCCAACTGCCGGGCGACCACTGGCTCATCCGCCCGCTGTGGGGCAAGGCGGCCGTGGGCATCATTGGCGGCGCCCCCAAGTGCTGCAAGTCGTGGCTGGGCCTGGACATGGCCGTGTCGGTCGCGTCGGGCACGCCCTGCCTGGACCGCTTTGCCGTCGACGCGCCCGGGCCCAGCCTGGTGTTTCTCGCCGAGGATGCGCTGCCCACGGTCCGCAGCCGCATCGACGCCATCTGCCAGCACCGGCACCTGGACATCGCCACCCTGGACCTGCACGTCATCACGGCGTCGGTCTTGCGGCTCGACCTTCAGCGCGACCAGCAGCGGCTGGCCGCGACCGTGGCCCGCATTCGCCCGCGCCTCTTGCTGCTGGATCCGCTGGTGCGTCTGCATCGCCTCGACGAGAACAGCGCCTCGGAGATCTCCGGGCTGCTCGGCTTCTTGCGTGAATTGCAGCGCCAAAGCGATGTGGCCGTCGTGCTGGTACACCACGCCAGCAAGAAGCAGCGGGCGCAGCCTGGTCAGGCGCTGCGTGGGAGCAGCGACCTGCACGCGTTCGGCGACAGCAACGCTTATCTTGCCCAGCGCAACGACCACCTGCTCATGACCATCGAGCACCGCGCCGCCAAGGCGCCTGACCCACTGCCGCTGTCGCTGGTGTCCCGCAGCGACGGTACCGGTACGCACCTGGCGCTGCGCGAGGGCGCCGCGCTGCCGCCAGTCGACGGTCCGGCGGCGCTTGCCGATGCCGTACGTCAGGTCCTGCGGCGCGCCACTGCGCCCATGACCCGCAACGAGCTGCGTACCGAACTGCGCGTCAACAATGCTCGGCTGGGCGAAGTGCTCGACGACCTCGAACGCCGCAAGCTCGCGCTGCGCACGCCGCACGGCTGGGTCCAGGTCGCGCCAGCGGCGGGCGATCCCCAGCAACCACTGCCACTTCGCTGAGCCGAGCGACGTTCCGTTCCGCGGCGACCCTGGGGTGCGGCCGGAACGGAACGATCACCCCACTGACCAACGGGCCAAGCCATGCTCGTCGCTGCCGACCCGAAGGGGCGCGGACGACGGGGGCCTTTGCGTCACGATGGCCGCGCCCCTCTTGGGGCGGCCCTGAGACACCCAGCCCGCGTGCTACCCCTCGCCGGCCTGCCCGATGCCGACCGTTCCGTTCCAGCGATCCATAGGGGCGCGGTCGGAACGGAACGCGCTCCCGTGCCATCTGGCTTGCATCGGTGGCCGACTGGGGGCGTGCAACGCAACACTCGTCGCCGTGTGCCGCGAGGTAGACGTAGCGCAGACGCTCGTCCTCGGCGACCCGGTCGATGATGTTCTTGAGGGCCAGGCGGTCGCAGAACATCTCGTAGTGGTACGCGTGCGGCGTTCGGCAGTGCAGATCCGCGAGAAGGTCGAACAGGCCGCGAACCGAGATGTTGGTGTCGTCCCACCAGCGACCTTCGACGACCGCCAGTCCCGTGTGTTGCTTTCGTCTTCTTGCCATGACTCTCTGCCCTCCCTTGAGCGCGATTGCTGCGCTCCTCCTGCGACCAGACCGTGCGCACCGCGATGACGGCCACTCGGCCGCAGCCGCCACTCCCGTCCATCAGCCCCGCAGATTCAACCCCGCCGGGACGCCCTCGACGGCCCCCTCGCTCGTGACCATCAGATTCACCCCGCGCTCCCCAGCAACCGCCCCAGGAAGCTTGATCCCCTGCGAAAAGAACCGATGGGTCGCCTGTTCCGGATGCCGCTGAAAGTGCCGCCCAAGCGTCCCCTCGACCTGGCTCAACAGGTGAACGTCCCCCTCGAGCGGCGCCACATGGACCCGAAGCACGCCCAGGTATTCCCGAATCCCCTGCGCCAGCTCAGGCAACCGCGCCACGAAAGTGGGCAGGGTAGCCGGCCAGCGCTTCCCGCCCTCATCTCCCGCCCAGAGCAGGGTGTGCACGCCGCGTTGCAGAGCCTCGGGGTCCTGGATCGCGTACGCCCCGCAGAGAATCCCCTGCACGTGCTCGCCCATCCGCTGGCCGAACGTCCGCCGGGTCTGGCCGACATAGGTGGCGCGTTCCCTGCCGTCCACAGCGACGGTCCACAGGTAGATGCCGATCGTCTGGGCCACGGGATCGGCGAACAGACACCGCACGCCCGGCTGCTCGGTCAGCGCAAACGGTCCCTGGAAGTCGAGGTGCACCTCGCGAGGCGGCTCAGACGGGGCCACCGGTTCGGCCGGGCGGTAGCTCATGCCGTAGATCGCGCTGACGACCGGGCGATACCTCTCCTCCTTCAGGAGTTGCAGATCCCAGCCCAGGCCCGCCACCGACTGGGTGAGCCGGTCGAGCACATCTTGGCCGGCACGCGCGACGACATCGGGCCGCGGCTCGAACCCCGGAAAGCCGTAGGCGAACAAGATGTCGAAAGTAGCGTGCCCCACGAGTCGAAAGCCGCCTGCGTCGGGCACGCAGCGCACCACGTAGTCCAGCCCTTGCAGGTTGACGGCTTCCTTCAGCCGATGTGCCGAGTTCGACTCGCCCAAGGCGGCGTTGATGGCGGCGAGCACGCGAGCGTCGAACAGCTTGTACCGCCCGACCGTCGGCGCGCCCCAGTAGTGCGCGGCCACGCGCAGCCGGCGGAGCTCGTCCTCGGTGAACCACCAGTCGAACTCGACCACGCGGTTGCGGGCCAGGCGCGCCAGTGCCACCAGCGGGCGCAGGTCGTCGTACTTGTCGGGAACGACCCGCGCATCGCGCCAGGTGGTGGACATGGTCACGGGGACTCCTGGGAAGGGGGGCGGCATCGGGGGCGGACGGAATGGACGCTACTGCTGCGATCGTGTTCTGGCAATGGGCCCGGCGGCCCGGCACCAGGCGGTCACGAAGGCCTGCGGCCAAGGTTCCTCGGAAGCGACGGTTTGCGGGTTCAGAAGTCGC
>JBMOIG010000275.1:0-3289 GCA_049317445.1 Myxococcota bacterium | reverse complement strand
CCGGTATCCGTCCCAGAGCCACTCAAAGTCGTGTCAAGCGCCACCACAATGGGACCACCCCCGCGCCACAAACTAGGGACCAGTGCACGAGCGTACGCGAGTGCAGGCTGAGCGAGGTCCGCGCCACGAATTAGGGACCAGCCGGGCGATGGGCGAGCGTAGCGAGCACGAGCCTGGCGCGATGCAGACGCGAAGCGGCTGCGAGCCTGCACGCGGATGCCGTCGCCGTCGCCGACCGCCGTGGACCTGCGGCCGCCTCGCTGACGCGCAAGAGACGGAAACCGGAGGTTTCAGGCACTTGCGCGTCAGCGGTCGAGCTTCGGCTTCTGCTGCTTGCGGTACGACTCGCCCTCGATGACCAGGTCATGAGCATTGTTCGTGAATCGGTCGACGACCGCTTGCGCCTGTAGCGGTTCGGCCATCATCGCCTGCCACTCGCTCGTGTCGCGATTCGAGGTCATGATCATCGACGCCTTGCGGTGCCGCTTCTCAATGATGTCAGCGAAATCAATGGTATCGCTGGCATCCATCGGCCGCTGGGCGAAGTCGTCGATGATGAGCAGGTCGGCTGTCATTAGGCGCCGCATCTCTTGTGCGTGCGAGCGGTCCAGGTGGCTCGCCCGCAGCGCCGCGAACATCGAGTCCGCCCGCACGCACACCACCGACATCCCGCGCGCCGACGCGATGTGCCCAAGACCATGGGCAATCATCGTCTTGCCGACACCGACGGGTCCGAGCACGCACACGTGCTGATGGCGCCCGACCCAGCGCAGCAGCATCAGCTCATCGAACCGCTCGCGGTCGTAGGTGATTCTGGCCTGCCGGTCCCAGGCATCCAGGACCATTTCCGGGTCGAGCCCCGCCTTTCCCGCCCGCAGCGCCGTCGACTTGCCGCGTCGGCGCTCGACCTCGTCGCCGAGTACCACGGTGAGCACGTCTTCCGGGTCCATCTTGCGCTCGCGGGCCTGACGCAGGCGCTCAGGTAACGTCTGGGCCAGCTGCCCGAGCTTGAGCGCGCGCAACAGGGCCAGCAGGTCAGGACTGAGGTCACGGGACGTAGGCAGCATGGACGGCTCCTGACGGCCTCACGGGCCGTACTCTGAAGGACTCGGCATCCCGAGCGAATCTCGGTTTGGGCAGGCGGATGACCCCGACTGGCAATGCGGCGGGGAGCGTCTCTTCGAGGGCCTGGACCAGCACGCGCTCGATGCGCACCACGTCGTCCACATCGAGCGCCAGCGCCTTGCTGCACGCCAGGTCGGTCGCGGCGTCTCCGTACGTCAGGCAAAGCTTCAGCAATCGGTGGACCTTGCGAGCCTCGCCCCACCACGGCAGCCGGCTCAGCAGCCGCCGAGCGACCTCGCCGACGTGCGGTCCGTGCTGGGCAGCCAGCGCCGTCAGCGCTGGTGCATCGCGCCTGACGAGGGCCCGCTGATGCTCGGGAATGTCCTCCGAATCACCGCCGCACTGCCCCGGCTCTACACGCAGGAGTGCGCGCAAGAGCATGTTTTTCTGGTAGACCTTGACGGTGGTGCGGTCCACGCGGACGCGCATCTCCTCATGCACGTGACCGGCCGGCAGCCGGTAGAACGCTTGCTTGACCTGGATCCGGTGGTCTCGCCCGACCTTGGCAAGCTGCCAGGTCGGCACGTCCCACGGCTGCGTCGGCGCCGGCAGCAGTACCGGCCGCTCGTGCTGCTCGAATACTTCCAGTGGCTTGCGCCGTGTCGTGCCGTGGTCGCGCATCCCAGCCCGCGTCAGGCACCATCGGCGCGCCCACTCGCGCCACGCCTCGAGGCCGAGCAACCGCTCGCCCCCGAAGAAGTCGCGCTGCGTGAACTTCACCCCGTTTTCGACGCGCCCCTTGTCCTGCGGACGGCGTACCCGAGCGGGATCCACCAGGAACCCGCGCGCTTGCGAGTACTCGAGGAACACCTCAGCGATCGTCGGATTGACCGCGTCCGGCCTGCGCACGATGGCCTTGAGATTGTCCGGGATGACCACCTTGAACACGCCGCCGAAGAACTCCCACGCGGCGTCCAGAGCTTCGATCGTGCCTTCCATCGTTTCGTGCCACGTCGGATACACGAACATGTGCCGGCTGTGGACCGCCACGCACACGAACGCGTGCAGCTTGCGACGCTTGCCCGTGTCCGGGTCGATGGCCCAGCCGAGCTCCTCGTAGTCGACCTGCAACTCCTCGCCGGGCGGGCAGTCCGTGATGTGCAGGGTCTCCCTGGGCTTCTGGGCGCCGCCGAGCTCTTCGGCAACGAACCGCTGCACCGTCCGCAAGGGCACCGTCGTGCCCGTGTGCCGCAACAGCAGCTCCACAAGCTTGGGCCCTGGCACCTGTTCGGCCGCCCAGCTGCCCAGCACCTCACGGTGGGTCTCGCACAGCGCCCAGAAGCTGCCGCGCACTGCCGGTGCACCCACCCGCACCCTGGCCGCCACCGCCGCCAGGAACGGCTCGCTGAGTCGCGCCTCGTCGTCGCCGACGGACAGCCCCAGCTCCTGTGCCGCACGGACGTATCGCCGCGCCGTCTTGCGGTCGGCCAGGCCGGCGGCGGTCTTCCGCTCCGACCGGCCGCGCAGGTAACGCCTCAACAATTCGCGAACATCTGTCACGCCGACCATCCGATACGCCAAAGCAGGCCCCGCCGTCCCCAACAGCGGGGCGGCGGAGCTTGCGGCATCCGGAGGCCGCGGTCTGGAACTGGTCCCTAATTCATGGCGCGGGACTGGTCCCTAGATCGTGGCGCGGGTGGCGCTGGGTGGTCCCTTTATCTTGGCGCGCGCCAAAGTCGTTGCCGTTCACTGCGGGGGGACTCGAGGCGTCGGTCGTGGCCATTCCAGCGCGACGCACACCGAACACATGGTCGGCAAGGTAGTCGCGCCTGCGCCGTTGTGTCAAGCGAGCTTTCGGACGTTTTCATGCGCAATTTCGCGTGGGTGTGGCGCTGTCCCGCCACTGCGAGGGTCATTCTGCCGGACGGTGCCGCCTGTCGCGCCGTGGAGGCTCCGCCCCCAAGCCTTGACCCTGCCGAAAAGTCAGGACACCCTCTCTCACCACCCACCGAGCTTTTTGACCTTGCAGATGTCTGCAAGGTCAAGGAACGAGCGCCTCCACTCCACCGCGAGTCCATCCATGACATACGACCTCGCCGCGACCACAACCTCTGAATCTTTCGACGAGATCCTGGCTGACTTGCGCCGACTCTCGCGCGACCACTTGCTGTTCTATCGCCTTGAGGTCGGCCGACTGCTCCTCGACCGCTTCTTCCACGGCCGA
>JBMOIG010000274.1:0-3308 GCA_049317445.1 Myxococcota bacterium | reverse complement strand
CTGGTCGCTCCCAGTTTTCCGGCCGAATTCACCGATGTTGCCCCGGCTCGCGTCATCGGCATGTTGCGGTCGGCGGGTTTCGAGCTGGTGGCGGAAGTGGCGTTCGGCGCGGATCTGGTGGCCGACCGCTACCGCAAGCTGCTGGAGTCTTCGCATGGCCGACGGCACATCGCGACGACCTGTCCCGCCGTGGTGGGCTACGTCGAGCGGTACGCGCCCGCGCTGGTGCCCTACCTGGCCCCCATCGTGTCGCCCATGATCGCCATGGCCCGCGTGCTGCGCCAGAAGTACGGCGAGGACTTGCAGATCGTGTTTCTGGGTCCATGCATCGCCAAGCGGGCCGAGGCGACGGCATTTGGCGGTGAAGTTGCTTCCGTCCTGACGTTTCCGGAGCTGAGGACCCTGCTGCAGAACCGCGGCGTGACCGGCGACAGCGCGACCGACAGCGAATTCGACCCGCCGCACGCCCGTTTGGGGGGACTGTTTGCCGTCAGCGGCGGGCTGCTGGAGACGGCGGGCGTGCAGGACGACCTGATCACGGGGCGCGGCGCGGTGGTGGACGGGCGCAGCGTGTTCGTCGACGCGATCCACGAGTTCGAGGCAGGCGCCATCGACGCGCGACTGCTGGAGATCCTTGCGTGCAGCGGCTGCATCATGGGCCCGGGGCTGAGCAACCGGGCGCCGCTGTTCAGCCGCAAGAGCCGGGTCAGCAGCTATGTGCGCGAACGCCTGAAGCGCTTCGACATCACCAAGTGGTTCGAGGACATGGACGGCTTCGCGGACCTGAATCTGGCGCGGAGCTATGAGGAGAACGACCACCGACTGGCCAGCCCATCACCAGACGAGCTGACCGAGCTGCTGGCAAAAATGGGCAAGCGAGCGCCATCCGACGAGCTGAACTGCGGCGCGTGCGGCTATGACACCTGCGTCGAGCACGCCATCGCGATCCACCAGGGTCTGGCCGAGAGCGAGATGTGCCTTCCCTACACCATCGACCAGCTGCGGCGGGCGGTGGGCGAGCTGCACGAGTCCAACCAGCAGCTGGCGACGACGCAAGAGGCGCTGCTGCAGGCCGAGAAGCTGGCGAGTCTGGGGCAACTGGCGGCCGGCATCGCGCACGAGGTCAACAACCCACTGGGGATCGTGTTGATGTACGCGCACTTGCTGCAGGAAGAGTGCGGTCCTGATTCGCCGATGGCCGAGGACCTGACGCTGATTGCCGAGCAGGCGGACCGCTGCAAGAACATCGTCGCCGGGCTGTTGAACTTTGCGCGGCAACGGCAGGTGCTGCTGCAGCCCGTTGATGTGCGGGATCTGGTCCAACGCAGCTTGCGCGCAGTGCCCGCCCCCCAGAACGTCGCGCTGCAGGTCGAGACGAGCGGCGATGACCCTGCGGCCGAGCTGGACCGCGACCAGTTGATTCAGGTGCTGACCAACCTGATCCACAACGCCTATGACGCCATGCCGCACGGTGGGACGCTGACACTGAAGACGGCCGGGGACACACAGTCGGTGTGGTTCGTTGTGCAGGACACGGGTGTCGGCATCCCCCCCGCCAACATGCCCAGAATCTTCACGCCCTTCTTCACGACCAAGCCCATGAGCCGCGGAACCGGCCTCGGACTCGCCGTCACGTACGGCATCGTCAAGATGCACCGCGGCGACCTCCAAGTGGAGTCCAACGCCGACCCGGCGAAGGGTCCAACGGGCACGACCTTCCGCATCACGCTGCCGCGACACGGCAAGGTGGACTGAGATGAACCAGACAAGCCAAGACAAGCTCTCCGGAACCGGCTGCACCGTGCTGCTGGTGGACGACGACGAGGACTTCCTGTTCCAGGCCTCGACCCGGCTGCGTCACGACGGCTACACGGTCCTCGAGGCGCAAGGTCAAGCCGCGGCAGAGGAGCTGCTGCCCACCGCACAGTTCGACGTCGCCGTGCTGGACCTGATGATGGAGCACATGGACAGCGGCTTCGTCCTTTGCCACCGCATCAAGCGCAAGCACCCGAAAGTGCCCGTGCTCTTGGTGACGGGGGTGGTGGGCGAGACCGGGCTCGAGTTCGACGCCTCCACCGCGGAAGAGCGACGCTGGATTCGGGCGGACGTGCTGTTGGCCAAGCCGGTGCGCTACGAGCAACTCAAGGGCGAGATCGAGCGACTGCGGGCCCTGTCCTGACACTCCCTTGCGCCAAGGACGGCATGGACACGCTTCGCATCCTCATCGTCGATGACGAACCCGGCATCCGCACCGCCATCGCTCGCGCGCTGCGCCACTACCGCGTCACGCTTCCGGAATTCCACGCCGACTTCGCCGTCACCCTCGACCAGGCGGCCACCGGCGAGGAAGCGCTGGAGAAGATCGCCGCTGACCCGCCCGACCTGATGCTGCTGGACCACAAGCTGCCCGGCATGTCCGGCGTGGATGTGCTGGAGCGGTTGGCAGAGCAGAAGGCGCAAGTCCTGACGCTGATGATCACGGCTTATGCGTCGCTGGAGACGGCGGTCAACGCAACCCGGCGCGGCGCCTACAACTTTCTGGCCAAGCCGTTCACCCCCGACGAGCTGAAGGCCGCCATCTTCGAGGCGGTCAAGCACCTTGCCGTCCAGCGGCAGGCCCGGCGGCTGGCCGACGAGCGACGGCGTGTGCGGTTCGAGTTCCTGTCGGTCGTCGCACACGAGCTGAAGGCGCCCACCTCTGCCATCGAGGGCTATCTGCAAATGCTGCAGGACCGCACGCTGGGCAACGACCTGTCGGCCTATGGCATGGTGCTGGACCGCGCGCTGTTCCGGCTGGACTCGATGCGCAAGCTGTTGGCGGACTTGCTGGACCTGACACGCATCGAGTCGGGGCAGAAGCGACGCGAGCTGCAAGAGGTCGACGTGCAGGACGTGGCGCGTGGCGCAGTGGAGCTGGCGGCGGAGCAAGGTGCGCCACGAGGCATCACGGTCGCGCTGACCGCGGGCGAACCCGTGTCGATGCAGGCGGACAGGGGAGAGGTCGAGCTGATCCTCGCCAACCTGCTGTCGAATGCCCTGAAGTACAACCGCGACGGTGGCCGCATCGACGTCACGATACGACGGCTGGCTGACAAGGTGGAGCTGCGCGTCGCCGACACCGGCATCGGCCTGTCGGAGGAGGACAAGGCCAGGCTGTTCGGCGAGTTCGTGCGGGTGAAGAACGAGCAGACCCGACACATCGAGGGCAGCGGCCTGGGGCTGTCGATCGTGCGCAAGCTGGCCAACCTGTACGGCGGTGAGACCGGGGTTCAGAGCGAGTTGGGCGTCGGCAGCTGCTTTTGGGTGCG
>JBMOIG010000273.1:0-3337 GCA_049317445.1 Myxococcota bacterium | reverse complement strand
CCGCCTGGTCGAGGCCGGGCTGTCGCTGTGCCCGCGCTGTGGGGCGGCGCTGGCGGGTCATGCAGGCGGGTTGGACGGACTGCGGTCGCCGGACCTGTCCGGTGCGCTGGCATCCGGGCCGACGGGCAACGACAGCCTTGCGGGGTTCGGTGGCAGCCGCGTGGTCCTCCACGGCCGCTATCAGGTCTTGGACACGTTGGGGGCCGGAGGCATGGGCACCGTCTACCGGGCCAATGATCTGCAGGGCTGGCAGCACGTTGCGCTCAAGGTGCTGGATGCCGAGCTGGTCGCCCACCCCAGCGCGCGCCGGCGGATGGAGCAGGAAGCGTCGGCCATGTGCCGCGTGAACCATCCCAACGTGGTTCGACTCCTCGACACCTTTGACCACGGCGGGCAGCTGGTGCTGGTACTTGAGCTGGTGGGCGGCGGTACCTTGGGGCATCACATCGGGCAGGCCGGCCTGCCTGAGGAGCAGGTCGTGCCGTGGATGTGCGGCATCTTGGCTGGCCTGCAGGCGATTCACGAGGCGGGACTCGTACACCGCGACATCAAGCCCGATAACGTGCTGCTGACAGAGACGGGCGTCCCCAAGCTGGCCGACCTGGGAGTGGCGCGTGAGATGCGCCCGGGTCAGAACCGCATGGAAACCCGTCTGGGCGCACGGATTGGCACCGCAGCCTACATGAGCCCCGAGCAGGTGCAGGGCCTGCCGGTCGACGCCCGGTCAGACCTGTTCAGCGCAGGGATTCTGGCGTTTGAGATGGTGACGGGGCAGCGCGCCTTCGATGCGCCCAGCGAGAGCGAGGTCATGGCTGCCATCGTCCGCGAAGAGCCGGCGCTGGAGCTGCTGGAGGACTGCTGCTCTGACGAGCTGCGAGATGTCATCGCCCAAGCCCTGGCCAAGCATCCGGACGACCGCTTTGCCTCGGCGTGGGCGATGTCGCGGGCGTTGCAGTCGGTGTGACTACCACGGGATCAAGTCCAGCCCGTCGCTGCCGATGACCCACCCGCACTTGTCCTGCCAAGCCCCGGTGCAAAGGCCCAGGCGAGACGGATCCAGCGAGCCGACTGTCTGGCCGTTGACCACGATGTCGGTGCCTTGGACCGAAACTTCCAGCGCAAGCCCTGAGTTGTCGTCGCCGACCAGCCGCAAGCGCGCGACCTGACGGTCCAACACCACCTGAGCTTGCAGCGAACGGCCATCGGGCAGCTGCAGCAGCGTCAGCCACGGTGTCGCGTCCTGCGTGGGCTGTGCCGACGCCCCCAACGAGCGGTGGCTGGGCTGACCCGCCCGCAGGCTCACCCGCAGCTCGCGGTTTGCGCCACGAATCTCCAGCGAACAGGTCCGCGTGTACCGGCCAGAGCACAGCAGCGCTTGGCCCGCGCCCCCCACCTCGCCCACCACCGTGCCCTGCCACAGCAGGCGCTGTTCCGCCCGACTGAGCGACAGCGGCCGGCTGAACCCGCCCGCCGCCAACCCGAGCTGGAACTGGCCGTCGCCCGTGCCGCCGCGCCACGCGCCCTCTACCCATTGCCCTTTCGGCGAGCGCACCTTCAGCGATTGCGCGTCGGGGGCAGGCGGCGGTTGCGGTGGGGCCGGTGGAGGCGGCGCCGCTGTGAAGGCGACTTGGGTCACGACCGCGCCGTCGAAATTCAGGTCGTGCGCTTGCAACCAGCCCTGCGTGACGCACGCATAGCCCCCGCGCCCCCAGCTGCGCCCCCAGCTGTTGCGGACGACGAAGCAGAGGTTGCCCTCTTCAGGCAGATTCGACAGGCGTTTGTAGCCGACCAGCAAATACGCATGGCCGGCGCTGTGCATGTTGGGTCGGTTCATGCTGTCGCCGGCCACCGAGATGATGCCGTCTGAGGGTGGGTCCATGAACCGGTCGCTCAGCGTCGTGCCGACCGCAACGGGGCGTTTCTCGTTCACCAGAACCTGCAGCACCTGCTGCAGCGAGTCGACCGACTTCCACGACGCAACCTTGACCACGCCTTTGCCGCATGACGCGGGCTGTGGAACATGGGTGTCGGTGGGACCCGGATTCGGGTTGTACGAACACTCGCTTTCCGAAGGAATGTCAGGTGCACCCGCCTGCCTGCTGAGGTCATAAGCGCGGGCGTATGACGAGCCTTCGTTCCCCATGCTGCAGCCGTTGTCGCGACACTCAGGCTTGGCGATCCAGTAGAAGCGCTCCTCGCTCAAGTTGATGCCTGAGAGGTCCGGGCGTTGCATCAGTGTCGCGTGTTCGATGGCGCCGATGCCGGTAAAGGCCGCGCAGGTGCCTCGCTGCGCCTGATCTCGGATGGGCAGGGCGTCCAGATTGGGTACCAGGTAGTCGGCAGGGAACGATCCTGCCGAAACGGCGTAGGTTTCCGGCGTCGAGGCCTTGGTGCCCTTCAGCGACTCCGCGGGCACACCAGTCAGCGCGCTCGGATCCAGCTGCTTGCGCAAGTACGCCGTCTCGACCAAGAAGTCGGCTTGCTCGGGCGGCATTGCCACGCCGTCGGTCCCCTTGGGGGTGGCGCCGAACGACGACTGCGCGGTCTGGGCCTCGGACCTGGCATCGGCGGGAGCGGGCAGTGCGCGGGCGTAAGACCACGCGGGCTCCCAAGCGACGCGATCGGGCGCTGGACCCGGCGTGGGACTGGGCGCGGGACCTGGCGTTGGCGCGGGAGGCCGCGAGCCACCGCTCCGACCATGCTGCGTCCACCACCAGCCGCCGCCTGCTGCAAGAAACAGAAGCAAAACCCATGCCCATCCCCCGCCGCCACTGGAAGACGGGGTCGGCCGGGAGGGGCGCAGCGTCGCCGGGCGCGGAGCAGGCGGCGTCTCCGGTTCGTCGCTGTCGTCCGCGTCAAGCGTCGACTCGGCGTCGTCCAGTGCCAAGGCTCGTACATTGTCTTCATTTTCGTCTGGATCAGCCCTGCGGTCGGCGACTGCCGCTGCTGGAACGCGCACGTCAGCGTGGGGCGGTGCGACGGCAGTGTCGGCCTGCACGTGACGGATCAGCCACTTCGCAGCGACTTCGTGCGAGCCCAGCCCCACCCGGCTCTCGGGAGTCAGCGGTGCGCGGTCGACCTTGCGGCCGTCCACCGTCAAGCCGTTGCGCGACGCCAAGTCTTCGATCCACCAGCGGCCGGGCCCGTCCAACGTCAGCCGGGCGTGACGCCCGGACACGACCGTCGACTTCACGCAGATGTCGGCATCGTCGGTTGCGCCCACGACCCATGACCGACGACTCCGCGTGTGCGAAAGCCAATTGCGCCAGTCGACCGCCAACGAGCCGAGGTGCAGCGTGGCTTGTTTGAGACCAACGGCGTGATGCACCGCCTGCCG
>JBMOIG010000272.1:0-3345 GCA_049317445.1 Myxococcota bacterium | reverse complement strand
TGAGTGGAGGGCGCGACATCCTCCCTACAGCTTCCTTATCCCACCGGCAGCCCCCAGGATTGCGTCTGGCCGCCAAGTAGGTACAGCACGGGCCATCTGCTACGCTTGCCACGCAGGAGGACGTGATGGACCTGATCGAGTATCTGACCAGTCACAAGGACCGAACCTCTCCCGATGGTGAGCGGTTGCGCGACTTCGGCAAGAAGGCGGCTGCCGCGTACCTGTCGGAGCAGCGTCCTCTGAACGACACGATCGCGACCTTCGCGAAGGAGGCGAGCCTGAACTACGAGCAGGTTCGCCGGGTCTGCGAGTTCGCGAACAACGAGACGTTCGTGGGCGTGTTCAAGACGTCGTACGACAAGAACGTGACGTTCCCGCTGGCGGACGCGTCGGCTGTCGCGCAGCAGGCGGGCGCCACCAAGCCGGTCGAGAAGACGGCCGCGTGGTTGCGCCCGGAGCGCGAGCGCTACGTGCGCGGGCAGGAGGCGGTCTCGTTGGAGGCGGCGTTCGGCCAGCGCGAGGTCGAGAAGGTGGCGTCCGGCCCGAACCGTGCGGAAGCGCAGCGCCTGTTCCACGAGATCAACGGGCACCGCAAGCACCTCGAGAACGAGATGGAGCTGGACGCGCTCGGCTTCCAGCTGCTGCTCGGCCGCATCAAGACGGCGGCCTGGAACGCGAAGGCGTCGGGCGAGCCGGACTGGGCGGTATCGGCCGCGATCGACCGTGCCGGTCCGTCCCAGCCGGTGCGCCGTATGCTCGAGCGCACGATCGGCGACGCGGCCGCCCCCGGCGGTCTCGTCAAGATGGCGGAGATGGGCTACGAGATGGCGCCCGAAGACGAGATGACGGGTCTGGTGCAGGACCTGCAGCGCGTGTCCGAGAAGCTGGTAGCGTCGCAGGACCTCGTGCAGAACGCGCAGGCCGCGATCCAGCAGCTGCTGCAGTTCTTGACGACAGAGGGCGGCTCGTCCCCGACGGCCGATCTGTTCCAGCCCGATCCCATGCGGACGGCGCAGTCGTTGCAGCAGGCCGGCGCTCCCGCCCAACCGCCTGGCCCGCAGCCCATGCCCGGTCAGGCCGCCCCCGGTCAGTTCCCCGGTCAGACGCCGTACGGCGGGTAGGTGCACGTGCTGCCGTCCCGACGAAAACTCGTTCTCGAGAAGGTGGCCGGCAAGCTCCAGGCCATCGGCGACGTCGCCAAGATGCCGTACGAGATGGCGCGCGACGGGGCCCTCCAGCTCGGTGGCGCGGTAGTTCGGGCACCCGGTCGTGCAGCCGTGAACATGCTGCTCGGCAAGCCCAACGGGGCGCTCGGGCGGTCGGTCGTGAAGATGCGGGACGTGTCCGTGTCGGAAGCGGCCGCCATCCGTGCCGGCCGTCAGAGCGGGCGTGTCTACGGCGCGATCCGAAACGGCAAGGGAGACGTCACGGGATACCGAGCCGCCGTCATCCGCCCGGGTGGTCTGCGCGGCGTCGTGTCGGACCACCCCATCCTCGCGGGTGCGGCCGCGTACGGATTCCTGCCGGGAGATCGGCCCCTGAAGGACATGGTCAGCAGCACGTTCACGATGCCGGCCGAGCCGTTCCTGAAGGTGACCAGACCGCTCACCTCCCCCCAAGACTTCGTCTCGCCGAGGGCGATGGCGGCGCTGCAGCAGCGCACCAGCTTCGCCAACCCGCTCGACAATCCCGACCCCGCCGTCTTCCGCCGAAGCCGCTGGTTCAACCGAGGAGTACCTGATGCCGCAGAACCCACAGCAGCTGCTTGACCAACTGGGCGACTACATCCGCGACAATGCCGCGAGCAAGCCGACCGCCCCAGGAACGTTTGGCGAACGCGCAGCCGCGTTTGGTAGGCGCGCGTCCGCGTCGGCAGGCAAGGGTGTGCTCGGAGCTATCGAGGGTGCGCCAAAGGCCGCGATCGGAGCGCTCGGAACGGCCGCCGGTGTGGCGCTGCTTTCCAAGTTCCGGAAGAAGCCGTCTCTGCTGAAGAGCATCTTCTCGTCCGGCGGCCCTCTCACGACCGCGCTGGCGTACGGCGCCGGCGCCACCGCCATCGGTGGCGGCGTGTGGGCGGCCGGCAAGGGCCTCGAGGCGGCGACCGACCCCTACAAGAAGGAGCGGGCGTTCAAGGCGCTCAAGAGCGAGAGCCCCGCCCTCGTGTCGGGCGATCCCGTGCACGCGCGCAAGTCGTTCGAGACGCTGTGGCGGTTCAACCCCGACATGGCGAAGGACCCGCTCGTCGCGAGCTCGTTCGTCCGCAAGGCGATCGCGTTCAAGGAAGAGGGCGTGCAGAGCCAGGACATCAAGACGCTGGCGGACGTGCGCAAGGCCATGTCCGACGCCAAGAAGAACAAGAGCAAGCCCTTCGCGGGCGTGCTGCCGGAGACGGCGGGCGACCAGATGCGGTTCGAGCCGAAGGAGTAGGCCATGCAGCAGAAGCGGGCAAGGCAACAGACCGCACTAGGCAGGCGCTTTCCGCCTTCCCGGACGCTTGAATGGGCGGCGGTTCTTGTTCTGCTCGGCTCTTGTTGCCCAGTGCACGTTCCCGGGCTCGTAGTTACCGTTGTTGTCGATCCGGTCCAGGGAGAGGCCCAGACTGGGTCGACGTCCGACGTCCGCCAAGAACAGCGCGTACTCGTCCCATCGAGCGCAAACCGTGATTCCGCGCCCCCCGTAGTTGGCGTAACCCGCCACCCTGGGGTTGTTGCAACGCCCGCGCATTGCGCGCCAGGCCCTGTTCTCTACGCTTTCCGTCTCTCCGTGCTTGTGGTTGAAGGCTACGATTCTCTCTGTGCGCAAGCAGCCGCACGACACGCTGGCCGCTTGGCGCAGCTTGTATCCGCGTACCACCAACTCATTGCCGCACGCGCATCGGCAGCGGTACTGCGCCTGGCCTGCTGCCGTACTGCACGCCTCCTGCAGGACGACGAGACGTCCAAAGGTCATACCCACCAGAGCGATCTTGTGACTCACGACGGTACCTCCGCAAACGCAGCTTATCAGGTAGGTGTTGCTTGAGCAAGCAAGAAAATGAGAAGACTTACGTCGTAAGCCGGGCCCTCACCAATCCTGCCGTCAGCAGTCTGCTGTCGGCGGCACTGGTGGGCGGTAGCGGCCTGGCGTACACGCACTCCCGCGAGGGGCACCGTGCCCGCTCCATGCTGGGCCCGTTCGGTGCGTCCCGCGCGCTCGCACGCTCCGAGCGCCGCATCGCGATCCTGGCGGCCGCTGCCGGTCTGCTGGTAGTGCACCAGTTCATGGGCGACGATCGCGGGCACGCCGTCAGCCGTCCCCATGACGGCGCGGTTCCAAGGCGACAACCTCGCCATGATCGTGCTATCG
>JBMOIG010000271.1:0-3412 GCA_049317445.1 Myxococcota bacterium | reverse complement strand
CGGGCGGTCTGCTCCGGCGGCCCCTGGCGAACGACCGGCAGGCACTTGCCCAGGTAGACGCCCGCGTGGGTCAGCGGACTGCTGCCCAGATTGCGCAGCTCCGGCATGTTCCAGGCGAATCGCCGCTGGTCGAACACGTACCGCCACCCAGCCCCCAGCGCCCGTATCAGGACCAGAGAGTCGATGAGCGTCAGGTGGTTGGCGCAGATCAACACCGGCGCCGTGTCGTCCGGGTCGGCGGCGCGCAGCTTGCGCTCCACGTCGGCGCGAAACCCGTGCAGGTCGGGGATCGCGTACTTTCGCCCCACGCGCATCCAAATGGCGACGACGTAGTACGAAAAGGGCGTGAACACCCACGCCACCGCGCGCTGCAGGCGCAGGGCCCACAGGTCGCGGGGCGCGAGGCGTTCGAGCGGCGAGGTCACTGCGCGGAAACCACGCGGACGGCGTCGCCAATGGTGCGGACGCTGTCGGCGGTGTCGTCGTCGATCGAGATGCCGAATTCGTCCTCGAAGGCCAGGATGATGTCGACGAGGCGGGCGCTGTTGACGCCCAGATCCTCGAGGATGCGCGCGTCCAGCTGACCGGCGGCCAGCGGGCCCTGGTTCTTGGCGAACGGCTTGATGATGGCGGTGACCTTGGCGAGGGCTTCCTGGTTGTCCATGTCTTGATGCTCCAAAGGGAAAGGTCGGAGGGCTACTGCCACTTGCGGAACAGGACGCACCCGTTCACGTCGCCGAAGCCGAAGCTGGCCTTGGCGAGGATCCGCGCGTCCGATTCGCGCGTTTCGTGGGGAATTTTGCTGGCATAGGGTTCGAGGGCCGGGTGCAGGTCCTCGCAGTTCGCCGAGCCGTGGATGAAGCCGTGGTGAAGCTGCAGGACAGACGCGACGCATTCGAGGCCGCCCGCCGCGCCCAACCCGTGTCCGATCAGGGACTTGGTTGAGTTGATCCACGGGAAGTCGGCGGGGTCGCGTCCCAGCACCTTGGCCCAGTTGCCCACTTCTGCGGGGTCGGCCATCGTCGCGGTCAAGTGGCCGTTGATGACGTCAATCGCCTCGGGGCCGATGCCGGACACGTCCAGCGCCTCGCGAATGCAGCGGACCACGCCCTCAGGGTTGGGGAAGGTGGTGCTGCCGCCGTTGCGCTGGCCGCCGCAATTCACGGCACCGCCCAGCACCTCTGCGTAGATGCGGGCGCCGCGTGCCTGGGCGCTGTCCAGCGTCTCCAGCATCAGCAGGCCCGCTCCGGCTCCCGGGATGAAGCCGCCGGCCGACGCGCTCATCGGCCGCGACGCCGCGGTCGGGTTGTCGTTCCAGTTCTTGGCCAGCACGCGCATCGCGTCGAAGCCGGCCCAGATGTAGACCGACGCAGCCTCGGAACCGCCGCAGATCATGCGCTTGCCGCGGCCGGACTTCAGGTGCCAGTAGCCCTCGACAATCGCCTCTGTCCCCGTCGTGCACGCGCTGGAGTTCGAGCTGACACGGCCACCCAAGGCCAGCAAGCCGCCCAACCGCGCGCTGACGGCGCTGGACATCGTCTGCTCGACAGAGGTGCTGCCGATGCGGCGGACCTTGCCTTCGTTGACGCGCGGCACGACCAGCTCGGCCAGCGTGTCGACGCCGCCCACGCCCGTGCCGACGATGGCGCCCGTGTCCCAGTCGGTGAGATTCTCTTGCGGTCCGGGCACTTCGAAGCCCGCGTCGCGCCAGCAGTCGATTCCAGCGATGCCCGCGAAGATCATGCTGCCGTTCATCGCCATGCGCGCATCGGGGGTGAAGTACTGCTCGGCAAGCGCCTCGACGCCCTCCGGCGTGCCCGCGACCTGACAGGCAAAGCCCAGCTCGGCCATCTTCGCCTGATGGCGCAGGCCTGACCGACCCTCACGCAACGCCTGCTCATAGTCCTGCAACCCGTGGGCGTTTGCGGCGATGACGCCCATGCCCGTGACGACGACCCTGGTCATGCCCGTACCCCCATGCCCGAAGCGACGCAACTGGCCACGAGCTCTCCTGATTCGTTGAACATCTCGATGCGCGCCTGCAGCTTGCGACGCCGCCAGAAGGTCTTGGTGCCGCGGATGGTCACCCGCTGGCCCGGCCGCACCGGCTTGCTGAACTCGACGGTGGCGTCCGAGAACATCGTGGTCCACCGCGTGACCTCGGTCGGGTCCACTTCGAGCGCCAGCAGCCAGATCCCCTGCGCCACCACGCCGACCTGACACATCGACTCGAGCAGGATCACGCCTGGGGTCAAGGGGTTGCCCGGAAAGTGGCCGGCGTAGAAGCCCTCGTCGGGGCGAAAGGTGTAGCGACCGACGATGTGGTCGGCGTCGACCTCGAGGATCTCGTCCACGAAGCGAAACGGCGCCTGTTGCGGCACCAGCGCCAGCACTTGGGCCGGGGTCAGCTCAACCGCCATACATGCCCCCGTTGACGTGAAAGACCGTGCCGGTGCAGTAAGTCCCTTCGGTCGCGAGGAATTTGACCATCGCTGCGATTTCCTCGGGCTTGCCCATCCGGTGCAGCGGCACCTTGGACAGCAGCGCCTCTTGGATCTCGGGCGACAGCTCGGCCGTCATGCGCGTCTCGATAAAGCCGGGGGCCACCGAGTTCACCAGGATTCCGTAGGGGGCAAGCTCCCATGCGGCCGTCTTGGTGAAGTTGTCGATGGCGGCCTTGGTCATGCCGTACACGCTCTGCGTGGGGTTGCCGGTGCTGCCCACGACGCTGGAGATGTGGATGAAGCGACCGGTCTTGCGCCGCATCATCAGCCGCGACAGGCGCTTGGTCAGGTACCAGGTGCTGCGCATGTTGGTGGCGACGATCTTGTCGAAGTCCGCGAGCTTGGCCGAGAACAGCGGGGCGTCGACCGTAGCGCCGGCGTTGTTCACCACGACTTCCAGGTCGCCGTGCGCCTTGATCGCGTCATGCACGGCGTCAACGCCGGCCTCGGTCGCCAAGTCCGCTTGAATCAAGAAGGTCTGGCCACCCAGCTCGGCCTGCAGGGCCTCTGCATCCGCGCTGCTCGAGCGGTAGTGGAGGGCGACGGTGAAGCCGGCCCGATGCAGGGCGCGACAGCACGCCGCGCCGATGCCGGTGCCGCCGCCGGTGACCAGGGCGATGGTGGGGGTGGGGGTGTCGGTCATCATTGGTCCCATCTTCCTTGTGGCATCAACCGGTACGTCTGATCGAAACGTGTAGCCCTGGAGACAGGATCGCGCCTCACCCCGTCGCCTGTCGGCGCCACCCCTCTCCATGCTCGCTAAACTGCTTGTAGAACAAGCATTTTGCGCGACATAGAGAGGGGAAGATGGTCCAAGGTCCCCTCTCCATGGCGCCCGGCCGGGCGGCGATCAGCCGCCCGTGGGTGAGCATGGAGAGGGGTGGCGCGAAGCGACGGGGTGAGGCGCG
>JBMOIG010000270.1:0-3426 GCA_049317445.1 Myxococcota bacterium | reverse complement strand
CCACGGGATGATGGGAAAGCCAGGGGCGAGAGACATGCATGGGGGGCCTCGGGGGGGGAACGAGTCCCAAGAAGCTTGGCTGCCCAACGTCACGACGAGGTCATGGAGTGCAAGCTTGTGCGATCTCCGACACACCGTCATCGAGGGGTGGACAGACCGCGCGTTGCCGGGTATTACCGGTCGAGTGGCCGCCGAATTCGCCTGTTTGGCCTGGCACCGCAGCGGCGGAATAGACGATGTTGCGCATTACACTTCGCAAGGGAAGCCAATGAAAAGTCTGTTCAAAGTCGTCGGCATCATCTTGGCCGTCCTTGGACTGGCCGCCGCAGGCCTGGTGGCCTCGGTGCTGATCGGCCGCCCTGCGATTCCCGACGGCTTGCGGCTGGACGGTGTGCAGGTCGTGCAGGACGGCTACGTCGCAGCCTACCTGGTCGATCTGGCCACCGGCGGTGTCGCACTGGTCGACGCCGGCAGCTCCGCAGACGCGGGACCGATTCTGACGGCCCTGCAGGCGCGCGGACTGACCGCCAGCGACGTGCACGCGGTGCTGCTGACCCACGGTGACCCGGACCACATCGCGGGCGCCCTACAGTTCACCCAAGCACCGGTGATGGTGCTGGCCGGCGACGCGGACTTGGTCGAAGGTCGCGCCTTGCGAGGGCCCATCGGCTCACCCAAACCCACGGGCATCCGCATTGGCCGAACGCTGAAGGACGGCGAGGTCGTCACAGTCGGTGGCACATCGTTCGAGATCTTCGCGATTCCGGGTCACTCGCGGGGCAGCGCGGCCATCCTCGCGCGCGGCACCTTGTTCTTGGGCGACAGCGCAGAGACCGACACCGACGGACGGCTGCACGGTTGTTCGTGGCTGTTCTGCAGCGCCCCCGACGAGAACCGGCGGTCACTGACTGCGCTGGCGGGCCGGCTGGCTGCGCACAAAGGCGACGTTCGCAACCTGGCCTGCTCGCACTCTGGGGTGTTGGTGCGCGGGGTGACGCCGCTGACGGAGTTGGTGCGCTGACCGCATCCGCTGACAGCTAGCCGACTTCTGCTGCCCGACCACCGCGCCGCAGCACGCGCGCCAACACGTTCGTCAGCCCCAGCCAGACCATACCGACCGCCACCATCGTCGCACCGGTGGGCAGGTCGAAGCGAAACGACAGGTAGTAGCCAAGTCCTGCCGACAGCCCACCCAGCCCCGCGGCCATCGCCACGCTGGCCCGCATGCCCCGTCGCAGCGACAGCACCGCAAGCGCGGGCAGCAGGGTCAGACCAAACGCCGGCAACGCCCCCAGCACCCGCGTCGCCGCCGAGATCATCAGCGCGAACGTGGCGTACAGCAGCACCTCGTGCCGATAGACATGGAAGCCCGCCGCCGCCGCCGACACGGGATCGAACGAGACGTACAGGAACCGCCGATACCAAAGGCCGTGCACGGCAGCCACGAACCCGAGTACGGCGACCGTCGTCCACATCTGCGAGCGCTCGACCAACACCGCGTTGCCAAACAGGATCCCCTGAACGTCGTGGATGTCGGCCCGCACCAGCGACCCCAACAGCAACACCGCCGCGCCGCCGGCCACCCACGCCACGCCCGTCGCCCGCTCGCCGCCGCCTTGGGGACGCGCGAAGTAGAGGGCACTGGCGACTGCAAGCACCAGCGCGAGGACCGAAGGCTCACAGAGCGCGTGCATCACACTCTCGCCGTCGCCCAGCAGGAACTCCTCGATCAGAAAGGCGATCACCACACCCACCGCGGCGACCTGCGAGACCGCCAGCGGCACGTAGACCACCCGCTTCAGCGCGACCCACACGCCCAGACCGCCCAGGCCGATGCCCGCAGCGACCGAGGCGACCATGGCCTCGAGCCAGAATGCCCAGTTGTCCAGAAAGCTTGGCTCAGGTGGCACGGCCCCCCCCCTACACATGCACGTGCACGCAGTCGTCGCCGAACTCGATCGACATCGGCCGACCGTACACCTCGGTCAAGCGGGCCTCGTCGAACACGTCGGCCACCGGTCCAGCGGTGATTCGGCCGCGCTGCCGGTCGACCAGACAGACGTGGGTGGCGTGGTGCACGGTGGGACCGATGTCATGGGCCACCATCAGGATCGTCAGGCCTTCGCGGTGCAGCTGGGCGATCAGCTCGACAAGCTCGCCTTCTCCCGCCAGGTCAACGTTGTCGGTCGGCTCGTCCAGGGCCAGCACCTCCGCCTCGGCCGCCAACGCGCGCGCCACCAGCACGCGCTGCTGCTGACCGCCAGAGAGGCTGTCGAACGGATGCTCCGCAAATTCACGGGCTCCCGTGCGGTCCAAGGCCCGCAGCACCGCATCGCGGTCACCACTGCCCGGCCCACGTCCCAAGCCCCACAACGGCGTTCGCCCCAGCATCACCACGTCCGCGGCGGTCAGCGGCAAGCCTCGCTGCAGGTTGTGGCGCTGCGGCACGTAACCGACGCGCAAGTTGGCGGGAGACCGGACCACGTGGCCTGAAACGGGCTTCAGTGCGCCGATCAGGGTGCGGACCAGCGTGGTCTTGCCACCGCCGTTGGGGCCGATGATCGCCCAGAACTCGCCGCCGCAGACGGTCAGATCGAAAGGCTGGGCCAGCGCGCTTTGATAGCCGATGACCGCCTGACGGGCCTGAACGAGCGGACGGGAAGTGACAATGTCGGACGTCATGGTCTGGGCTCCGTGGCGTTCTGGCGGCTAAGGCGCCGTGACGAGATCGACCATCTTGTCGAATTTCTTCCAGATCGTCTCTGTCCCCGGCAGTGCACCGACCATCGAAGGCAGCACCAGCAGCTTGGCGCTGCTGCGTTGGGCGAACAGCTTGGACAGGCTCTGGGGCTGGTAGACCTCTTGCCACACCTGCTTCACGCCCAACGGTGCCACCTGCGCCAGCAGCTTGGCCACGTGCGCGGGCGATGGCGGGATGCCGGGCTTGGGCTCCAGGGCACCCACGCTGCGAATGCCCGCCCATCCCAGGAAGTACGCCCAGCTCTTGTGGTATTCGACCATCGCCATGCCCTTCAGCGGCGCCAGTCGCTGCTGCCAGACGGCGATCCTGGCGCGGTACTGGGCGTCGAAGCGCTGCCAGCCGGCGTCGTAAGCGGCCTTGCCGGCCGGATCCAGCTCGATGAGGCGGGCATGGAGCGCTTTGGCGACCCGGTACAGCTCTGCAGGCGAGGTGTAGTAGTGCGGATTGCCGCCGCCGTGCACGTCGCCCATCGCGCGGTCGGCTTGCGCCACAACGTCGCGCAGTTGCACGACTTGCGAAGCATCGAGGTAGCCGCGACTTCCCTGTTGGATCGAAGGGTTGCGTGCTTGCGTCAGCACCACCGGCAGCCAACCGGCCTCGAGCCCCAGACCGGCGACCACCAGCAGCTGCGCGTTGTGGGCCGACAGAATCATCGACGGTCGCGC
>JBMOIG010000269.1:0-3462 GCA_049317445.1 Myxococcota bacterium | reverse complement strand
TGCCGGGGCGGCATCTGCGCGGTCCTCGCACGGCCTGGCCCTGTCGACGCCGCCGCGGGGTCGACAGGAGACAGGCGAGCCAACCGATTGAAATTGCAGTCAAGTAAAGACTCCCACCTCTCCCGCGCGATGAACGTGTTGCAGACGCGAAAGATTCTTCGGCATCAGGTGCGTCCGATAGGGACGATATTGCAATGATAGCGCCGGGTTTCAACCCGTGCGTGTTCCATCCAATCGGGACGATTGCACCGTTTGCAACGCGCTCGCGATGGGACAGGGGGGGTGAGGGCCACCAAGCCAACCGCCAACGTCACCCGCGAAGCCGCCGCGTCAACCTGCCCTGCGTGTCCTCTGGTTCATCCCTCCCCCCATTTCCTAACGAAACCCTGACCCGCCGCCCGCAAATCCTGCCGCAATCCTGACATCCGCTCGCCTATCCTCGCGCTTGCCCCCCATCCACTCGCGGGGGCAAGGACGACCGCCATGACCGACCTCGCGTACCTGCTGCTCGCCGCCATCCTGGTGCTCGGCCCCCTCGTCCTCGTGAACCCGCGCGGCGGCAGGGAGGACTGACATGGTCATGGCTTGGATTGCAGGCGGCGTCGCGGTTGCGCTCGTCGCCTATTTGTTCTTGGCGCTGTTGTTTCCGGAGGACTTGTGATGACTGCCGAGTCGATCGCCCTTCTCGTGGCCTATGTCGCCGTTTTGCTTGCCGTTGCGCCGCTGCTCGGCGGCTACATGGCGCGCGTGTACCAGGGCGAGACTGTCCTGTTGTCGCGCGTGCTCGGTCCCGTCGAGCGCGTGGCCTATCGCTTCAGCGGCGTGCGCCCCGACGACGAGATGGGGTGGAAGCGCTATGCCACCGCCCTGCTCGTCTTCAGCGCCCTCGGGTTGCTCGCCGTCTACGCTTTGCAACGTCTGCAAGGTCTGTTGCCGCTGAACCCCGCCGGCCTGGGCGCCGTGTCGCCTGATCTCGCCTTCAATACCGCGGCCAGCTTTGCCTCGAACACCAACTAGCAGTCGTACGGCGGCGAGACCACCCTGAGCCACCTGACGCAAATGGTCGCGCTGACCGTGCAGAACTTCGTGTCGGCGGCGGCGGGTATGGCGGTCGCCGTGGCCCTGTTTCGCGGGCTGGCGCGCAAGTCGCGGGCGACCCTGGGCAACTTCTGGGTCGACCTGACCCGTGGCACCCTCTATGTCCTGATTCCGCTTGCTTTCGTTCTCGCCCTCGTCCTGGTGTCGCAGGGCGTGGTGCAGACGATGCAGGGCGCGGCGCGGGTCACGCTGCTGGATCCCACCGCCGCGGGCTCGGGCGGTCTGGAGCAACTGCTGGCGTTGGGGCCGGCAGCGTCGCAGATCGCCATCAAACAACTGGGCACGAACGGCGGCGGCTTCTTCAACGTCAACGCGGCCCACCCGTTCGAGAACCCGACGGCGGTGACCAACTTCTTGCAAATGCTGGCGATCCTGCTGATCCCGGCGGCGCTGTGCGTCACGTTTGGCCGCATGGTCGGCGACCGGCGCCAGGGCGCGGCGCTGCTGGCCGCCATGACCGTGCTGTTCGTGGCGGCTGCCGTCGGGACCATGGTCGCCGAGCAAGCGCCGAACCCGCTGCTGCACGGGCTGGGCGTGGACCAGATCGGCGGGTCGATGGAGGGCAAGGAGGTGCGGTTCGGCCCGGCGGCGTCGGCGCTGTGGGCGACCGCGACCACGGCTGCGTCGAACGGTTCGGTCAATGCCATGCACGACTCGTTTTCGCCCCTGGGGGGCCTGTGGCCCCTCGCGCTGATGCTGTTGGGCGAGGTGGTGTTCGGCGGGGTCGGCTCGGGCCTGTACGGCATGTTGGTCTTTGTCGTCATCGCCGTGTTCGTCGCGGGTCTGATGGTCGGCCGCACGCCCGAGTACTTGGGCAAGAAGATCGAGCCGTTCGAGATGAAGATGGCCGCGCTGGTGATTCTGGTGCCGCCGCTGCTGATCACGGTCGGTACCGCGGTCGCGGTGCTGTCCGAAAGGGGTACCGCCGCCGTCGCCAATCCCGGTGCGCATGGGTTTACCGAGATCCTGTACGCCGTTACGTCGGCCGCCAACAACAACGGCAGCGCCTTTGCCGGCCTTTCTGCCAACGCGCCGTTCTGGAACACGCTGCTGGGCGTCGCGATGCTCGTCGGCCGCTTCTGGCTGATGGTTCCGGTCCTGGCCCTCGCGGGTTCGCTGGCGCGCAAGGGCACGGTACCCGCGGGCCCCGGCACGCTGCCCACCCACACGCCCCTGTTCGTCACGATGCTGATCGCCGTCGTGGTGCTGGTCGGCGCGCTGGCGTTCGTACCGGCGCTGGCGCTGGGGCCGATCGCCGAGCACTTGACGCAGAACGGGGGGATCCGATGAGTGCCACCGTGCAGAAACGCCCGTTGTTCGAATCGCGCATCGTCCGCCGCGCGCTGTGGGATGCCGTGCGCAAGCTCGACCCGCGCCACCAGGTCCGCAACCCGGTGATGTTCGTGGTCTGGGTGGGCAGCCTGCTGACGACGGTGCTGGCGGTGCAGGCGCTGCTGGGCCACGGCGAGGCGCCCTTCGGCTTCATTGCCGCCATCGCGATGTGGCTGTGGTTCACCTTGCTGTTCGCCAACTTTGCCGAGGCCATGGCCGAAGGTCGCGGCAAGGCCCAGGCCGATGACCTGCGCAGCGCGCGCCAGGGTATCGAGGCCCGGCGCGTGCTGGGCGGTCACCGCGGCGACCCCGAAGAGCGCATCGCGGCGACCCGTTTGCGCAAGAACGACGTGGTCGTCTGCGATGCCGGCGAGCTGATCCCCGCGGACGGCGAGATCGTCGACGGCGTCGCCTCGGTCGACGAGAGCGCCATCACGGGAGAATCGGCGCCCGTGATCCGCGAGTCGGGCGGCGACCGCAACGCCGTGACCGGGGGCACCCGCGTGCTGTCGGACTGGCTGGTGATTCGCGTGACGGCCAACCCGGGCGAGACCTTCCTGGATCGCATGATCGCGCTGATCGAGAGCGCGCGGCGGCAGAAGACGCCCAACGAGCTGGCGCTCGACATCCTGCTGGCCAGCATGACGATCGTGTTCCTGCTTGCGTCGGCCACGCTGCTGCCGTTCTCGCTGTTTGCGGTCCGGGCCAACGGCATGGGCCAGCCCGTGACGATCACGGCCATCGTCGCCCTGCTGGTGTGCCTGATCCCGACCACGATCGGGGGGTTGCTCTCGGCCATCGGCATCGCCGGCATGGACCGGATGCTGCAGGCCAACGTCATCGCGACCTCGGGGCGCGCGGTCGAGGCGGCCGGCGACATCGACGTGCTGCTGCTCGACAAGACCGGCACCATCACGCTGGGCAACCGCCAGGCGACCGCCTTTCTGCCCGCGCCCGGGGTGACCGAGGCGGAACTCGCCGACGCCGCGCAACTGGCTCGCTGGCAGACGAAACGCCCGAGGGGCGCAGTAT
>JBMOIG010000268.1:0-3465 GCA_049317445.1 Myxococcota bacterium | reverse complement strand
GGTCGCGAGTCGCTGCAGAGCGAGGGTCAGGCGATGCAGATCGCGGGCGTCGTCTACGGCGGCCCCGACACGATGACCTGGAGCAACAGCAACGGTCAGACCGGCAGCGTCACCCCGAATGCCAACTGGCAGAGCCCGATCATCCTGCTCGACCCGGGCGACAACATCCTGACCGTCACGGCAACCAAGGGCACCGTCGTCGTCACCGACACCGTGCGCGTGACCTACAACCCCTACTTCTCCTTCGAGGGGCCGCCTGAAGTTGGCCCCGACCTGATGTTCGTCAACGAACCGTCCAAGCTGGTCGTGCGCATGCGCTTGACCGCGGCGTCTCCGGGTCCCGATGGCTCCAGCGTTGTCAACCCCGCCACGATCCAGCTGATCGAGGTCGATGCGGCGGGCAAGCTGGTTCAGGAGCACACCAAGCTGCTCGACTCTGGCAGTTCGACGAACTGCGATGACGTTCAGAAGGACAGTGTGTTCTCGAACTGCCTCAACGTCGCGCCGAGTGCCCCGAAGACGATGTACTTCCGCGTTCGGGCGACCGTCACGCTGCCTGGCAAGACCTTCGAGGCCTTCTCCCCGGTTGCCCAAGTCGACGTCGTTCAGCGGTTCGATCAGACCGAGTGCACGCAGATCGTGTCGCTGCAGAAGCAGGTCAAGGCCGCGTATATGGCCGCGGTGCAGGCTGACGGCCCCGTCAAGGCGCAAGCGCAGGCGATCGCGTCGCTGAAGAGCAGCTCGATCGTTGCCGAAGCGGGCCCCGCAAGCGGCGGCGGCTACGGCGTGTGGGTGCGTTACCTCACCGGTCGTGTCGGTGCGCTGAATCTGGCGCCGGCCGGCACCCGTGGCGGTCCTGGCGAGCCGGGTCTGCCGAATGGGGCACCACAGACCTACAACGTCGGTACGCGCCGGGCCCTGACCCTGTCGCCATTCGCTCAGGAATTCAAGGTGGTAGGGGCTGGAGACGAGGCTGATGTCGCGGGCACGGTCCTGCAAGACAAGCAGTGCCCGCCGTTCAGCGTGGACGCTCTCTCGGGCTCCAGCGCGATGCTGAAGTACTACCGCGCCATGTCGACCTACGGTGTCATCGCGATCTCTGGTCACGGGGAGGCTTACTTCGGCGGCATGGATACCCAAGCCAAGCAGGGACTGGGCTGGGAGCACTTGGGCTCGCAGGAGGTCATCTGGTCGGGCGAGCCGGTCACGTGCTCGGCGCTCTCGACCGGCAAGAAGTCGTGCAATCAGCAGGGAGCGGGGTGTTCCGCCGGCGAGACATGCGTCAAGACCGAGACCGCCAGCGGCGTCTGCGTCGACCACACCCAGGGAGACATCATGCGCGGTCGGGTCGTCATCGGCGACGAGACGTATGGCGTCCTCCCCTCGTTCATCCAGCGCCACAGCATCGAACCCTTCCCTGCTTCGATTGTGTATTTGGGGACTTGCCGGTCGCTGTGGAACGGGTCGATGGCCGTGCAACTCCTGGGCAACGGCGCGGCGGCGGTCGTCGGCTACTCGGACTACGTGTCCAACGCATTTGCGTTTGCGGAGGGCGGCGCGTTCTTCGATGGGCTGCTGCAGAAGGACGAGAACGTGCTGCAGGCCTCCTCGACCGCGCAGGACCCCACTCTGCCGGGGCGGATGCGCTTTGTCGGCAACAGCAAGGCGCGCGCCAGCGAGGGCGGCTTGATGAATCCCGGCTGGGACTTGGGCAAGGTCACCGGCTGGAAGCAGATCGGCGATGGCCGCGTGATCTCGCGCCTTGGTGTCACGACGCCGGTGCAGGGCAAGTTCATGGGCATCATCTCGACGGGGCTTGGCTTTACCGCCCAGAGCGGATCGCTGGAGCAGCCGTTCTGTGTCCCGCCCGCCACCCAAGAGCTGTGCTTCTACTGGAAGTTCTACAGCGAAGAATTCTTGGAGTACTGTGGTTCCGCGTACATGGACCGCTTCACCGCCACGCTGACGGCCGAAACCGGCAAGATGACGCTGACCGACGTCTGGATCGATCCCCTGTGTCCGTACGATTGCGACGGCAAGTACCCGTGCGAGGCGGGCTCGCCCCAGTGCAAGTGCGGACAGCAGTGGAAGACCCTGACCAAGGCGGACGTCAGCTTCGATGTGGGCGGCGTGTTCATGACGCCGTGGCAGACCTCATGCAAGGACGTGTCAACCCTTGCGGGTTCCGGCAAGAAGGTGACGCTGAAGTTCTTCGCGACCGACATTGGCGACTCGATCCTCGACACCGCCATCTTGCTCGACGACGTGACGGTAAAGTAACCTCCCGAAACGCTTGAGTCCCTCGCTCGTTGTCCCCCCTTGCGGTTCCCGGACCGCCGACAGGAGCTCTCCCATGTTCCACGCGCACCGCTGGTTCGCAGCCCTCGCCGCGTCTTGTCTGGCGTTGGCTTTCTCCGCTTGCGGCACTCCCGAACAGGATCCGCAGGATGCGGCGTCAAACGACGCCACCGACGTCGGCGACGCGACCGATACCAGCAGCGAGACCGTGTTGCCCGGCGACGGCGTCTGGTTGACGTTTCAAGTCGACGACTCGGCCAACCAGACGTTTGGCGACGGCGACATGAAGTGGACCGGTTCGTTCGCATGGGACGAGACGACCAACGAGGTCGTGCCTGCGGACTCGTGGCTGCCCAGCGACGGTCCCTATCCCCTGCTGTACGACGACGGACCGCTGTCCGCGGGTGGCCATGAGAAGGAAGGTGCGGTCAAGGGCGACCACATCTTCAGCACTCAGGTCAAGTTCAAGGCGGCGACGGAAACCACCTTCGAATACGGGGTATTGAACGAGTTCGACAACTGGATGTGGGTGGGGCCGAACGGCAAGCTGGTCGTCCCCGCCGGCGCAACCGGCGTGATCGATGCCCCCGGGCAGACGCTGAAGAAGTTCGGCACCATCGACATGAGGGTCACGCTGGACACCCAAGCGCTGCACCCGAATTTCGCCTTGTGGAAGCCGGCGACGCACAAGTTCTACCTCAAGGGCTCGATGAACCAGTGGACGCCGGTGCAGCTGCTGGACGACGGCCAGAAGGGCGACGCCGTGGCCGACGATGGCATCTACACCTACGTGCACCTCCTGAATCTTGGCAAGCACGACGGCGGGCTGCCTGCGGGCGATGAAGTGCAGTTCATGTTCGTCGCCACGCAAGGCGATGCGCTGCCTGAGGAAGGTCAGGAGTACAAGGGCGCGATGAAGGCCAACGCTGAGGGCGTCGAGGCTTGGACCGGCACTGGCGCGGGCGGCGCGTGGGAGTCGGCGGCGGTCCTTTTCGCCAAGGACTCCAAGGGCAAGTTCGAGAACACCGCCATCGTCGTTCCGGGTGGAGCGGCGTGCGACCCGGCGTGCAAGGAGACCGAGGCCTGCGTCTCAGGAAAGTGCGTAGCGATCGCGGGTTGCCTGCCGGCGTGCGAGGGCGGCCTGCAGTGCATCGAGGGCAAGTGCGT
>JBMOIG010000267.1:0-3505 GCA_049317445.1 Myxococcota bacterium | reverse complement strand
GAGGTGGGCATGGGGAAGACCTACGAAGCGCTCGGGGTCATCGGCGCCTTCCGCAAGGCCAATCCGAAGGCCCGCGTCCTGGTCCTCACGCCTGGGCCCGACTTGAACAAGAAGTGGCAGAAGGAGTTCAAGGCGTGCAGCGCCGGCGCCGACCCGATTCATCGCTTCGAGCCCGTCGGCACGTGTGGGTCGCTCGACGACTTGGTGCGCGAGTCAAACGAGCGTTCGACTGTGCTGGCGCCCATGAGCCTCTTCCACTCAACGCGCGCCGACCACGAGCAGCAGTGGCTCCTGTCGGCATTCGGGCGTAGCCGCAGACTACATGGCCGGACGATGAACGCCCTGTTCAGACGGTTTCGGGGCGGCCGGTTGCAGGCGATTGACCCACGGCAATCCGCCTTCCTGGCTGCCACTTTCGACAAGTTGTCCCCGCTGCTGAAGGGCGCATTCGCTGAGGGTGGTGCCGGCAGCCTCGATGCCCTGTACTCCGAGCATGGCATCGAGCTCTGGGCAAAGGACGAGGCGGCCGTGCGCAGCGCCCTCGACCTCGCCCGCTTCGCGCTTGCCCGCAAGCTGCTGCCCCAGTTCGATCTGCTCGTGGTCGACGAGGCCCACAAGCTGAAGAACCCGCACTCGGTTCGGTCTCAGGTCCTGAAGACAGCGTTGCGCGGCCGGTTCCAGCGCGTCCTCTTCCTCACCGCGACACCGTTTCAGCTTGGTATTGAAGAACTTCGGGAGGTCTTCCGGCTCTTCCAACTCGCGACCAAGGCTCCGAAGGACCTCGAGGAGCAGGCCGACGCCTTGCTCGCCGACATCGCGGAGTGGCAGCGAACCTACGAGGAATTCCACAGCCTGTGGCGGAGGTTGGACGGCGTCCAGGCGTCGGAGTTCGGCGCGACATGGCCGGACTTGGCTGGGGTGGACGATCCGACGCTGCGACGAGTCGCAGAAGCCACCCAGCGACTCTTGGCGCTGAAGGACCAGAAGGTCGAGCCCGGGTTGCGACGCTGGATGATCCGCAGCGTCAACCACGCGAAGCGCATCTACCGTCACCGCGACGTGCACCTATTGGACGCGCAGCCACGGGCCTCGCTCGCGCTGCTGATGTACGAGCGGCTGCTGGCCGAAGTGTTCCGGCGGGGGCACTCGACGCACAAGACTACGGCTGAGATCAACATGGTGTCGTCGTTCGGCGCGGCGCGAGAGGGCGCCTTGCTCGACGCCGGGAGAACGGACCTGGAGCGTATCGAACGCCATCGCGGAACCATGCGCTTGATACTAGAAGGCCTGAAGGAGGGCGAGAACCTGCATCCGAAGATCGCTTGGGTCGTCAAGGACGCCGTCGCCGCCGCCGAGCAAGACGAGAAGACCCTCATCTTCTGCTCGCGCACCCGCACGCTCCACGAACTGAAAGCTGCCATCGACCTCGCTTGGCGCGAGAAGGTGTTGGACGGTTGGCGGTGCATTCGGCTTGACCTTGACGAGGCCGCGGTCTTCCCGGCCCGGGATGCGCGGGAGGGACGAGGTCGCGGACTGCATGCCCGATGGCAGGCGAGATTCCAACGGCCTCAAGATGTCCTGTATCTCGCTCTGCGCGAGCGCCACATACAGGCCCACCCCGTCTTGTCTGCGTTCGCACGAAAGAACCTGGACGAGATCGCGACTCGCGCGACTCGATTGCTGCATCAACAGCGTGTGTCCAGGTTGAGTGCCGAACGCCGCGACTGGAAGCTGCTCAAGCGTTGTGTGGAAGCTGCTGCAGCCGGGCTGTGGGTCCAGAGTGGTCGAGGGGCGAAGGGCCTCGATGTCGGCGTCCTTGAGGCACTGACCGACCCCCGCTACGTAGCGCTCGGCCTCGACCTCGTGGCCGACGGTCTCGAGGAAGCTGCCGACGAGTCAACGGATGGACACACGCCCGTCTGGTCCATCGAGCCCAGGTACGCGCGGCTGGTCCTGTCGCGCCGGCCGCACCTGTGGTTGGACCCGACACTGGCGAGCCTGCTCTCCGCTCTGCCACGCAGTACCCGAGTTGCCCTGGTGGAGCGACTGGCACGCTACCTGACGTATGCCGACGTGCCGTGGATGTCAGAGGCGCTTGGCCATCAAGGCCAGGGCGTGCTGACGATGCCTGGCCGCAAGCTGCTTCGTGCCTTGGACAATTGGTGGATCACTGCTGCCGGGGAACGATGGCGCAAGAGGCTGGCAGAGTTCGTCGCCTACTTCGTCGCTCAGGACGACAGCGGACAAGCGGAACTCTTGGCCGGGCCCCTCGCCCGCACCACCTTCGTGCGTCACACCGCTGACGGCGAAACGCGCGAGCGCCTGCAAGTCGCCTTCAATGCCCCCGGAATCTACCCCATGGTGCTCGTCGCAAACGAGGTCATGCAGGAGGGACTGGACCTGCATCGAGCTTGCCGGCGCGTCGTTCACCACGACCTGTCCTGGAATCCAGCGCCGATCGAGCAGCGGATCGGCCGCGTCGATCGGCTGGGCTCGCGCATCGCCAAGCTGCTTGAACAGGATCCCGGTGAGCGTCTCGCGGTCATCGTGCCGCTGATCCGGCGCACAATTGATGAGCGCATCTACCGGACGGTGCGCGAGCGCGAGAAGTGGCTCGAGTTCCTGCTGGGCGCACGGCCTGATTTGGGAGCCTTGGCGCCCGACGAGGTGCCACCGGCCGAGCTGCCCGAGGCGCTGGCGGAGGCGTTGCGGATCGAGTTGGGGCCGGGGTAGGCGTCTACTGTGCCCGTTCCGCCTTGCCCGTCTCGTGTCCGGGTGCTCGTCCACCGATCCTGTTCACGGGGAAGGCGTATGACACGTCGGATCGACCATGGTCAGCACGCACGCCACTTGCCACGAGGCGTGCCATCCAACAGCGCCGCCTGACCGGCGAGCGTATGAAGGATATCGCCGAGGACGTCACTGGCGCACATCGTCCAAGTCGCGACAGGGGCCCGTCACCAACAGCCGGATGACATTGAATACGTTGAGCTTTGTCGCCAGACCCTAGCCAGAACCCTAGCCAGGACCCTAGCGAGACCCTAGCCAGACCCTAGCCACGCGTGTCGGGCTGCCCGCCACGGGCCCGGCCTGGCCGCGCACCCACGGCGACCGCTAGCCCGAGCAGCGCTTCAGTCGGTGCCACGATCGGGCGCCGTCGACCGATCCGCTTGCAGCGCGAGAGCGCTTGGCCGCAAGATGCACAGCGCGTTGGCCGACAGCCTCGGCGGCACGCCCGGGTCGAGGATGTATAGCGGAGTCGCGAACTTGCACCGGGCGGGCGCAGCAACCGCCCAAACCGCGAGCAGATCGATCTCGGACCGGACCAAGCCCCCGCGAAGCGCGCGGCACGCGCACCACGAAACAGGCCACCACCCAAAAACCCTAGCCAGAACCCTAGCCAGAGCACTTTTGAGGGTCCGAGTCGATCAAGAATCTGTAATGATTTCCGGAGCCAACACCGGGACTTGAACCCGGGACCTGCTGATTACGAATCAGCTGCTCT
>JBMOIG010000266.1:0-3510 GCA_049317445.1 Myxococcota bacterium | reverse complement strand
CGAGAACAGCGCCGAGGGCAGCGGCCGCCACGACGACGCGCCTTCGGGTTGGCCGACGTTCACCGCACTGCTGGGTCTGGGCGTGGCCACCAGCATCGACGCGCTGGCGGTCGGCATCGGCTTTGGCCTGCTGCAGGTGCCGCTGGCGCTTGCCGCGACGGTCATCGGTCTGGTGACGTTCGGGCTGGTGCTGGTCGCGGCGCACGTCGGACGCAAGGCAGGCGCGGCGCTGGGCCGTCACGCCGAGTGGCTGGGCGGTGCCGTGCTGATCGCGATCGGAATCCGCATTCTGGTCGCGCACTTGCTGGCGTGACCGAGTGCAACTGGACAAATATCTATCTTGGTGATGTTCGTCTAGTAGACGGAGATCAGGTCGCGGCGCCCTTGCGCAGCCGTCGGCCGTAGTAGATCTCGAGCATCTCGCGGCGCAGGCGCTTGCGGATCGTCTTCTTCTCGCCCGGCTCCAGGTTGTCGACGCCCGTCCCGAACAGATAGTTGTTCAGGTCGAATTCCTTCAACAGCATCTTCGTGTGGAAGATGTTCTCTTGGTACACGTTCACGTCCAGCAGCTGGTACAGGTGGCGCGTGTCCTTGGCGATGTAGTTCTGGATCGAGTTGATCTTGTGGTCGATGAAGACCTTCTTGCCGTGCACGTCGCGCGTGAAGCCGCGCACCCGGTAGTCGATGGTCACGATGTCCGAGTCGAAGCTGTGGATCAGGTAGTTCAGCGCCTTCAGCGGCGAGATGCGCCCGCAGGTCGACACGTCGATGTCCGCGCGAAAGGTGCTGATACCGTTGTCCGGGTGGCTCTCGGGGTAGGTGTGGACGGTGATGTGGCTTTTGTCCAAGTGGCCCACGACGGCATCGGACTTCAGCAGGCGCTCGGCGGGATCGACGCCTTCGGGCAGCGGTCCGGGTTCTTCGGCGGTGGGGGGCATGTGGCTGGCGATCTCGTCTTCAGAGATCAGCATCGTCACGCTGGCGCCTTGCGGGTCGTAGTCCTGGCGCGCGATGTTCAGGATGTTCGCGCCAATGATGTTCGACACTTGCTCGAGGATCTGGGTCAGACGCTCGGCGTTGTACATCTCGTCGATATACTGGATGTACTCGCGCCGGTGGTTCGCCGTCCGCGCGTAGCAGATGTCGTAGATGTTGAAGCTCAGCGTCTTCGTCAGGTTGTTGAAGCCCTGCAACTGCAGCTTCTTCAGGGGCTTTAGCGCCATCGTCGCGGGTCCTCCCTTGCTCGTTCCGCGAGGCAATGGCCGCGGACTTGCGGCGCGGGAGGGTAGGGCAACGGGGCGGTTTCGGCAACCTGCGCAACTTCCTGGTCCAACAGCGGGGGACAAGCCCCCGCGCTACCGATGTAGACCGGCCTTGACGGCCCGCCGTTGGGACCGGTCACCGAGTCTGGGGGTTGGCCAGGAGAGAGGGCCAGGGGCTGAACCCCCGGGCTATGATTGCGCCGACCGCCTGCGCGGGCGGCTCGGGTCCGGGGCGTCCACGGAGGTGGACGCCGCAAAGATAGCCCGCCAGTTCAGTGGCCGGGCAGCCACGATGGCGTTTCGTTACGGACGCTACTCGGCCATCGCGCCACCCCACCTAGCCCTGCCGCCCGGCCGATGGCACCATCCGCCCTTCCGTTCGCACCCGCGCGACGGACCGCGAGGATCGATGCTCGACCAACTCCACCGTGCCTGGTTGCAGCGTTTGCGTGCTGAGTGGCAGGCGCTGAACGTCAAGCTGGGCGGGCGGTTGAAGCCGCCGGTGTTCACCATCGACCGCGCGCAAGAGCGTCTGGGCCGCTGGGACCGTCAGGGTCGCATTCTGGGCATCAGCGAGCACCACATCTGGAGTCACGCGTGGGAAGACGTGCTCGACACGCTGCGCCATGAGACCGCGCACCAGTACGTGACCGAGGTGCTGGGCGTAACGGACGAGACGCCCCACGGTCCCGCGTTTGCCGAAGCGTGTCGGGTCGTGGGCGTGCAAGCCAAGGCTTCGGGGCCGCTGCAGGGCGACCGGACCGAGGTTGACCGCATCCTGGCCAAGGTGCGCAAGCTGCTGGCGTTGGCGGCGAGCCCGAACGCGCACGAGGCCGAAGCTGCGATGGCGGCGGCCAACACCCTGCTGCTCAAGTACAATCTGGAGCTGACGGGCAACGAGAAGCTGCCGGGGTATGGTTTTCGGCGCGTAGGCGGCACCTCGGCGGCATTGCCGGTCGAGTGGAAGCTGGTGGCGTCGATCCTGTCGGCCTTCTTCTTCGTCGAGTGCATCTGGGTCAACGCGTACGATGCGCGCCGCAACCGCAACGTGCGGATGCTGGAGATCGTGGGCAGCGACGCCAACTTGGAGCTGGCCGCGTACGTGCACGACTTTCTGCACCGGGCGTGCGATGCCCTGTGGCGCGAGTCGCGGCGCGAGCTGAAGGTGCGGACGGCGGCCTCCAGACGGGCATTCGTGGCCGGCGTGCTGATGGGATTTCAAGAGAAGCTGAAGCAGGAACGGCGCGGCAACGAGGCCCGCGGTCTGGTGTGGCTGGGCGACCCCGACCTGAAGCACTATTTCCGCGACCGGCACCCCAGCACCCGCAGTCTCGGCGGCGGCGGCGTGCGCGGTGGCGATGCGCACGAGGCCGGGCGGGCGGCGGGGCGCGAGTTGCGGATTCACAAGGGCGTGCACGATGTTGCCGGGCGCGGTCGGCTGTTGGGCAAGACTTGATGTTTGTATAGTAGAGGAAACGCAATGGCTGAGCAGCTGCGGGTGCAAGCGGCGTGCGTGTTGGCGGGGGGCCACAGCTCGCGGTTCGGCTCGGACAAGGCGCGGGCGGTGGTCGACGGCAAGCCGTTGATGGCCCACATGCTCGACGTGTGCGCGCCGTTCGCCGACCAGACGCGGGTGGTGGCAGACCGGGCCGACCGCTACCTGGACCTGGGCCTTGCGGGCATCGCCGACCGCGAGGCGCACCTGGGACCGATGGGCGGGCTGCTGGCGGCGCTGGAATTCGCGGCGGCCGGGCAGGGCGACGGCTGGGTGCTGCTGGGGCCGTGTGACGTCCTGGGATTTCGACCGGAGTGGCTGCGGATGCTGCTGACGGGTCGAGCGCCCGGCGTCACGGCGGTGGCGTTTCGGGATGCAGAGGCTGAGAACGGGCGTGGCGCGTGGCAACCGCTGCCCGGGCTGTACCACACCGACCTGATCCCGCTCGTCAGGCAGGCGATCGAGCGACAACAGCGCGCGATGTGGCGGCTGCTCGAGGCGGCGGGGGCGGTGGCCGTGCCCCTGCCGGCGGACTGGTCGACGGCGCGCGTGGTGCACACGCCCGAAGATCTGCTGCACGTACAAGAACTTGCAACGTCCGTCCCGACCCGAGGAGCCTGAGATGATCGACCTGCACCGGCACCTGGACGGCTCGCTGCGGCCCGAGACGCTGACCGACCTGGCCCGGGATGCGGGTGTGCCGATCGACCCGACCCTGCGGTTCCACGCCGGCATGGGGCTTGAGGCCGCGCT
>JBMOIG010000265.1:0-3548 GCA_049317445.1 Myxococcota bacterium | reverse complement strand
ACCTGCATCTCGGGCGCCGACGGCTTGGCGTCGAAGATGCCCCTGCGACCATGGGCCTTATGCCGAGCTCGGCATAATTCCCATTATGTGGAGCACTCGGTTATCTGGAGCTGAGCCTCCGCTGCGCGGAATTGCTAGCGTTCTTTGGCCTGGGCGCACCGCATAACGGCAGGCCAGATCGATCCCGGCTGACGCGCGTCCCATTCGGCATGAGCACCGTAGCCGCCATGCTCGAAGCACCAAATGCGCTGGAATCGCGCGTCATCGAGATATGGCGCGGAAACGGCCGGCGTGAAGCTGTCATCGTCCAGTACCTCTACTGGGTCCGCCGATTTTGTGACGACTGCCTGCGACGCGGTGCCGACGTTCGCGCTTCATTGACCCGACGAGACGTCGCCGACTTCGCTCGGCGGTACTCCGAAAATCACCGTCCGGACGCCGCTGAATCCGCGCACGGCGCCAGCGGGGCGGTGCACGCCTGGACACACGCACTGACCATGCTGGGCGAAGTCGTCCCGGAGTGGGAGCCTTCGCAGCCGACTGTTCCGCTGGCGCCGGTGCTCGCCGAATACTGCACATTCAGTGCAGCGCATCGCGGAGTTGCTGCGTCCACCATTCGCATGGATGTTAGATACTTGACCGAATTCCTCGCCGGCGTTTGTGTCGATGGACGGGTGGTCGCCGATATGCAGATCCACGATGTCGACGCCGCCGTGATGGCTGCGTCCGACCGATTTAGCAGGGTCACGCTCGCGAGAATGTGCTGCGCGATTCGCTGCTTCCTGCGGTTTCTCCACCAGACAGGAAGGATCCCGCACGACCTCGCCGTCTCAGTCGTTTCCCCGCCGTCGCAGAAGCTGCCGCGGCCGGCGCGGGCATTGCCGTGGGAGGACGTTCAGCGCCTGCTCGCAGCGGTCGATGTCACCGGTCGGACCGGACGGCGCGACTATGCGTTGCTCCTGATGATGGCGACCTACGGAATGGGCGCGGCCGAGGCATTGGCGCTTCGGCTGGACGACATCGACTGGCGCGCCGGTACGTTGCACGTCGTGCGCCCGAAGACCGGCGTGGAAATCATGCTGCCGCTGCTCCCGGCCATCGGCGAGGCCTTGCTGGCCTACCTGCGGGATGGACGGCCGCGATACTCAGGTGCGCGGGAAGTATTTCTCGCCATGCGCATGCCCCACCTGAAGATGACGTCCTCGGCGGTCCGGTTCGCCGTTCGTGATCATGCGAAGGCCGCCGGCATCAAAGTGCAGCCCCTTGGTGGCCACATCCTCCGTCACAGTCACGCTTGCCGCGAGCTTGAGCTCGGCGCCCCGCCCAAGGTGGTCGGCGACATCCTCGGACATCGCGACCCGGCATCCACGTCGGTTTACATGCGCGTGGCTACCTCGCGCCTTCGCGGGATCGCGCTGCCGGTGCCGGCATGAGCAGCCGTTTCACCAGCGCGATGGGCCAAGAGTTCGAGGCGTTCCTCGCGTTCAAACGCGCTCTCGGCTACCGCTATCGCCGCGCCGAATTCGTGCTGCTGAGCCTCGACCGCTTCATCCGCGCGCGCACTGGGGCTGGGAGCGAAACGGCCATTGCAGCGATTTTGCTCGAATGGCAGGGTGCCCGCCACGGAAGAAAGTCCATATCGGTCGACGGCGAGATTGCCATCGTGCGGCAGTTCTGCTTGTTCCGGCGCCGCCAGCATCCCGATGCTTTCGTCCCCGGCCGCGACTGGTCGCCGCAGTCGACCGAGTCGGTGTTCGAGCCGTATGTGCTGTCGCTCACGGAGGTTCGGGATCTGCTCGCGCTGGCCAGCAAGCTGCCCGACGCGTTTCACGCCCTGACGGTGCGCACGCTCCTCCTGATTCTGTACTGCACCGGATTGCGATTTGGCGAGCCGTTCCGCCTGCGGATGTGCGACGTCAATCTGGACGACGCAGTCTTGTCCATCGCCGAGAGCAAGGGGCGGTCCCGACTGGTGCCGTTTGGCGAGGATCTGGCAAAGGAATTGAGCACGTACCTAGTGCACCGAAATACGCGCGCTGCTGCGGACGCAGACAGTCCATTTCTCATCCAGCCCGATGGGACAGCGCTCGGTGTCCGCAAAGGGTCCGATATCGTGCGTGAGCTGCTGCGTCGCGCCGGCCTGAAACCGGCTCATGGTCGGGTCGGGCCGCGGCCTTACGACTTTCGCCACACCTTCGCCGTCCATCGTCTGACGCGCTGGTACCACGAGGGCGTTGCCGACCTCCACGCGCAATTGCCTTGGCTGTCCGCCTACATGGGCCACTACGACCTCATCGGCACCGAGGTCTATCTCAAGGCCACGCCCGAGCTGATGGCCATCGCTGCGGACCGTTTCGAGAAACGTCTCGCCACGGCGCGGAGGCCAAAATGACGACGACGCCCGGCGACCCGCTCCTGCATCTCGTCGAGTCCTTCTTCCGCGAGCACCTGCAAAACGTCCGTGGCGCGAGTCGGCACACCGTGCTCTCCTACCGTGATGCGCTGCGGCTGTTCCTGATTTTCCTCGCGGACACCAATGCCAAGCCGGCATCAAAGCTGACGCTGGACGACATCGTCGTCGACCGCGTGCTGGCGTTCCTGGAGCATCTCGAAACACGCCGCCACAATCGCGTCTCGACGCGCAATCAGCGGCTGGCGGCGATCCACGCCTTCACGGAGCACCTGCTGCGCCACGACCCGACGCGTGCCGGTCAATACAGCCGAATCCTCGATATCCCATCCAAGAAATCAAAGAGTTCCACGGTCGTCTACTTGGAGCCCGAGGAAGTCCAGGTGCTGCTTCGCATGCCGGACACTCGCACCGCCGCCGGGCGACGCGACCATGCGCTGCTGCTCCTTTTGTACAATACCGGCGCGCGGGTCAGCGAAGCCATCGCCGTCTGCGCGCGCGACATCCAGACCGATCGACCGCGTCAGGTCCGACTGCACGGCAAGGGGAACAAAGACCGGGTTTGTCCGCTGTGGAACGAGACCGCCGAAGCACTGATGCGTTTTCCGCATTTCGGCGCCGATCCCGACAGCCCAATCTTCCAAAGCGCGCGCGGTACGCCCCTCACACGAGATGGGGTCGCCTACATCCTCGCCAAGTATGCGAAAACCGCAGGCAAAGAGCTGCCCACGCTGGCCCACACGCGCGTCACGCCGCACGTTCTGCGTCACAGCTGCGCCGTAGCGCTCTTGCAAGCCGGTGTCGACATCACCGTCATCCGCGACTACCTCGGGCACGCCAGCATCGCCACGACAAACCGGTACATCAGCACGAACTTACAGATGAAACGCGACGTGCTCGAAGCGTTCTGGAAGCGCTCGGGCCTCGCGCCGTCCGCGGTCGGCCCGTGGCACCCACCTGCAGACGTGCTGGCCTTCCTTGAAAGCCTCTGATGCGCGCCGTTATGGCGCGCCGGATGGGCCAATTCTCCTGCGAAAATAGGCGCATGGCCGCGGCGCTCCGCATAACGGGTTGCTCCACATAATGGGAAAGGCAGCCACCGCGCGCGCGGCCCTTGGGCGTAGTCACGGCGTTGTAG
>JBMOIG010000264.1:0-3559 GCA_049317445.1 Myxococcota bacterium | reverse complement strand
CGTTGGGCCGCAGTGAAGCCACGGACGGTCTTGAGGCGGCGCGGTCCTTCCTCGTCCTCGGGAATTGCGGTGGCCACGCACACGAGCCCTGAGTCCTCGCGAAGGATCAGAAGCACCTCTTGATCGGGCTCGAGCGCAACATCTTCAGGCACTTGCGGGTGTTTGCCCTGGACCAGCGCGCGGGCCACGTCGCGGTCGATCGCAAAGGTCGGCAACAGGCGCGGCATCAGTGTCTCGAGCGGCACCAGATGAGGGCGTCGCGCCTCGAACGGCAGCTGCACGAGTGCGTCGATGGTGAGGGCCTGCGACACGTCGAACCCGCCCGCGTGGGTGCGGCGTAGCGCGGTCAGATGCGCGGCACTGCCAAGGTCTTCGCCAAGATCTCTTGCAAGTGCACGGACATAGAAGCCGGCACCGCAAGTGACCCGCACCGTCGCCGTCGCCTCGCCGACCTCCAGGACTTCGCTGGCGCCCAGCCACACCTCGCGGGCTTCGCGCACCACGATCTCGCCTTGTCGCACCCGCTCGTAGTCACGCACGCCATCTTTCTGCAATGCACTGACGACCGGGGGAACTTGCAGCGTCGCGCCCGATCGCGCGTCCAGCGCCGCCTGCAGCCTCGCCGGCGTCAGCGGCTGGGGCAGGGCGGCCTGACGCACCACGGGGCTTGCCGCATCGTCCGACAACGTAGCAGAACCAAACGCGATGACAGCTTCGTACGTCTTGGGAGCGTCCATCAGCCAACGTACGGACTTGGTCGCCTCGCCAAACGCGACCAGCAGCACGCCTGAGGCAGCGGGATCCAGCGTTCCGGCGTGTCCGGCTTGGCGATCGCCCAAGATGCCCGAGACCTTGTTGACCACGTCGCGCGACGTCCAGCCGAGCGGCTTGTCGATGCACAGCACCCCTTGGGCGGGGATGCGGGCGGGTCTCGGCTCTGTGGAGCTCATGCCGGCGCGGGGTCGTCCGCGTCTTTCTCAGCGGGCGCGGCGACAGCGGTGTCTCCGTTCGCAAGGGCAGCGGCGGCCGTTGCTGCCTTGGCCTCGTCCAACAGCTCTTGCACGCGCTGCATCCGCATGGCGTCCCTGTCAAAATGGAACGTGATTGTGCACCGGTTGCGCGTCTGCAGCGTCTCTTGCACGGTGCGGGCGATGTAGCCGGCGGCCTGTTCGAGCACGGTCTGCACCGCAGGCGTCCCTTCGCTGCCGTCCAGCATCACGTACTGCACGCGCATCGAGCTGAGGTCCTTCGCCAGTCGCGCGTGGACGACCTTGACCTTCTGCGCCAGTGGACTGCGGATCTCATACGAGAGAAGCCGCTCGACCTCATCGGCCATGAGGTGCTCGAGCCGGTCGGCGCGGCTAAACGTGGGAGCGCGGCGCATGGGAAGGGCCTAGTCCTCGCTGCGGGCGGGGCGGGCGGGCGAGTTCAGCTTGCGGGCGATCTTCTTCAGCTCGTAGCACTCCAGCCGGTCACCGATGGCCACCTTGCTGAAGCCCTGCAGGCCGACGCCGCAGTCGTAGCCGGACGAGACTTCGCGGACGTCGTCCTTGAACCGGCGCAGCGAGGCGACTTCGCCCTCCCAGACCTGATCCTTGCCGCGGAACAGGCGCATCTTCGCCGACCGATTCAGCACACCATCGGTCACGTTGCAACCGGCGATGAAGCCCAGCTTCGGCACTGCGAAGGTCTCGCGCACCTCGGCGTGGCCCAGGATGTTCTCCTCGATGATCGGGGTGAGCATCCCTTCCAGCAGCAGCGTGACGTCGTCGATGGCGTCGTAGATGACCGAGTACTGCCGAATCGAAACGCCCATGTCGTCGGCCAGGCGCTTGCCCTTGGCCTCGGGGCGGACGTTGAAGGCGATGATGACGGCCTTGGACGCCGACGCGAGCTGGATGTCGCTCTCCGTCACGCCGCCGACCGCCGAGTGCAGCACGCGGACCTTGACCTCTTCGTGCTCGATCTTCTCGAGCGCGGCCTTCAGTGCCTCGGCTGAGCCGTGCACGTCTGCCTTGATGATCAGGTTCAAGTCCTTGGTCTCGCCGGCCGCCATGTCCTCGAACAACGAGTCGAGCGTGCGGCGCGAGGTCTTCAGCAGATCGCGCTCACGCTGCTTCTCCACCCGGTGCTCGACGATGGCCTTGGCCTTCTTCTCGTCGGCCACCACGTAGAACTCGTCGCCTGCGCTGGTCACGCCGTCGAAGCCGATGACCTCGACCGGAGTCGCGGGGCCAGCTTCCTCCAGCGGCTTGAGCATGTAGTCGAGCATCGCTCGGACGCGGCAGTACTGCGATCCGGCAACGACATACTGACCGCGCTTGAGCGTGCCTTGCTGGACCAACAGCGTGGCGACCGGACCGCGACCCTTCTCGAGACGCGACTCGATGACCAGACCGCGAGCGTCCGTGGTCGGATCCGCCTTCAAGTCCATCACTTCCGACTGCAGGGCCAGCATCTCGAGCAGCTTGTCGATGCCCGTGCCCTTCTTGGCCGAGATCTCGCAGAAGGTGACGTCGCCGCCCCACTCCTCGCTGACAACGCCCTGGTCGGCCAGCTCGCGGCGCACCCGGTCGATGTCCGCATTCGGCTTGTCGATCTTGTTGACGGCCACGATGATCGGCACGGCGCCGGCCTTGGCGTGGTTGATCGCCTCGATGGTCTGCGGCATGACGCCGTCGTCGGCAGCCACGACCAACACGATGACGTCGGTCGCCTTGGCGCCACGGGCACGCATGGCGGTGAACGCCTCGTGGCCGGGGGTGTCCAGGAAGACCACGCGCCCCTTGCCCGTCACTTCCGCAACGTACGCGCCGATGTGCTGGGTAATGCCGCCGGCTTCGCGAGCCGCCGTGTGGGTCTTGCGGATCGCGTCGAGCAAGCTGGTCTTGCCGTGGTCGACGTGGCCCATGACCGTGACGACCGGCGAACGCGGCTGCATCGAGACGTCTTCGGCGGCCGGCGTCTTCAGATAGGCGTCGAGGTCGAAACCGACGTTTTCGACGGTGAAGCCGAAGTCGGCAGAAACCAGCTCGACCGTGTCCAGGTCCAGAGCGTGGTTGATCGTGGCCATGATGCCGAGATCAAACAGCTTCTTGATAACCTCGTTGGCCTTGACCGACATCTGGTGCGCCAGATTGGCGACCGTGATGGTGTCCTCGATGCGCAGGTGCCGCTTCTCTTGCCGCGCAACCGTGACGGGGACGACGGGCATCATGCCCTTGCCCTTGCCACGCTTCTTGCCGCGTCGGCGGTCCTCAGCCGTCTGGCCCACGGTGTCGCGGCGACGGTCGTAAATCACCTTGCGGCCACGACCACCGGAACGGTCGTCGACCGGAGCCGACGGCGCACGCTCGGTCGCGGGGATCGGCCGACCGCGCTCGACGTCCGGCACGGGCGGGGGCGGAGGCGGGTCGGTCAGCGCAGGCTTGGGCGTAGCCTTCGGAATGTTGACCAGATACTCCGGCATCTTGGTGCGGATCAGGCGCGGCACCTTGGTGTTGCTGGGCAGCTGGGTCGTCGGCTGCAGTGCAGCGCCGATCTCGTTGAGGTCGAGGTT
>JBMOIG010000263.1:0-3584 GCA_049317445.1 Myxococcota bacterium | reverse complement strand
CTGAGTCCTCCGGCCCCCGCCGCGCCCCCGACCGTCGTGCTCGACCTCACCGACGCCGACAACCCCTACCAAGGGTTGCGCCCATTCAGTGAGGCCAACGCCCCGAGATTCTTCGGGCGCGAGAGCCTCATCCAGGAGTTGCTCAGCCAGCTCGGCGAAACCGGCGATCTGGCCCGCTTCCTAGCCGTGATCGGGCCAAGCGGCAGCGGCAAATCGTCAGTCGTGCGGGCGGGCCTGGTGCCCGCCCTGCGGACTGGTGGGCTCCCCGGCTCTGAGCAATGGTTCATTGTCGATCTCCAGCCCGGCAGCCAGCCCATAGCCGCACTGGCGGAGGCACTGCGTCGGGTGGCCCCCGCCGGGGTCGAGACAGAGGATCTCACTGCGCTCCTCGGCGCGGACAACCAAGGGCTGCTGCGTGCGGCCCGCCTGGTTCTCCCCGCCGACCCGGCCAGCGAACTGCTGCTTGTCATCGATCAGTTTGAGGAACTGTTTACGCTGACGGCGGATGAGGGCGTGCGAACCCACCTGCTCGACAGTCTGGTCGCTGCTGTACTTGATGAGCGTTCGCGTCTACGCGTAGTGGTGACACTGCGCGCCGACATGCTCGACCGACCGCTCCGCTATGTTGACGTGGGCGAGCTGTTCCACCAGCGTGCTGCACTGGTGCGGCCCTTGACTCCCGACGAGTTGGAACAGGCCATTATCGGCCCGGCCCGGCGGGCCGGGCTGACTCTGGAGGAGGGGCTGGAGGCGACGCTGCTTGAGGCGGTGACCGCGCAGCCAGGGGCGCTGCCGCTGCTCCAGCACGCCCTGAGCGAGCTGTTCCTCCGGCGCCAGGGCCGGCTACTCACCCTCGCGGCATACCACACGATCGGGGGCGTCGCCGGAGCCCTGGCTCAGAGCGCTGAGACGATCTATGCGGGGCTAGACGCACCAGGCCAGGCAATGGCGCGCCAGATGCTGCTGCGCCTGACCACGCCCGGCGAGGGCAGCGACGACACTCGGCGGCGCGTCCGACGCAGCGAGGTGCTCTTGCGAGGCAGCGGTGCGGAGCAGGCGCTTGCCGCCTTCGGTACCGGACGCCTGCTCACCTTCGACCACGACCCGGCCACGCGCGAGCCGACGGTGGAGGTCGCCCACGAGGCGTTGCTGCGCGCCTGGCCACGGCTGCGCGGATGGCTGGAGGCGGGCCGTGCCGACCTGCTGGTGCAGCGGCGGCTGGCAGCGGCGGCGCACGAGTGGCATCAGATGCAGCGCGACCCGAGCTTTCTGGCGACTGGCGCACGGCTAACCCAGTTCGCCGCCCTTACCACTGCGACTGACCTGACGCTGAACGACGAGGAGACCACCTACATCCACGACAGCCTCGCCGCGCACGACCAACAGGTGAGCGCAGAGTCTGCGCGCCAGGAGCGCGAGCTGACCTTGCAGAAGCGGGCGGCGAGCCGGCTGCGCTATCTGGTGGGCGCACTGGTCATCTTTCTGGTTGTGGCCCTCGGGCTGAGCGCGTTTGCCTTCAATCGGCAGGCCGCTGCGGATGCAAACGCAGCGCAGGCCGCCGCCAACCTGACCCGCTCGGAGGCCCAGCGCCTTGCCGCCGAGGCGAATCTGATCTTCCAACGCGGCGGCGACCCCGAGCGTGCAACCCTGCTCAGCATCCGTGCGATCCAGGCGGCCGACACCCCCCAGGCCAACGCGGCACTGGCTCTCGCTACCCACGCGACCTTCGCCCGCCGTGACCTGCTTGGCCATACGGGCGGGGTGACGAGCGTGGCCTTCGCCCCGGACGGGCGCACGATGCTGACCGGCAGCGCCGACAAAACCGCCCGCCTCTGGGATGTCCAGAGTGGGCAGACCATCCAGACCTTTGTCGGCCACGCCGACGGGGTGACGAGTGTGGCCTTCGCCCCTGATGGGCGCACGATGCTGACCGGCAGCGCCGACAAAACCGCCCGCCTCTGGGATGTCCAGAGTGGGCAGACCATCCAGACCTTTGTCGGCCACGCCGACGGGGTGACGAGTGTGACCTTCGCCCCTGATGGGCGTACGATGCTGACCGGCAGCGCCGACAAAACCGCCCGCCTCTGGGATGTCCAGAGCGGGCAGACCATCCAGACCTTTATCGGCCACACCGATGGCATTATGAGCGTGGCCCTCTCCCCTGACGGCACCCAGGTGCTGACGGGGAGCGGGAAATTGCTCCCTGGCAGTAATGACAAAACTGCTCGACTGTGGGACAGCAAGACAGGCCGGCAGCTTCAGATCTTCACCGGGCACACCGACGGGATCGTCCACGTCGCCTTTGCCCCCGACGGCAGGCGGGTGGTGACAAGCAGCAACGATAAGACGGCACGGCTGTGGGATACGCAAACCGGGCAGCAAGTCAGTCAGTTCGATCAGACCGATGCGGTATGGGTGGCCGCGTTCGCCGCAGACGGGCGGACGATTCTGACGGGCGGCGACGATAAGACGGCGCGTATCTGGGATGTCCAGACCGGCAAGGAGCGTCAGCGCGCCGTCCAGTCCGGCAATGTCCATGCGGGCACCTTCGCGCCGGACGGGCGCAGCTTCATGATCGGAAGCACCGATGGCTCGGTGCGCATCGTTGATGTGCCGCCCCCCACCGATACGCGCCTCCTGCGCGGCCACACCAACTGGGTGAGCGGTGTGCGCTTCGCACCAGATGGGCGGACACTGGCGTCGATTAGCTTCGACACCACTGCACGTCTGTGGGATGCGCAGACCGGCCAAGAGCTACGCCAGTTTGTGGGCCACACCGATCTGTCATTTGGGGCCATCGCCTTCTCGCCCGATGGGCGCATGCTGGCGACGGGGAGCCAGGACAAGACGATCCGCCTGTGGGACGTGCAGACCGGCCAGGAGTTGCGGCGGATCACCGGCCATACGGACGGCGTGACGCAGGTGGCGTTTTCACCTGATGGGCAACATCTGGCCAGTAGTAGCCTGGACAAGACCGCACGGGTGTGGGATGTGCAGACCGGCCGGGAGTTGCTGGTGCTGCGTGGTCATAGCGACGGTCTCCTCGGAGTCGCCTTCGCGCCGGACGGGAAGACGATCGCGACAGGCAGTATTGATACGACCGCACGACTGTGGGATGCGACAACCGGCGCGCTACGGCAGACGCTGACCGGCCACACCGACGTCGTCAATATCGCATTCTCTCCCGACGGGGAGGTTCTGGCGACCGCCAGTTGGGATACGACGACGCGCCTGTGGGACGCTCACACAGGTGCGCTGCTCCACATCTTGAAGGGGCATACCGATGGTGTGAGTATCGTCGCCTTCTCTCCTGATGGGCGTACAGTGCTAACCGGCAGCGCAGATCGGACGGCCCGGCTGTGGGATCGGACGACGGGCGCGCAACTCCGCGTCCTCGCCGGTCATACGGACTGGGTAACCGATATCGCGTTCACCCCCGATGGGCGGCGTATCGCAACCGCGAGTCAGGACAACTCGATCCGCTTGTGGGACACCGATGTCCATGACACGATCCGCTGGCTGTGCGGGCGCGTCCAACGTGATATGAGCGCCGACGAGCGCGCGCAATACGGGATTGCGGACAC
>JBMOIG010000262.1:0-3594 GCA_049317445.1 Myxococcota bacterium | reverse complement strand
AGCTGTTGGTGCCGGGACCGGTCTTGGTGCACGTCGCGTTGGCATCGCAGCCGCCATTTTCCGTCTGGCAGGCGTCGATCTCGGCACACGTCATGCCGTCGCCCTCGTAACCGGTCTTGCAGGCGCAGCTATTGGTGCCGGGTCCGGTCTTGGTGCACGTCGCGTTCGCGCTGCAGCCGCCGTTTTCTGTCTGGCAAGCGTCGATCTCCGCACACGTTTTGCCGTCACCTTCGTAACCGGTCGTGCAGGCGCAGCTGTTGGTGCCGGGGCCGGTCTTGGTGCACGTCGCGTTGGCGGCGCAGCCGCCATTGTCCGTCTGGCAGGCGTCAACCTCCGCACACGTCTTGCCGTCACCCGAGTAGCCGGTGGGACACGGGCCGCACTCGACGGCGCCGGACTTGACCGTGCACTTGACGAGCAGGCTGCAGCCGCCGTTCTTCGTCGCGCACGGGTCGGTGATGGTCAGGGCGAACTTCGCGCTGGTCGTGCCGTTCGCAACGCTTGCGACGACATCAAAGCCCCCGACAAGGTCGTTGGCTGTGACCATTGTGGCGGCCGTTCCGTCTGCGCCGGTGGTTGCAATCGGCGTGCTCGGACTGCCCGAGGCCCCGCTGGCGGGAGTGGTGAACGTCACCGCGGCGTTGGCGACGACGTTTCCGAACGCGTCCGTCACTTTCACGACCAGAGCGGCGGCAAATTCGGTCCCGGCGCCGGCGGACTGGCCGCCGCCGGAAATGGCCGTCACGTTCTTGGCAGCGCCTGCGTCATTGGTCAGCGAAAACGACACCGGTGACGCGTCCGCGGCGGATGCAAAGACGACGTAGCTACCCGCCACGTTGTTTGCGACTGGCGCCGTCGTCTCCGCGATGCCATCGACATCTGTCGTGATGGTCTTGGTCACGACGCTGGCAGAGGCACCGCTCGCAGGGAACGTAAACGTAACGGTGGCGCCCTCGATGGCGTCGCCGTTGCTGTCGGTCAACTGGACAACCAGCGTTCGCGGAAACGCCGTTCCGACCGCGGTGTGCATGGCGTCCAGGCCGGCGATCGACAGCACACTCGCGCCCAGATTCGTCAGACGGAATTGGCCGCTATCTTTCACGCCGACGATTGTCGCCGTGACATCGTACGTACCGATCGTCGCGTTGGCCGTCGCCGTGATGGACGCAAGACCATTGCTGTCGGTGATGGCCGTCTTGGCCGAGAGCGTCGCGCTTGCGCCACTCGCCGGAGCCGCAAACGTGACGGTCACGCCGCTCAACGGGTTGCCGGCAACATCAGCGACCGCCACGACCAGCGCCTTGGCAAACGCCGCCGAAGCCGGTGCACCTTGCGGCGACCCGCTGACGATGAAGACCGTTGCGGGTTCCTTCGGCAGGTTCTCCATCTCGAACAAGACGGCCGCCAAGCTGCCGGAGGACGCCTTGGCACTCCACTTGCCGGCGGTGGTATTGGCGGTCGCCGTCATCGTCGCGTAGCCGGACGCATCGCTGACCGCGCTTGGGGCCGTCATCGTGCCGCTGGCCCCGGAGGCAGCGCCCGCGAAATTGACGGTGACGCCGGCCACTGGGCTGCCGGCCGCGTCGACCGCTCGCACCGTCAGCGGCACGTTGAACGCGCTGCCGATCGGGGCCTGATTGAGGTCGGGCGCCTTGCCGCCGGTCACATAGACCAGCGAGGCGACCGGACCGACGTTGGTCAACGCGAACTCGGCGCTGCCGATGACGTTGGCCGTCGTCGCGGTGACCTTGTAGGTTCCGGCGGTGCCGTTCGCTGTCGCCGTCATGACCGCGATGCCCTGCGCGTTGGTCGTGGCCGAACTTGCCGGCAGACTCGCGCTTGCTCCGCTGGCAGGGGCGCTGAAAGAGACGGACTTGCCGCTGACCGGGGTTCCCACGTCATCGACAACAAGCACGGAGATCTGCTGCGCAAACTGCTTCGTGGTCGCCGCGGACTGCGGTGTGCCCGAGAACGCATAGATGCTCTTGGCCACGTTGGCGGTCACGGCGGCGAACGTCGCCGTGAGGTTCATGCTGGATCCCGTCATGGTCACGGAGCAGATCGGGCTGGTGCCGCACGCCAAGGCCGCACCGGTCCACCCGACGAACTTGTTGCCAGCGGTGGGATCCGCCACCAACTGCACCTTGTAGGTCGTGGCGTAGTCGTACTTCGTGCTGCCGCAGCTGGTGCCGCAAACGAGGCCGGCCGGGCTGGCGGAAACCACGCCAAGGCTGTTGCCCCCCGACTTGGTCAGATTGAGCGTCGTGCGAGCAGAGCCGATCGTCTGCACCATGCTGCGCGCGTTGTTCGACGAATCGATGTCGAGGTAACCGGCGGGCTGCTTGGTGCTGGACGCCGTCGTCAAGAGGTCGACCCCGGACCCCGACACGACGTCGGCCCAAATGAGGTAACTGCGCACGGTGTCGGCGTCGATCAATTGTTGGTGAGAGAAGCTGCCTGAGCCCTTCGACTTCTTCGAGCATCCGGAGGTGCTGGTCGCATCGGTTCCCTGCAGCCTGCACCACTTGACGTTGGTGAGCTTGTTGGGCGCGATGTAGGACGTGATGGCGTTGATGTTGAACGCACCCTGGTTGCGAACCCGGACGACCCAGTAGGGACCGTTCTGCCCCCAGAGCAGGGACTGATGCGACGCCACGATCTCATACATGTTCAGGTCGGTCAGGGCGTCGGCGTTCGGCGCGGCCTCGATCGGCGTTTCCAGTGTGGATCCGAGCATGTAGGCGGCGTTGACGGCTTGGGTCGCGTAGTTGCCGTTGACGACCGAACCCTTGGCCGACGCCGCAACCTTGACCCGCACCTGGAAGTCACCGCTCTGGTCCGCCGCGAGTGTCCCCAACGGACACACGATCACGCCTGCCGCACCGTTTGCGGGGCCCGTGCAGCCCGTCGGCAGCGCCACGCTGTTGTCCCACGTGGTGCCCGGAGGCGTGGTGAACGACAGCTTCGCGCCGACGGCCGATGCGCTGCCGCCGTTGTGGTAGTGGAAGGTGTAGGTGAGTGAAGAGCCCGCGGCCACGCTCGCCTTGTCTGCCGTCGCCCACGCGAACAGGCCCGGAATCGCGCTGCCGAAGCCATCCACATAGACCCGGCCGAAGTGACCGCCCAATGAACAGCCCGACGCGACGACCCGCAGCCGCAGCTGGTCACCCACCTGCACCTTGGATCCCGTCTTGATATCCACGAGTTGCCATTCGGTCCACTGCGTCGTGGTCCCGGTCAAGGTGCTGGTGGTGGTGATCCAGGGCACACCCACCTGTCCGGCGGTGTTGAAGTCGGTGTAGAGGACCGCGCCGGACGTCACGTTGTCGACCTGAACGTAGTAGTACGGCTGTTGTGCGTAGCTGTGCGCCGGATTCTCCAGCACGGGTGCAATCGCAAAGCGCACGTGGATCTCGCCGTCGGCGGGGTCGATGTCGCTTTCCGTCGCCACGGCGGTCTGGGTCAGTTCGTTCGCGTTCTTGTTCTTGCCCGTGACCGACGGGCCACCGTAGTTGACCCGCGCTCCGCGGCTGCCGAATAGGGGAAACCGGAACGCCTGGCCTGCCCCCAGGTCCGGGTCCGATTGCGACGCGG
>JBMOIG010000261.1:0-3595 GCA_049317445.1 Myxococcota bacterium | reverse complement strand
CTCTATGTCGCCCTGCCGGGCGGCGATGAGCCGCCTGTGGGTGAGCATGGAGAGGGGTGGCGCGAAGCGACGGGGAGAGGCGCGAAAACTGCATAGCCACGCATGGTTACGAAGATGTGTAGGATCTCTAGGTTTCTAACCCTGGGCGGCCCGGTCCGCACGCGTCGACAACGCGTACGGCGACCGCAACCTGGTGTGCTCGTGCCTGCCCGTCGAGGCCTACGCCCAGCCCGCCGCCACGGCGTCCTGAAGCACGACGCGTCACCCAGACCCCAGGACCGAGCGCCGAAATCGTGGGTTCGCCTTGCCGTTGCCCGAAAAGTCCCTGAGGATGCGGGGAACTGAGCGACAGTAGTGCGCTCTCCGGGTGCCAAGGTGGCTCGAGTCCCCCCACGAGATGCCCGCCGCCTCCAGACCTGGGGGCCGGTGGCGTTCTTTCTCGTCGCGGTGTTCGTCATCGGCGGCGTGTGGTTTGCCGGGCGCCAGCTCTCCGACGCCGCCACCCGCAGCGAGACCCGACTGACGGCCCAGCAGGTTCGGCTGCGGCTCGAGGCGTGGGTCGACGCCCGCACGTCGCTGGTCCGCCACATGGCCGCGCATCGCAGTGCGCAGCAGCAGATCATCCCCTCGTACGAGGCCGATGCGACGTCGCTGATCACGGCATCGCCCGGCCTGCTCGCGCTGAACCTGGTCGACCGTGCAGGCGTCATCCGCGCAACTGTGCCGCGGGTCGGCAACGAGCGCGCGCTGGGGCGAGACCTGAACGCGCATCCAGACCGCGGGGTTCGTACCGCACTGGCACAGGCCCAGCGGCGTCGCGTGCTCGTCAGCAGCCCCGTCGTGCAGTTGCTGCAAGGGGGGGCGGGGTTGGCGACCTATCAGCCGATTCTGGGTGGCGACGGCGCGTTGCTGGGCTTCGTCAACGGCGTGTTCCGCATCGATACGCTGGTTGATTCGTGCCTGGCCGAGGCGTCGGTGCGCAAGCGATACCGCTTCCGGCTGTTCGCAGACGACGGCCAGGTCGCCTATGCCTACGACGCCGCGGGCGAGACCGGCGCCTGGCCCTTTACCACGACGACGCCCCTGCGCGTGATCGACCGCACCTGGCGGCTGGAATTCGCGCCGTCGTTCCAGGCGCTAGAGCAGCGCGGCAACGTGTTCGCCGACCTGCTGGCCCTGTTCGGTGTCGCCCTGGTCGGTCTGCTGGCGTGGCTGCTGGCGGGGCGACTGCGCGCGATGACGGCGCTGGACGAGAGCCAGGCGCGCTACCGGCTGCTGGTCGAGAACATGGCAGACCTGCTGATCCGGCTGGGTCCCGACGGTTGGCTGCTGTACGCGAGCCCCAGCTACTGCCGGATGTTCGGCGCGACCGAAGAAGCGCTGTTGGCCCGCGAAGGTCCGTTGGCCCACGACGGCGGCGACGGGCCGGTCGCGAGCGCACTGGCCGCGGTGCAGGTGCCGCCGCACACCACGGTGTTCGAGCAGCGCACCGCGACGGCAACCGGCCCGCGGTGGTTCGCCTGGTCGTACCGCGCCGTCTTGAACGACCGCGGGCAGGTCGAGGAAATCGTCGGCGTGGGCCGCGACGTGACGGCCCGGCGCGAGCTGGAAGAGCAACTGCGGCAGGCGCAGAAGATGCAGGCGGTGGGCCAACTTGCGGGAGGTATCGCCCACGACTTCAACAACCTGCTGCACGCGATGCTGGGCTTCATGGAGTTCGCCGCCGACGCGCTGCAGCCCGGTCACCCGGCGCGCGAGGATCTGGGGCACGCACGCGCCGCCGGACAGCGGGCCGCGCAACTGACCAAGCAGCTGCTGACCTTCAGCCGACGGCAGATGCTGCAGTCATTCGACCTCGACCTGAACGAGGTGGTCGAGAATGCCTTGAGGATGCTCGAGCGGATCGTCAGCGAGCGGGTCGAGATTGAATTCCACGCGGGTCCCCAAGCGTTGCCCGTGCGCGGCGATCCAGTGCAGTTGGAACAGGTGCTGGTCAATCTATGCGTCAATGCCCGCGACGCGATGGGCGGCAAGGGCCTTTTGCGTATCGCGCTGGGTGAGGCCAGACCCGACGCCGCCTGGTGTGCCACGCATCCCGGCGCCAGGGAGGTCGACTACGCGACACTGACCGTCTCGGACACGGGGACTGGCATGGCGCCAGAGACGCTGTTGCGCATCTTCGAGCCCTTCTTCACCACCAAGGAAGTGGGCGCGGGCACGGGGTTGGGTCTGGCCACGGTCTACGGCATCGTGCAGCAGCACGAGGGATTCGTAGACGTGTGGAGCCAGCCGGGTCAGGGCAGTCGCTTTGCCGTCTACCTGCCGCGGACCGAGGCGGCGGTGTTCGCGGACGAGCCAGTGGAGAAGCCGCCGGCACCGCGGGGCCAGGGGACCGTGCTGGTGGCCGAGGACGACCCGGGGGTGCGGCAGTTCGTCACGCGGATTCTGCGGACGGCCGGGTACACTGTGCTCGAGACGGCCAACGGACTCGAGGCGGTCGAGGTGATGCAGCGCCACCCCCAGGAAGTCCGCGTGGCGCTGCTGGATGTCGTGATGCCCAAGCTCGACGGGCACGGCGCGGCCGTGCAGTTGCGCCAGTTGTCGCCTGGGATTCGGTTGATCTTCACTTCGGGGTATGACCCGTTGGCGCTGGGCGGTGGGGCGGCGGCCGATGAGGTGATGCTGAGCAAGCCGTACCAGGCGGAGGACTTGCTTCACGCCGTTCACGTGGCGTTTGCTTCGGTCGAGGGTGGGGTTGGTGGTGGGGTGGGGGATTCGTTGGGTTTGACGTAGCGCGTGCAGGTTCCGTGGGTCTGGCGGAATGGCGGTCCCGCGGAATGGCGGCGAACCGCTTCCACGCGGTCTCCTCGGACCTCGGAAGGCGAGAGAGTGCGTGTCGGGCCTCGGCCCTACGCTGGACTCGGGCTCCAGCGGCCGGGGCTTGCGGTCGGTCGGGACAAGGTCTAGCGTGCGCATTGGATCTTGGGGCAGAACCGTAGAACTGGGAGGCGACGATGACCAAGACTCTGCTGCGTTCGTTGTGTCTGGTGCCGTGCGTGATCCTGTGGTCCGCGCTCGCCCTCGCCGAGAGCCCTTCTGTCGACGTCCCGGACGACACCATTTGGGAGCCCGAAGACGTCGTCGATACCCAACCCGGCGATGCTGCTGAGGAAGTGTTGTCGCCAGACACCTTGTTGGCCGATGTCCCCGCCGACCTGCCACCGGAAGATGTGGCGGCCGACACCGAGGCCCCCGACGCGATTCCCACCGACGTCGCCGCAGATGTGCCCGAACCGGCCGACGTGCCCGAACCCGATGTGACCGCCGATGTGGCATTGGTCGATGTCGCGGTAGACGCGGCCGCGGCCGATGGCGTGCTGCAGGGCGACACCGCGGCCACCACCCCGCCGCAACCGGAAGCGAACTCGGACGGTGGGTGCACGACGGCGCCGGTACCTGTTGGACGCGGGGCGTCGTGGGCGCTGGCCATCGCCGTGGCGTCGGCGCTGTTGTGGCGCAGGCGGGCTGCCTGATTGTTCGGGCCAGTGCGCGTGCGGACTGCGGTGCCGAGTACGACATTCAGACGGGGCGGGAG
>JBMOIG010000260.1:0-3645 GCA_049317445.1 Myxococcota bacterium | reverse complement strand
CTGTAAGGACCCACACCCTGCCTTCGCGATACCCGGCTTTCTTCCCGGATAGCGCCAACGCCGTGACCTGATCATCAGCCCCCGCAAAGCGAGAAGCATCGGCCCCCCAGCCTCCCCCCGGGGGGAGGCTGGGGGCGCCGGCGCGGCCTGGGCGTGAGGGTCGGCGAACCAAACAGCGGCAGGAACTGGCGATCCGCTCAGCCTGAGCCAAGTAGTCGGCGGCCCGCGGCGACTTTGCACACCCCCGCGGGCCGCCTGCGATGGCCATGGCCTGCGTGCCATATGGCCTCACGGCGGCAGAGCATAGGGCGGCGGAACGCGGGCTTCCAGTTCTCGCGTGGCCGGACTGTCCCAAGTGCGGGTCGCCGGTGAGGTCGAAGGGACTTGCGCTGCGCAAGCGCATTGACGCCTGGGTGCGCCTGGGTCGCTGCATCGCACCGAAGTGCCGAACAGTGCTCGTGCTTCAGCCACCGTGGGCGCCAATCCGTCTGGGCGCCACCATGGCCGAGGTCGAGCAGGTCATTGCGATCCGCGAGCAGGGCGGCACCTGGCGTGCCGCGGCGCAAGCCGCCGGCCTGGAGCACTGCCCTCGCAAGTACCGCAACTGGGTCGGGCGCTTCCGCGAGATGATGCAAGCGCTTCTGCCGCGGCTGCCAGCGCTTGTCCTGCGTCCGGGCGGCGGCGGCTGGCTGGCGCAGCTGCGCGCGCTGCTGGGCGTGCCGGACCTGGGCGTGCTCGAAGCCTTTCGCGGGTGGCTGTGCGACCGCGACGGCGTGCTGCTGGGGCCTACCTGCCTTGTCGCGCTCGTCCGCCACTGCCCTCGCGGTCCGCCCTCCCCCTGAAATGGCGCCTCCCGCCCGGCGGCCCCGTCTGCGACACCGCCGACCCTGGCGGCAAGCAGATTTCGCCGCCTTGAGGAGGACCGTCATGGACAACAAGCTGCGCGAAGCCATCGCGCTGTTTCGCATGGGACTGATCGGGGAACTTGTCGTGCCCGGCTTGGACCAGCAGGAGCGCATCGATCTGATCAAGGCCAAGGCCGCACGAACCTATGTGATCCCGGGCACCGGACGCACCAAGGTGGCGGGCACCACGCTGCGCGACTGGATGCGCCTGTACGAGCAGCGCGGCTTCGAGGGCCTGCTGCCGCCGTTTCGCTGCGACCGTGGCCGCACTCGCACCCTCGCGCCTGAACTCGCCGACAAGATCCTGGCGCTGCGCGAGGAGGATCCCAGCCGCTCGGTGCACACGATGCTGCGGATGCTGCGCCACGCCGGCGTGGTGACGGACCAGGCGCCGGTGGCGGCCTCGACGGTGTATCGGCTACTGCATGACCGGGGGCTGTCGAGGCGCACGCCCAAGAGCGCTCTTCGCAAGGATCACAGGGCCTTTGCATTTGAACGCCCCAACCAGATGTGGCAGTCCGATGTCATGTACGGTCCGTCGATTCGCGACGACAAGACCGGACGAGTGCGCAAGACCTACCTGGTCACGCTGCTCGACGATGCCACCCGGGTCGTGTGTCACGCGGCGTTTTGCTGGTCCGAGAGGCTCATCGACTTCTTGCCGGTGTTTCGCCAAGCGCTGCTCAAGCGTGGCGTACCCGACCGGCTGTTTGTCGACAATGGCGCTGCGTACGCCTCGACGCACCTGAGCGTCATCTGCGCGTCCTTGCGCATCGCGCTCATCCACGCGCGGCCGTTTCATCCACAGGCCAAGGGCAAGATCGAGCGCTTTCACAGGACCTTGCGGGGCCAGCTGCTGTCGCAGCTCGACCTGGAACGCGTCGTGGAGCAAGGCGGGCTGCAAGCGCTCAACGTCCGGCTGTGGGCCTGGCTCGAGGGCGAGTACCACCGTACGCCGCACCGGGGTCTGGCCGGCGATGACCAGACCGGTCACCCGACACCGCTGGACCGCTGGCTGCTCAACGCCGAGTCGCTGCGGTCGGCGCCGCCGGACCTCGACGAGCACTTCCTGGTGCGCCAAGAGCGCCTGGTCCGTCGTGACCGCACCGCGCACCTCAACGGCCAGCTCTTCGAGGCGCCGGCCGAGTACGTCGACCGCCGCGTCGAGCTTCGCTACGACCCGGCACGCGCCGTCTTGCGCGAAGTGCACCTGTACGAGCGCGGCGTGCGGAAGCACACGCTTCGCCGGCTGGACCTGCACGCCAATACGCGGGTGCGCCGGTCATCCGACGGGGACCAGGCGGGCCAGACCGCGCCGCGGCCGTCGACGGGCCTGAACTTCGCCGAACTGGTGCTCGATGCCCACCGCGACCTGCTGCCGACGGACCAACTGGCACAGGCTGGCGGCGACAGGGACCGGAACGACGACGAGGGAGGTGACCAATGATCAAGCACGCTTTTGGCATGAGCCAAGACCCATTCGAACGCGACATCGATGCGGCAGACCTGTTTGACTCCGAAGGGCTGCGCGAACTCGACGCGCGGCTTCGCTACCTGCTGGAATTGCAGGGCATGGGGCTGGTGACTGGCGAGGTCGGCTCGGGCAAGACCACGGCCGTGCGCCGGCTGTGCGAGTCGCTGCACCCGGGCACGCACAAGGCCGTGTACGTCTGCCCGTCGACGGTCAACACCATGGACCTGTACCGGACCATCGCGCTGGGGCTGGGCTTGGAGCCCTTGAAGAACCGGGTGCGGCTCTTCAACCAGATCCGCGACGAGATCGAGCGGCTGGTCGGGGCCAAGAAGCTGCGCCCGGTGCTGGTGATCGACGAGGTGCAGCTGCTTCGCAACGACGTGCTCGACGACCTTCGGCTGCTCACCAACTACCGCATGGACTCGCTGAACCTGCTGACCGTGATCCTGGTGGGCCAGACCGAGTTTCGCCGCAAGCTGGCATTTGTCGCGCATGAGGCGTTTGCGCAGCGGCTGGCGGTGCGCTTCCATCTCGACGGCATCCGCCGGGCCGAGGTGGGACCGTTTCTGGCGCACCAACTGCGCCGGGCGGGTGTGCACCATGCGCTGTTTACCGAAGGGGCCGCCAACGCGCTCTTCGAGGCGTCCAAGGGCACGCTGCGGCTACTGAACCTGCTGGCACGCAACGCGCTTCTGGCCGCCGCGCAGGCCAAGGTCGCCCAGGCCGACATCGAGCACGTCCGGCGCGCTGTCGCCGACAACGAGTGAGGCCGCCATGGCGCGCAGACCCCGCCGCACGCACCTCGATGCCGGGCCGCACCTGCACCCGATGACCCTGCTCGACCTCTTCTACTTCATCGTCGACAACCACTACGACCTCATCGAGGCCTGGGACCGGTCAAAGCACGAGGTCTGGTGCACCTGCGGCAATACGCCGCAGGCCTACGCCCATCCGACGATGCAACGGCCCGTACTGCTGCAACTTTCAGCCCGCGATCTCCGCTGCGTCGACCATGAGCGTGCTGCCAAAGCAAGTCGCACGGCCGCTCCTCGCCAGCTCGAACTCGACCTCGGATCCAACGACATCGACTTCTGACGCAACTTCTCGGATTCGCCCGACATCGCCTGCAATCCGGGAAATCACGCAGCTCGGATCAGCCAGCGGCCCGGACGTGCGCGGGAAGGCCGTTCGGCGGAGGCTGGGATGTCACACCAGACCATCCCCTTGCTGCGCAGCGACTCCAGATACCGGGCTTCGTCGTAGGGC
>JBMOIG010000259.1:0-3726 GCA_049317445.1 Myxococcota bacterium | reverse complement strand
TGCCGCGCTAACACTCATAGGGGTGGCGCGAAGCGACGGGGTGAGGCGCGAAAGTCATATGGCCACGCATGGTTACGCAGATGGGTAGGATCCCTAGGCCTCTGCGCCTGTCAGGTTCCACTCACCTCCGGGGCAGATGCGCGTTGCAGGCGACCAGAGACGACATGAGTCACCCCGGCCTTGCACAACCCCCCACGCACGTTGACACTCTCCAGCGCCACGCCGCGTTCGTGACCGCGTTTGGAGGACCGATGCGCCCCACCGCACTGCCGCTTGTCTGGTTGGCCTTCACCTGCGCCCTGACGCTGGGCCTCGCCGCTTGCGAAAGCGACCCCACCGCAAGCCCCGCGCCCAACGACGCTGCCGACGGGCTGATCGACGACACGGGAGCCGACGCGGTGACCGACGACGACACGGCGACTGACACCGCGACCGACGCGACGCAGACCGAGCCCGGCGACTACGGCTTTGCGTATCGCGTGCCGCAGCAGCATACCGTCGTGTGCAAGAATCCGGTATTCCCGTCTGATCCCCAGAAGTTATGTGACACGGACTGGCTGTGCACCTTTGCCCATGGCGCCGAGTCCGGATTCGTCTACGTCCAAGGGACGCCGGTCGACTGCAACCCGTACAACACCGAGCTGCCGGTGCTGGCGGCGCAGGCGTGGTTCTCGGACGGCACCAAGGTCACCAAGCTCGCGTCGGCCGAGTACGACTGGGGCGGCAACCACCACAACGACATGGCGGTCTTCGAGTGGAAGGGGCTGAGCTACAAGACCTATCACTCGTCGTTCGGTTCGGGATGGCGGTCGTGCCAGCCGATGGACTGCCTCGTGGTCAGCCAGGCGGGCGGCGCGCTGGTCGAGGATGGTTGTACGGCCGAGCGGACGCTGCCGATCGTTTGCGTGCCGATCGGGGCAGACGGTGGCCATGCGGCGCTTGTCGACAAGTTTGCGAAATGTGATGGGGATCCGAATTAGTCGGGGGGCGAGGTCGGTCTCCCGTGCGGGACCGCCGCCCGTGCGCTGGGCCTGCGCAACCACAGATGCGGCCTGACTATCGGTGGTGCGACGCGACAGATGTGACGGGCTGGAGGGCGAGTTGGGTTGGTCGAACGCCACCACCGGGTCGGCAAAGGTGGCTTCGCTCTTTGCGAAGGGGCGCGTCGTTGCGCTTCTGGTCGCCGTTGTCGTCGGGATGCTGGCGTGCCCGGAGCTTGAGGCGCGATCGCGCAGAAAGCAGCAGAAGCTCACGATTGCCGGCGCGTTCATGTATGTCCCGCGACAGACGCGCATTCTCTCCCAGGAAGAGCCTGATTACGGAGAGATCCTTTACCGCACGGTGCTGCCGACCGTGCCCAGTCCCCGCGACCTCGCGCTCGACCTCGTCCACCACACGCGCCGGCTCCGCGAGTATTGCGCTGCAAGCCCCACGCCGGGGTGTACCGCGGCGCAGGCGGCCGAGACGGGACAACCCCGCGCATGGGCAGAGCAATTGGTGACGCTTGCCGGCGAGGCGACGGCAGGCAAGCACCGATCCGCGCTCCGTCGGCTGGCCGTCGCGGTTCGGGTCGACCTGAGCGACCTTGCGATAGCCCGAGACCTGGCAGCGGAAAACGCTGCTGGGGTGCGCGGTAGAGATAGGTTGGATGCGCTGTGGCAACTCCAGGCGGTGCTGGAGCGGATGGGCGACCGAGCGGGGCGGCTGCGGGTGCTGCGGGACCTGACGCGGGCGGCGAACGGCAAGGCGGTTGCCGTCGATTGGGCGTGCGCGACTGAGGCGCTCGCCGAAGCGCTCGAGCAGGTGGGCGACACGCGCGCCGCCGTGACGTGGCGGAAGTTGTTGAAGCGGTTCGAACAGTTGCGACTGCCGAAGGACGGTGGACCGGCGGCCCGGGCGGCGGCACACGCCCAATACGCGCTGCTGCTGCCGGGTCACGAGGCGCTGCGGAATGCGCCTTGGCCAGACGTGAGCACCGGCACCGGTATCGAGAAGGCCCGACGACTGGAGCGAACGGCGAGAACGTGGATGGACGATGTGTTTGGCCCCGAGCATCACTCCAAGACCGAGGACTGGCGCAGTGGTGGGCGGCACGAGCAGTGGCTGGACCTGGCGCGGTTCGGCGCAAAGGAATGGGCGTATCGCGGCCATTTCCGGTCCGCGGAGTTGCTGGTGGAATTCACCCGCAAGATCTACGGCGCCCCGTACATCGAGGGGATGATAGGAGAGGAAGAGGCCTACGGCTCCCCGCCCGACCTATACGGGAAACCCGTTGAGGACCGCGCCCTCCACATCCTGCTCGCCATCCACCAGGACGCCGACCGCCTCAGCCTCTCATTCCCGGTCCTCACGGACGTCCGCCGAATGCTGAACCGCTACAAACCTAAGGAGTTCCCCCTGCTCAAGGACGTCCCGCTAGAGACCCGCGACACGCCGCCTGCGCCTGCCCCAACGCCTCCGTAGCCCCCGTCGCCCGCCTTTCTTCCCCCCACCCCGCGTCAAAATCCCCCAGCGAACGATCATCTCGCGCCAAGTCCACCGTCGGACTCGGCTTGAACGGTCGTGCGTTAACCGCTAACATGCCGGGAGGGGACGCCATGCGGCAACCCACGAGGCCCCCGAAAATCGAGGGGGCGCTACTCTTGCGAATCGTGCGTAACGCAGTGCGAACAGGTCAATACGCGCTCAAGCCCCATGCTCGGCAGCGGTGCCGAGAACGGGCCTTGCCGGTGAGCTTCGTTGAGTGGGCCCTGGAGACAGGCCGGCACGTCCCGAGCCGGGACCGGTACGAAACCCGCCACGGCGCCTGGAACTACTGCATCGAGGGACCGTCCCCGGACGGTGCCGCACTGCGGGTCATCGTGACCTTCCAGGACTGGATGATGGTGGTAACGGTCGTGCGCCTGGGAAAGGAGGACTGAACGATGGCGAACCATATCTTCAATGAACTCGGCTTCCCCATCCTCTTGATCGATCCGCCGATGATGGAGTTCCGCGGCGAGGTCTTTCCTGCCCCGAACATGCGCGACCTGCAACTCACCGTCTTCCGGATGCTCCTCCACAAGCCCACGCGCCTGACCGGCGACGAGCTGAAGTTCATCCGCGGCCACCAGCGCTTGCGCCAGGCCGACTTCGCCAAGGTCCTGCACATGGCCAACCACTCGGTCGTGGCGCAGTGGGAGGGCAAGAACGAGCGACCCACCGGCATGGCGTACAACACCGAGGTAGTCCTGCGGATCTGGATGGCGGGGCAGGTCGGCGAAGGCGATCGGGTGATGGACCTGCTGCAGAACGAGCTGCGCGAGCTGAAGCCCGGTCCCGGCGAACCGCTGGTGGTCGAACTGCCCCGCGTCGCCTGAACGAAGCTACGGCAACGCCAACCCCAGCTCCGCCAAGCCAATCCGCTCGACCCCGCCCTTCCAGTCGTCACGCGCGTTGAAGTACAGGCGAATCGTGTCGCCTTCTCTCGCCGTGTCGAACGCGTACACCAGCGCCTTCTTCCAACCCACGCCAGGCACGACGACCGGCCCGGGGCAGACGTCGCGCCACTTCAGCCCGTCGTCGCTTGCCAACACCGCGATCGCGCTGCGCGAGTGTCCCTCTGCGTCCAGGTAGATGCCGTTCTCCAACGCGATCCGCTGGCCGTCGATCTCGTCGTCCAGCAGCTTGATCGTAACCCCCCGAACATGACCGCCTGCCAAGCCAGCGGATCCTGACCGAAGCTCG
>JBMOIG010000258.1:0-3748 GCA_049317445.1 Myxococcota bacterium | reverse complement strand
TTGTCAACGAATTGTCCAGGACAAAAATGGAAAATTTCGCGAACATCGCCACGGTCGAACGCGACACCGGGCTCGGCAAGGACACGCTGCGCGTGTGGGAGCGGCGCTACGGCTTTCCGCAACCGCTGCGCGGCCCCAACGACGTCTCGGTCATCCTCGGCGTGTTCCACGACGCGGGCTACCTGCAGACCATCACGCTTGCTCAAGTGCTCTGGTTCAAGGACGTGCAGGGGCCGCCGAATCGGCTCTATGTGGGCGCCGAACGCGACCTGTCGATAGCCCGCGATTTCGGCGATTTCGGCTCCGACATCGCGAATCTGCGCAAGAAGCTGCGGGCCACCGGCGCGGAAGTCTCGGACAGCTTCCCGCCCTACGGTGCCTGGTTCCGGCGTCGCTTCGGGATCGACAACGACCAGGCGCTCGAGCTCTTCCACCAGACCGTGTCGATGAAGTCCGTCGGCAACCTGACCGACTTCGTCCGCACCCACATGCTCGAGCCGTTCGATGTGGCCTCTCGCATAGAAGCCTTGATCCGCCACTTCGATGACCTCAGCCGCGCGCACGCGGCGGTGTTGAAGGCCAAGCGGCAGGTCGAGCAACTCGGTCCACTGGTCGCTGATTGCGATCGGTACGTGGCGGTGGCCGCACAAGCCGAGAACCTGCGGTCGTGCCGCGAAGCGCTCCGACCGTACTTCGCGGGGTTGAAGTTGGCTCTCGTCGAGAAGCGGATCGCGTCGCTGCAGGAGGACTGGACCCGACAGGATGTTCAGACCCGACGAGCCGAGGTCCAGCGCGACCAGATGCGCGAGGAAGAGGCTCAGCTCAAGCGCAGCATCGCCGACAACGGCGGCGACCGGATGCAGCAGTTGGCGCGGGAGATCCAGATCAAGGAGCAGGAACGGATCGCCCGGCAGCGCAAGGCCGAACGATACGAGTCATTGATGACGAGGATCGGCGAGACCGCCCCCAGCGAGGAACTGGGGTTCTTGGCGCAGGCCCAGCGGCTCGAGGAGCGGACGGAGGCCGCGAGAGACGCCGAGGCGAACCTGCAGAACGAGATCACCAGCCTCGGAGTGGAGCTGCAGCAGGGGAGGATCGAGCACACCGAATTGACGCGCGAAATTGCTGGCCTGAAGGCGCGGCGCAGCAACGTGCCGGGCGAGCAGGTCGCGATGCGCAACGCGCTGTGCTCCGCCCTGACGATTCCCGAGGACGACGTCCCCTTCGCCGGCGAGTTGCTCCAGGTCCGCGACGAGGAAAGGGGCTGGGAGGGCGCGGCTGAACGGATGCTGCGCAACTTCGGCCTGTCCCTTCTCGTGCCGGATGCCCACTATGCCCGCGTCGTGGACTGGGTGGATCGCACCGCGCTGGGCAAGCGCCTCGTCTACTTTCGCGTGCGGCCGGTCGGACGCAGCGAACTGCCCGCCCTGCACCGGGACAGCCTGGTCCGCAAGATCGCGATCAAGCCAGACAACGCACATTTCGGCTGGCTCGAACGCGAGTTGGCACACCGGTTCGACGTCGCTTGCTGCGCGACCCAGGAGCAGTTCCGTCGCGAGACGCGCGCCATCACGCGTGCCGGACAGATCAAGGCGCCAGGCGAGAGACACGAAAAGGACGACCGGCACCGCATCGACGACCGAGGGCGCTATGTGCTGGGGTGGACCAATACGGCCAAGGTCTTGACACTCGAAGCCGCCGCGCGGCAGCTCGGGGAGCGACTCGGCGAGCTGGGCGGCAGAATTGGTGACCTTCAGGTCAAGCGCAAATCCATCGGCAACAGCGTCGAGGCACTGAGCGAACTTCGTGGCTTCATGGAGTTCCAGGACATCGACTGGCGGTCGAGCGCCGTGGCGCAGGCGCGCCTCGTCGAGGAGCGCAACCGGCTGGAAGCTGCCTCCGATGTGCTCAAGGAGCTGACCGGGCAACTCCAGGCCTTGACCGCAGCCTTGAAGGAAGTCGAAGGCAACCTGGAGGGGCACAAGGACCGTCGATCCAAGACCGAGCAGAAGAAGACCGACGCCGAGGCGCTTCGCACCCAGGTGCAGGCGATTCTCGTCGGCGGCGCTGCCGAAAGGCACTCTGCGTGCTTCCCGCAACTCGACGCGATGCGCCCCGACGCGCTCGGCGAGCACCAACTCTTGGTCGAGTCGTGCGACAACCGAGAAAGCGAGATGCGCAAATGGCTGCAGGAGGCCATCGATGCCGAAGACAAGAAGACGTCTCGGTTGCGCGACAAGATCGTCGACGCCATGCGGAACTACCGTACGGAGTTCCCACTCGATACCCACGAAGTCGACGCCGCCGTCGAGGCAGCCGATGAGTATCGCGTTATGCTCCTGCAACTGCAGACCGACGACCTGCCCCGGTTCGAAGCTCGGTTCAAGGAGCTCTTGAACGAGAACACGATCCGGGAAGTGGCGAACTTCCAGTCACAGCTCGCGCGAGAGCGGGAAACGATCCGCGACAGGATCAAGCGAATCAACGAGTCCCTCGCTCAGATCGACTACAACCCGGGGCGCTACATCGTGCTCGAGGCCCAAGCCGTGCCCGATGCAGACGTGCGCGAATTCCAATCCGAGATGCGCGCGTGCACAGAGGGCACGCTGACGGGCTCAGACGACATCCAGTATTCCGAGGCCAAGTTCCTCGAGGTGAAGAAGATCATCGAGCGCTTTCGCGGTCGCGAAGGGCTGTCCGAACAGGACCGGCGGTGGAGCGCCAAGGTCACGGACGTCCGCAACTGGTTCGTGTTCGCCGCCAGCTAGCGTTGGCGCGAGGACGATGGCGAGCACGAGCATTACTCCGATTCCAGCGGCAAGTCCGGAGGACAGAAGGAGAAGCTTGCCTACACGATCCTGGCGGCGAGCCTTGCCTATCAGTTCGGCCTCGAGTGGGGCGCGGTGCGCTCCCGCTCGTTCCGGTTCGTCGTCATCGATGAGGCATTCGGCCGAGGTTCCGACGAGTCGACTCAATACGGGCTGCAGCTCTTCGCCAAGCTGAACCTCCAACTGCTCATCGTCACGCCGCTGCAGAAGATCCATGTCATCGAGCCGTTCGTGTCGAGCGTCGGGTTCGTGCACAACGAGGACGGCCGCGAGTCGAAGCTGCGCAACCTGACGATCGAGGAGTACCACGCCGAGAAGGAGAGGCTTGCGCGATGAAATGGACGCGCCCTGCCGACATCCGCGCCCAGGTGCAGCGACTCTGGGATCGCGGCGACATCCTGGCGGCCACCGTAGCGGGGACTAGCCTCTTCCCGTGCCGCCTGGTCCTGAAGACGCCGACCTCCACCGAGATATCGAACGGCTTTGACGACGTGCGGTCGTGGATCGGCGAGTTGCGAGGGATACGCTTCTGCCGATTGGAGTCACGGGAAGTCCGGCATCGCGTCTTCGGGACGAACGCCCTACCGCACGAGATTTGGATCGACTCGCTCGACGATGCCCTTGCGCTGATCGGCAAGCGTCGCGATGCAGCCCGGTTCTCGGTGCTGGTCGACGCAACCCGCAAGCGCCAGCCCAAGCTCCTGCCATGGCTGGAGCGCCGGCCAATGCGTGCTCTGGACCTGGCTGACGATTGGGACCGACTGCTTGCCGTCGTGTCCTGGGTCGAAGTCCATCCCCGTCCGGGCATCTACATCCGGCAGATGGACCTCCCGGGAGTGCACACCAAGTTCATCGAGGCGCACCGCGGTGTCTTGTCAGAGCTTCTGGACGCGGTCCTGCCGGTCGACGCGATGGATGCA
>JBMOIG010000257.1:0-3757 GCA_049317445.1 Myxococcota bacterium | reverse complement strand
TCGACTGCTTGTCGAACTGGTAGCGCGGGTTGGCGGTGTCGGGAGCCTCCGGGATCATCGACCCCGACTGCTGCGACATGACACCACGAGGCTTGTTCACGGCCTGGTAGGGAGACGCCTGGAACAGCGCCGTCGACAGCCGCGTCTGCGTGAGCGGGTAGAACTTCCCCTCCGTGTCGATGAATACGTCGAACGGATAGGCCTTGCGCTCCTGCACGATCACGGGGATGCGGACATACGCCGGCTTCTCGGGGTACGCGGCATCGACCGGAGCGGGAGGCGACACCGTGAACACGCCGTGCAGATAGCCGGCGGCCTGGTCCTCGTTCAGCACCTGCACGTCGACCTTGTAGTCGCTCAGGAACGGGTGCTGACGGAACAGCTGCGCCATCAGGTCGCTGCTCCAGGACTGCGGGTTGTCCCCCAACAGCTGGCGCGCAGCCGTCTTCTCGATGAGGGTGGGGAGCGAGAGCTTGCGGACGATCGGCATAGGGGTCACCTCGATTGGTCATGCTACCAAGGCTGGGGCAGCTTACGTCGCCTTCACGGTCGAGCTACCTGCCGAGGCAGCCGTACCAGGTGTGAGCAGAACGAGCGGGAGGGGCTTGTACGCCGCCGCCAGGGGGTTGTAGACGCTGGTGATGCTGGCCCACCACGCCGCCAGGCCGGCGACCGTCACGACAGGGCTGCCGCCGATATTTCCGAGTGATACGGACCCAGCCGAGATCGTGACGCCGGCGTCCGTCACGACAACTTTACTAGCGCCTACGCTGACTTCGGCGGAGCCCGCACCCAACGTCACCTTCGCGCCGCCCACCGTGCTCATGGAGATGGAGGTGGCCTTGCCCGCGATGGAGGAACCGTCAAGCAACAGGGTCGTGCCGTCGCACTCAATGTGCACGTTCTTGGCGACGACACGAAGCTCGGCCCCGACCTCGATCAGCATGTTGCTGCCCAGGTGCAGGAATCCGTTCCCGTCCCGGCTGACCTGGTACGCGTACGTCACGGCGTTGGTGGAGTGGGAGTAGACCGTGACGCTGAATACACCGTTCTGCCCCGACAGCAGCGCCGGGAAGCCGTCGTGCTTGCACACGTCCTTGGACGCGAATACGTGAGCGTTGTCGACTCCGGTGTCGAGTGTGTCGGCGGTGAGCTGGCCGGCGCGGATCTCGACCGTGTAGTGCTTCGAGACGTCCTCTTGCGCCGTCTCCTTGAACGAGTACTTGATGAGGACGGGCGTGTCGGCGGCGTCCGCGCCCTTGCCCTCGTACGACATCGTCGGGTAGCCCCAGTCGATGTCGCCGAGCGGGCTGCGCGCCTGGTACCGCTGAAAGTAGTCACGGACCGTGTTCTCGATCGGGATGTAGATGCGCTGCGCCAGCCCGGTCGCGCCGATCTGCACGATGCCGCCTCGGCGGGCGGTGATGCCGTTGCCATCGGCCGTCACCATGCGCATGTCGCCCGACTCCATCGGGGCGCGCTCACCGGCCGAGCTGATCTCCTGCTCCCCCGTCTCCTCGTTGATGCGGTACTTCGGGTTGACGACGTACCCGAGGATGAAGCAGTCGTCCTTCCCGGCGAAGCAGACGTAACAGTACGCCCCGACCTCCGGCATGTAGTCGAAGCCACCGCCGTGCTCGGGGTGGCAGTACGGCGTGAGCAGGGGCACGCGCGTGGGCTGGCGGCTCACCAGTACGGACGTGACCGTGACGGTTCGGTTCAGCACGTCGACAGCGTCGACACGCGCCAGCTCGATGACGGCAAGACTTCCCGACATCAGTACGGCCCCTTCGTGTCAGGACCCTTCTTGCCCAGCTCGGCACCGTACGCGAGACCGGGGATGGGGTTGAGTCCGTGCAGGTCGCTCTTCCAGCCCTCTGCCGCACCGCGGGACAGCGTCTCCTTGAGGCGCTGATACTGCAGCCGGCCGAGCCAGTCGGACGACGAGTCGAGCGGCAGGGTGTCGAGACCGCGCAGCATCGGCTCGACGACGATGGGGTTCTGGTAGGCCCTGTCCTTGTTGACGGCGTTGACATAGTTGAGCTGGACACGGTCGCCGCGGATGAACTCGTCCGAGTCGCCCGCGTCCACAACCGTGCCCAGATTCGTGAGCGACTTCACGATGATCTCGGCGTTGCGGCGCTTCACCCCCTCCGACGCGTACACCCCGTAGAGCTGGTCGGTCATGTACCGCTGCACCGTGTCGATGTTGGTGCGGTCGAGCAGCTCGCGAGGGTCGACCGATCCGCCCGAGATCGCGTCGCCGCGCTCCACCTTGTCGCCCGCCTTGACGGAGACGCCGCGGTCGTGCGGAACGTAGTGGGTCTTGTCGCCGATCGCGACGTCCCAGCCGCCCACCGGCGACTTCGTCACCTTCTGGACCGGGCCCGACACGTCCGCCAACGTGGCCTTGTTGGGGAGCACTTCGGGCATGCGCAGCAGCTCGTTCACGCGCGACAAGCTGTTGATGACGTGACTGGACGTGCCGGCCAGGCCACCAAGGTGGAAGCTCTTCATCGCGAGCTGGGTTCCACGCTCGCCGATCGCCTGGCCCGCCACGACGCCGACGTTGGTGCCGAGCGGCTGCTCCTTGCCGTCGGGGCCGGCGCCAGAGCATTTCGAGCACAGACCCTGCTTGGCCTGGCACTTCAGCGCCGACCGCACCACCATCCGGGAGACCTTGCCGGACCGGATCTTGTCGAGCGTGTTCTGCGTCACGAGCGTGCCGGCGCGGTAGATCGTGCTGCCGACCTTGATGTCCTTGGCGAGGTAGCGGTCGACCGCGTCCTTGTCGTCGGTGTCGAGCGCGATGCCGCGGTCGGTGCCGCAGTCGTCCTCCGCCACCACGTACGGGATGAGCGTGTTGACGAGCTGCTTGGTCAGGACGCCGGGGACCTGGACCTGCTGCACCTTGTCGATCGTGCCCTTGCGGGCGCCGTACGACGCCACCCAGTAGCCGGCCGTGTCTAGGCCCTCCGCGTACGACCTCGTGACGGGGGCGGCGATCGTCTTGCCCTTCTCGTTCGTCAGCAGCATCGGCGCCAGCACCATCTGCTGGATCTGCGCCCACGACGGCTTGGAGCCGGACTTCGTCATCGTGTAGAGGGCGGAGCCGTTCTTGTCGAGCGCCTTCTTGGCCTGCTCGTTCATCTCGCCGGTCGCCTTCGTGTAGACCTCGATCAGGCGCTTGTCCTTCTCGGCCTTGCTCAGGTCGGACGCCGTGATCTTGGCGACCTCGGCGTCAGCCTTCTCGACCACCGAGTCGCGCAGCTCGGACAGGGCCTTGAAGTCCGACATCTGGAACGAGAACCCGATGTCGTGGGCGTGCCCCCAACCCAGGTTCTTGAACTTGTCCATGGTGTCGCGGTACTGGTTGGGCGTGTTGTGCGCCACCTCCAGCATGACCTTCTGTAGGTTCTTGGAGTGCATCGCCAGGTCGGGGTCGGTCAGCATCTTGTCGGACCGCACGCTCTCCGGCAGAGCCGCGTAGAACGCGATGCGTCCGGGCGTCGTGCGCTTGCCGCCCGCCGTCACGACGTCCGACATCTGCAAGTCGCCGCTCTTCCCGGCCGCGAGCGCGGCCTGGATCGTGTCGAAGCGCTTGCCCGTGTCCTTCCCGAAGCTCGTCAGCAGGTACAGCCCGAGCTGCCCTTCCAGGCCGGGCTGGTACAGTGCCGCTCCCGTCGCGGGGCTGAACATGTTCTTCGACGGCAGCATGCGGTACGCGTCCTCCACGGCCTGCTGGCTGATGGGGACG
>JBMOIG010000256.1:0-3760 GCA_049317445.1 Myxococcota bacterium | reverse complement strand
GTCCCAGCGCCATCTGCAGCTGCGGCGATGTCGTGGTCGTCCTGACGCCCGAGGCCACGCCGCTTTCGCCAGATCCCGCCGGCACGACCCTTCGGCTGCGCCTCGACCCGTTCGAGCGGGAGGCAATGTCGGCCTCGGGACCTCCGGAAGACCCTGCGGACCCTGCTGACGAGGACCTGGCGGCTGAGTTGACCGAAGCAAGCTGGGAACTTCTCGAACGCCACTTCCTCGCCGTCAAGGACAGCGCCCTCCGGGCGTTCGATCCGGACGACCCGGACGTCGAAGTTCCGTTCCCGATAGACGAAATCGAGAAGGAATCGCGGCTTGTCGGCTTCATGGACGTGTTTCCCTACGCGCCGCCGTTCGAGATCGAGGTCGACGGCGCCGACTTCCTGGTCGACGACGAGTACTGCGTCCAGGCGCAGTGCGATTGCACGAAGACGACGCTCGTGTTCGTGCCCATCGGCGACGAAGCGGAAGAGGCGCGCTGGATCCTCGACCTGGACCACCGCACCGGCAAGGTCACCCCCGCCGACCAGGACCGCGCCTTGAACGACGCCGAGCGCGCCGCGTGGCAGGCCTTGCACACCCAGGTTCCGCACGTGCAGGCCACGGTCGCGCAACGGCACGCCTGGCTGAAGAAGCTCTACGCGCACTTCCGTCGGCGCCAACTCGCCCTACCGGTGCGGCGCGCCAAGGTGGGCCGCAACGACCCGTGTCCGTGCGGCAGCGGCAAGAAGGCCAAGCGGTGTTGCGGGGCGTGAGTTCCGCCCACAGGCTCGTCAGAAATGCGGAGTGGAGGCTGGTCCGCCGCGGTGAGTCGGCCGGTACTGGCGCCGTGCAACGTCCGGAGCTAGCATGCGCTGAGTTCGCCTTCGCCCGAGGCACCCGATGACCGCAGACGCCATCCTGACGCAAGCCACCCAACGCATCGCGCAACGCTTCGCGCCGGTGCAGGTCGTCTTGTTCGGAAGCCGAGCCTGGGGCACGCCGGATGCCCAATCCGACTTCGATCTAGCGGTCATCGTGCCCGACGGTTCCGACGTGCGCCGGCTGATGCGCGAAATTCGCCGCGAGCTCGCGAGCCTGCCGGCGGCATTCGATGTCCTCGTGTTTCCCGTGTCGCAGTGGCGAAAGTGGTCTGCCTCCGGCGTGACGCTCGAGCATCGCATCGCTCGCGACGGCCGCGTGGTGTTCGATGCCGCAGCCTAGCCTCGACTGCGAAGCGGCAGTCCTCTGGCTTGCCAAGGCGCAAGGCGACCTTGCCGGGGCTGAGGCTTGTCTGGCGTCTGGTCGCGTTCCCGGTTGGCTCATCGGTTTTCACTGCCAGCAGGCGGTTGAGAAGACATTGAAGGGCTTTCTGGCGCTTGCCGGGGTGGCACCGGACCGCACCCACGACGTGGTTCGGCTGAGCCAACTGGTTGCCGCGCAAGGCGGTTCCCAGCCACTGTCTGACGACGAATTGAGTTCCATGACCTCGTTCGCCGTCAGCGAGCGGTACCCCGTGCTGGCAACCCCCGAAGCCAGCGTCTCCGAGGTCGCTCCGCTGATCGCGTCGGCGAGTCGGGCCGTCGATTGGCTCGCGCAAGTTGTCCGAGAAGCCGGTCCCTCAACGTGACCGCCTCCCGACACGCTGACGACCGCACAACTGCGCCTTGCCCAGGGTACGATCGGGCAGGTCCTCGGTAACGAGGTCCAGCCCTGCCACCACACGTCCTGCAAAACAGAAATCCATTTCCATGCTGCAAGCATGCTGCGTCAGGTGTGGGCCATCGAGGTGTGGGCCATCGAGGTCAAGCTCTCGACCAGCGTGAACCCGCACGATTTGCGAAAGTTGAAGCAGGTCGCGGCGATGGTCGGGGCGACGGGGCTGCTGCTGGTGTCGCGGGACCCGCAGACGGTGCGGGTCGAGCAAGAGGTCGTGACGGATCTGGCTGAGGCGCTTGGGGTCTTGCTCGCGGGGTGAGGGTTTGAAGCACCGACGACGCCTGTGTCGACGAGTCCCCCTGCCCGCCCGGCCCGAACACTGGCTCTCGTAGCAGGAGTTGGCACCCCAGCGACCGACTGTTGGCTTGAGCACGCGGCTCCCGATGGGGAAGGTGTTCGAGAAGCACGTGGCGGTGCGGCGAGTTGCTGCGAGTTGCGGCGGAGAACCTGACAGGCCAGAGGCCTGTCCCCACCCGGCCTGGACATCGGGCTGCAGACGGCCTCTTGCTCGGCCAGTCCTGGAACCTGACAGGCCAGAGGCCTGTCCGAACCCGGCGATCGCTCGAGTCCTCGGGACCGATTGGCTCGCGCGAGTGCTCCGACAGGTTGAACGCCCAACGTGAATCCGCGGCGACGCCTCAGTTCAGCTCGCCCCGAGGCGTGCCCCGATGCACGAGCACCTCTCCCGGATCCAGCCCACCCACCGGCGGGTTCGCCCCCGGTTGCGCCAACCCGCCCGGCCACACGTACACCACATCCTTCCGCCCGAACGTCACGCACATCCGTAGCTGATTGACCTCGGCCATCCAGGTGGCGGCGTCGACCGCAGCCGCGCGCCGCTCGGGCGTCAGCACCTCTCCCGCGTCTGGCGTGGGGTCGAGCACCCGGTACACCGTCGCGCTGGCGTCGCTGCCCAAGTGCAGAGGGTCCTGGGTGAACTCGACGGTCGCGCGCTGGTACACGGCCGCCGTCAGGCGCGTGATGAGTCTCGGGTAGCCGTCGCCGATTCGGGTCGCCGTCTCGGGGATCGCAGCGAATTCGGCGGCGGCGAGGGTCTTCTTGCGGCGGTCTGACGACATGGGAGCCTCCGTGTTGGACGGCCGGCAGGATGGCACGGCCGCACGACAGTTGGTGTCGCATCGGGGACTGCCTCCATTGCCGGACATGCCCCGGGTCGACTACAAGCTCACCGCACCGCATCCCGGCCTGAGGAGTCTCCATGCGCATCCTATTTCTTCGACACGGCGAAAGGTCCCACCAGGGCAGCGACGACCCGCTGACCGACCACGGCCGCGACATGGCGCGCGCAGCGGGGGAGTGGCTGCGGGGGCAAGGGCTCCTGCCGACCGTGGCGCACCACACCGGCACAATGCGAACGCGGCAGACGGTGGAACTGGCGCTGGCCAGCACGGGCGTGCCGAGCATCCCCAAGCTGACCCCGGCCGGGATGCCTCGCGACCGGAAGGGCCTGGAGCAGCGGGTGGCCTGGCTGCTCGCACAGGGCGTGCCCGCGGACGCGCTGGTGCTGCTCGTCGGTAGCCACACGACCCAACAGTTCATCGAGGGGCACCTATTGCCGAACGGCATCGCCCGCATTCCCAGCCACAACCGCGCCGGCGCCTACCTGGTCGAAATGGACGACAAAGGCGCATGGAAAGTGACCCGCAAGTACGACGGATCGCCGACAGCTCCAGGCAACGACTAGGGAAACCGCAATGCCCACCCTGCCCCAACTCGTCTTCCTGCACGGCCTGGAATCCGGCCCGCACGGCAGCAAGTACCACCTGCTGGCCTCGCTGGACCTTGGCACCGTCGTCGCCCCCGATTGCGAGGGCGTACACGACCCGCACGAGCGCCTTCGCATCATCGAGGCCACCCTCGGCGGGCATGACGACCTGGTGCTGGTCGGCTCGTCGTTCGGCGGCTTGATGGCGCTGCTGTACGCGGCGGCGCACCCGGCGCAGGTCGCGGGGCTGGTGCTGTGCGCGCCGGCGGTCCATCGCCCTGAGCTGATCGAACTGCCTGACGTGGCGAAACAACTGCCGGTGCGGGT
>JBMOIG010000255.1:0-3789 GCA_049317445.1 Myxococcota bacterium | reverse complement strand
CCCCAGGCCGGGCGGCTGGTCACGGTGGCCGAGAAGTGGTCGGTGCAGGTCGACGCCTGGACCGGGCGCTGGGCCAAGGTCGACCCGGCCAAGGTGCGGGGGCCGCAGCGGAAACGGCTGCGGGCGGCGTTGGCGCGGTTGCGGGCCAGGATCGAGGCGTTGGAGGGGGCGTTGGGCGATTAGACGGAATGCCAAGCGTGCGACCGATCCCTTTCAGCCCCCCGCCGCCAACCCCTGCAACCGCGCCTGCATCCGCGAAATTCGGCCGGCCCGCTGTGGCCCGACCACGTTGCCCTCCAGCAGGGTGTCCAGGTCGGGATGAGCGAGCATCTCCCGCGCCCAGGCCGACAGGCACGTCCGCACCTTGGGATCGGCCTGAGTCGCCACCACGCCGAAGTCCGGCAGGCCCTCGACCAGGCTGAACAAGTCCTCCAGGTCCGCGCTGGCCATCCAGTCGCCGCGGCCGCGGTCGTGCCAGGCCTCGACCTTTGCCGCCATCAGGTCGGCCGGACGCAGGACGTGGATGTGGGTGCCGTCGGGAAGCTCGACCTCCATCGCGCGGTCGTACCCGGTCGCCAGAAAGCCCCCACGCATCCCGATCAGCGTCACGTCCCGCGGCAGCACGTCGATGATCAGGTCGCCGGCCTTGCGTCGGCAGATCGGCGCGTCCTCGTCCATACAGGGCCAGATGCCCAGGGCGTCGAGTTGCGCCTGGATCGCGTCGTACTCCGCGCGGCTGGCGGCGGGTACGACACAGTCCACGTCAAGCGTCGTCCGGCCGAGGCTTGCACGCAGCGAATCGAGGTGCAGTCCGACCGTCGCCCCGCCGATGAACACGACGCGCAGCCCGAGCGGCTCTAACAGCCTTGCGACCTGTGCCAGCATGTCGACCGATCTCATCGCTGCAACCTCTCGCGCAGCTGCGCCGCCGCCACTGCCCGCTCGCGTGCACCGCCCACCCGCAACGAGTCGACCAACGCCATCGCCGCATGGAAGTCCGCATCGGACATGGCCAATCCCGCAACGACCGGATGCAGCGGGGTCAGCGTCTGGCCGATCTCGCCTCCCTCCAGATACGGCCACACCAGCCGGGACAGCGCGGGATCGCCGGCCGCCGCCAACGCAGCCTGCATGACCCCAGCGCTGTGGGCGGTCGGCACGCCTTGCTCGATCGGGCCCGGTTCGGCAGGCAGGGCGTAACGCAGGCCGTGCTCCAGGAATTCCAGTAGGTTCGGGATCAGCACCCGACGTCGCTCGCGGCTGTACAGGTGGCAGCGCGCGGCGCGAGTCAGGGCGTACTGGATCTGCGAGGGCACGATCCCCAGGGCAGCGGCCAGGTCGCGGACCGTGCCCTGCCAGTCCCGGTCGGGGCGGGTGGCGAGCCAGATGAGCACCAGGACGTCGAGCGGTTTGAGGAGCATGGCGGTGGCCTCCTGTTCTTTGTTCTAGAACAAGGAACGGGGGGATGCAAGCGATCTGTGCGATAGGGGGCGAAAAGGCACGTTCGAACCTGACGGCCGGCGAGGCCATCACCCACGGGCGGCCCGAATTCGCACCCGGTTCGGGGTCGCCACGATCAGCGCGCCGGCGGCCAGCTCGGCAGCGTATTGCTCGACGAGTTGCTCGATTCGATCGGCTTGTTCGCGGACCGCAAAGCCGTGCAACCGAACGATGCCGGCGTGCCCAAGCCCTCGCACATGAACGAGTTCACCGAAGTCCTTGTCCAGAGTCACCAACACCCGGCCCTCGGTCAGTGCTCTCGCCAGCACAGCTTCGTCGCCGGGGTCGGCACCCTCCGCAGCGACCCATGCCACATCCCATTCGCGGGCGTGCAATGACTCCTGGGCGCCGCCCCACACGCAACTGTCGAGGAGCAAACGTAGGCGCATCACGCAGCCTGTGGTTCGATGCGCTCGCCCCCAACGACCCGGCTTGCGAAGAGAAGGCAGGCCTGCACGTCTTCGCGTTCGAGCCACGGATAGCCGGCGAGCAGGTCCTCGACCGTCGACCCGGCCGCAAGCATGTCAAGCACATGCTCCACCGCCAGACGTCGGCCGCGGATGATGGGCTTGCCGCCGTAGATGGCAGCGTTCCATGTGATGCGTTGAAGCAAGGTATCGGAAGTCATCGTCTTTCCCTGCGCAACGCCAACGCGGCGAGGTGAAGCCAGCGTAGTGATCCGTGGGCGGGCTGGCAAGGGGTATCGCTCCGTCGACTCCGCCGCATGGACTCCTGACGAGGCATGGTCACCGCAAACAGGGCAAGCCCCCAAGCCACCGCCGCCCGCCGCCAGACCGCCAAGATGTCGGCCCCGTCTGAGGGTCAGGCCCGACCAGCGCCGGACCCGCAGCGCGTCGACGTCCACCTGCCGAAGCCGTGGGGCGGGCTCGAACCTCTGGGTGCCGGCGGGGGGCCGTCGGGCAGTTCAGCGCGCCACGATGCCGGTGGTGAAGTCCGCGCGTCCCGGCACGATGATGCGTTGGCCGATGACGAGGACGTCGCTGTGCGGGAGCCAGAAAGCGTTCTCATCCAGGTCTCGGGACAACGCGTCACGCTCGACCGCGATTCCGGTCAGGCCGTCGAAGAGCAGGAACTTCCGCCGCCCAGCGCAATTGTCCCATGTCCCCCAACCGCCACTTTCCTCGTACACCCGCCAGCGACCACTCGGGGACCGGAGTGTGACCTGGCCGTGGAAGTCGAACGACCGCAACTGCTCCCCGTCCTTCCAGACGTAGCCACCGTTCCTGACCGTGTACGGGTAGGTCGCCCCACGAGGTCCCGACTCCAGCGCCAGAAACCCCTGTCTCTTGGCGGCGAGTACGATTTGGTCCCATGGCTCTCGCACAAGGTGAGGACCGAGAACGACACCGGTGCCCGGATCGACCGTGAAGACGAGGCGGTCGGGAGGCCCCGTCAGGTCCGCCTTCTCCTGCATTTGGCAGTCGAATTGCCAGGCGAGAACGATCCGCAAGCGGCCGTCGGGCTCCAGGCCCAACTGGTGAACCACACGCAAGTAGCTACCCATGGGTTCACGCGACGCTTCCGGGATCGCCGCGATATCGCGCTCGCGCCCGGACGAGAGATCCAAGCGCCCGACTTGGAATCCGCCGGTCACGAAGACGAGCGTCGCCGGGTCCAGCCAACGGACCGCCGCCACTCTCTTCTCGCTCAAACGGCGCTTCGGTTGGCCGTCCCAGTAGAGTTCCCAGATGCCGTCCGCCTTGGCGACGACCAGGCGATCGCCGCGCTGCAACGGGTTACCGAGGTCGGGTCCGCGCCGTCGGTCGAGCGGCGGTCCCTCTGGGGGGGCGAGTTCGAGACGGCGCTCTACGACCGGAGCTGCGTTCTGACGGCAACCGTCCAAGGTGGCGAGCGAGCAGGCGAGCCCTACCACAACCGTGACCACCATGTGCACTGGTACGACGTTCACGCGACCATCTCCAACCGTGACCGCGGCCGCAAACCCGGACCCACCGAAACCGCCGCGACAGGCCTGCCTGAGCGTCTACGCCCCCACCCGCCACGGGTCAAGCCGTCGACTTTACGTCGTCAGACCAACCGCATCCCGCCCAGCCCGCCCCCGACACCCCGGACCAGCCCAAGCCCCAAAACCGCCCCCCGCATCCCGCCCGTTGACACCGCCCCCACCCCAACCCCAAGCTCGTTTTCGCCCGTGTTTGACGCGGAGATCGTCGTAATCGGACAGTCCAGACAGTCTGGACTGTCCCAAAGCTCGCCGGGGGGGGGGGGGGGGGGGGGGGGGGGGGGGGGGGGGGGGGGGGGGGGGGG
>JBMOIG010000254.1:0-3795 GCA_049317445.1 Myxococcota bacterium | reverse complement strand
AGCCCCCACCTGCACGGCAAAGGCCACGGCGACCTGGGTGCTGGCGGCGACGGCAAGGGGCATGGGCTTGCGCGAACACGCGTCGACCTCGGGCCAGGTCTCGGCATAGGCGCGCCGTGCGGACCTCGATGCGGCCAGCGCGCGAGCGATCTCGGAAGGCAGCCGCGCCATGGCCGCCGCGTCGACCTCCCACCCGCGCATCCACTCGTGAAGGGCGGCGCGATAGAACTGCAAGGTCCACAGGGGCAGCGACACCTGGTCGCCGCGGGCCAGCATGTCGCGCGACAGCGAGGCGATCCACGCTTGCACACCCGGAAACGACCGCATCATCCAGCCCTCGACCCGCGGATCCTCGAGCACATTCAGCAGGATCATCCACACCCGTCCGGGCAGGTCGGCCGGGCGCATCCGTCCTGACAGCCCGTGATAGCCCGAGATGGCACAGTGGCCGATCTCGTGGGCGACGAGCCCGGCACACGACTCGAGGCTGTGCGTTGCCAGGGACCGGCGGCCGATGCGCAGCGTGCGGGTCGCCACGTTCCACGACCACTCGGCAGCCGTCAGCTCGACCCGGATGTCGATGCCCTCGGCCAACCCCTGCGCCAGGCGGATCAAGAGTGCTTCGCGCTCGGTCATGCCGCCTCCGCCAACGCCCCAAGGTCACGCTCGTTCTGCGACGCAAGCGGCTGCCCGACCAGCCACGTTCGCGGCCCCAGACCCACCGCGTCCATCAGCAGCGCCAGCACCGGCCGGTCGGCCATCGCCACACGGTCGACATAGGCCTGGCGCAAGGCAATTCGCATCGCGTCTTGCAGGTCGATGCCGCTGTGAAGCTCCTGTTGCAGCCGCTGGACGAGCGCAAGCAGCCCACGGCGGGTGAAGATGTAGCCCTCGCGGCGCTCCGCCCCCAGGCTTGTCTCGGATCCCATGGCGGTGTGGGACAAGACCCTTGCGTGCAAGTCTGCGAGTTTGTGAAAGAAGTCGCCCAGCAGCGCGGGATCGGCGTCGAGTTGCGCGCCCAAAGCCACCGACAGCTCGCCCGCTTCGACCCAGGCGGGCCCCCAGTCGCCCAGCGCCGGCTGCTCGGCCCAGGCCGCGTGCCGAAGCATCGCCTCGATCGCCGCCACATCCGGCGCCGCCACCTGCAATTGGCGAATCCAACGGTCCTTGCCCGCCGGCGACAGCGCCGCACGCCCCGCATACTCGGCCGGATTCATGGTCGCAAAGATTCGAAACTCCGGGTGAATCGGCCATTCTTCGCTGCCCAACGTGCGGTGGTCACGCTCGCTGAGCGTCAGGGAGGCAGGGTGCTCGAGCAGCGCGTTCAGACGCTCGACCACCTGCGGCGGCCCCAGGTTCAGCTCGTCGAGCACGAGCCACAGCCCCTCGGTGACCGCGCGCACCGCCGCGCCGTCCTGCCAGCGAAAGCCGCCGCCCGGGTCCGGGACATAATGACCGATCAACTCGCTGGTATCGGTCTGGCCCGACAGGTTGATGCGCAACACGGGCCGACCCAGCAGGGCCGCCAAAGCCAGGATGCCACTGGTCTTTGTTGCGCTGGTCGGCCCCTCGAGCAGGCAAGGCTCGCTGGCGGCGATGGCCGAGGCGACGTGTTCGAGCAGCTCGGCAGTCTGCGCATCGAGGCACATCTGACGGGCAAAGGACAGGTTCGGAGCCAGCGGGTGGCGAGGGCCGATCCGCCGCGCCAGCCGCACGTTGCCCACACGCAGGCTGCCTGCCGTCAGGGCCAGGAAGCCGCGTGCCTGGGGTGCCGCACGTCCCCACGCACCGACAAACGGATCGCGGTTGTCGCCGGCCACCCCGTCCTGCACCTTCGGCACTGGCAAGTACACCCAGATGTCCAAGTCACGGTCAGACCACGCCTTGTCGCAGGTGAACGACAGCCCCGTCGCACTCGCCAGCTCGTCGGCAACCGCCTGCACCAGCTCGGGTTTCGCCCCACCATAGCGGACCGTGGCGTGCAGGACCTGTCGGTCGGGAGCCTTGATGTCGACCTCGGCGCCCGCCACGTCACGCAGTCGGGTACACACCTCGTGCAGCGTCGGGTTGGTCTCGGCGTACAGCGTCACCTGAAAGCGGTTCAGCCCTCTGAGCGCATATTGGCCGCTGCTGGGCGCTTCTTCAGGCCGCACCAAGTCCAGAATCACACGCGTGGTACCCCGGAAGTCGGGCTCGATGCCGAGGCCCAGCGGTCCCGACTCGAGACCCGGCACATGGCAACTGTCTACCGCGTCGCGAATCGCCGCCAACAGCGTCGGGTGACGAAACAGTTCGCCGGCCTCGACCTGCGCCGCCGATGGACGAAGGGCGACCGGCGCCAAGGGCTGCGTCTCGACCCGAAAGCCGGCATGCTGCAAGGCCAAAGCGACCGGCGCGGACACCTCGGGCGCGGCGCGAACGGTCACGGGAAACCGACCGGGCGACGGTCCGGCCCACGGCGCGAGCCCCCCGTCGGCCAGCCGATCCGTGGGCAGATGCACTTCGATCCGGTGCGGATCCGGCGACAGGGGCCAGTCGTCAGCGGTCGCGGTCACCAGCGGCATGGCCGTGCCGTCGACGCCCAACTCGCAGAGCCGCCGGGCCAACGCTTCGGCCAGGACGCCCCACCCCGCCTGCTGACGCCCGGCCAGGTGCACGGCCGCCGTCAGCTCGAACCGGCGCCCCGAGTCGTCGTGACCGCTCGGCGCCAAGTACACGTCACGAAAGCCAAGGGCGCCCAGGTGTTCGGCAAGCCACCCGGCGTGGGCCGTGTCGCCGGTGTGGATGGCGACGGACGCAAGCGACGGACGCGACTCGCCCGCCCCCACCCCGGGCATCCCAGGTTGTTCAGGCACGCCCCGATCGACCTCGCCGGTGCCGTCTTGCACGTGCAGCACCGCGAACCACCGCTTCATGCCTTCGGTCCGGCACACGGTCGCCGGGGTGCCCACCGCTGCCATCGCCCAGGCCATCGCGCCCCGCCGCAGCGTATCGATGCCACCGTGCTGGAGCAGGCTCTCGTGCACTTCTGCCGTTTGCTTGAACGCGACATCAAAGCCCATCTCGCGCAGCAAGGTGACCAACCGCCGCGACCGCGCACCGTCTCGGCCGCACACCCGCACCTGCTGGTTGGCCTGCTGGGGGGCCGATGCAAGCCATAGTTTCGCGCTGTCCAAGTCGGCGACATACGCGACGGTCAACGGCAGCGGCAGCAGGTGGCGGATCAGCGCCAGGGCTTCGGCCTTGGGCGTGGTCGCCGGCAGGTGCAGGGTGTGCTGGGGCAGCGCGGGCAGGAGGTCGAGCTCGGTGTGCACCTCATGCCCGTTGGCGCGGAGCACCTGAGCAAAGGCCATGCCATACGAGTCGTTGGGGGCAATCACGCGCAAGTGCATGGGTCTCCGTCAGGCCGTCGGGTGACAGGCATGACCCTTGCGGAGACAGCACTCGCGTTCTGACAATTGACGGCGACACCGGCTGGCGGGTCACCGGCTGGGCAAATCGACCCGCGCGCAAGCCCCACCCATCGGAAAGTGGATCCAGGTCGCCGCCACGCGCCGGCCAAGCCCCGCCAACGCCTGCTCGTACGCCTGCAGCTGCACCGCATACCGCCGCGCCACCGCGACCTGCCCGCCCGCTGAACCCACCGGAGTGGACTTGTGGTCGATGACGACCAGCGCGCCGAGGACACGGTGACCCTGCGAAAGGTCGCCGATGGGTAGGCCGTAGAAGGCGCCGCCGACCGTCACGTCGTCGAGCTTGCAGACGAGCCACCGTATCGGTCGCGAGAACCGCAGA
>JBMOIG010000253.1:0-3814 GCA_049317445.1 Myxococcota bacterium | reverse complement strand
TAGCGAGCATGGAGAGGGGTGGCGCCGAAAGGCGACGGGGTGAGGCGCGATCCCGTCGCTAGGGCTACACGTTTCGATCAGACGTGCCGGTCGTAGACGCGAGGAAGATGTGACGAATCATCAGGCCTCTGCGCCCGTCAGGTTCCGGGCGGATTTCGCGGACGTTGGCGTGGGGCGGGCGGTCGGCGGAGTTTCGGGCGTTGCGGTGGCCGGGAAACGTGAAGTGCTGGGGATGGAACAGCTATGGCCAACTTGGTGACGGGTCGACGGTCGACCGGACCGCTCCGGTGATCGTCCAGGGGCTAGCCGGTGCCACGCAATTGTCCGCCGGTTCCGCAGTTCACCTGTGCGATCGCGAGCGGAGCGGTTCGCTGTTGGGGATGGAACGCCTCCGGTCAGCTTGGTGACGGCTCAACGGCGAGCAGAGCAGTCCCCGGGCCCGTCGTAGGGCTGTTGCCCGGAGCTATGGCATTGACGGCAGGCACCTCCCACGCATGTGCGCTGCTTGCAGACGGATCCGTGAGGTGCTGGGGCGCGAACAGTGGCGGCCAACTCGGCGACGGAACCAAGACGAACAGTGCTGTGCCCATCGTCGTGAACGGCCTCAGCACCGGCGCGACGGCGATAACCGCAGGCGGCAGCCACACCTGCGCCCTCCTGGCGGGCGGCGGCATTGAGTGCTGGGGGTCCAACGGAAGCGGCCAACTTGGCGCAGGAAGCACGATGGCCGCAGCATCGCCGATAGCGGTCTCTACACTCGGCGGCAAGGCAGTGTCCGTTTCGGCTGGCGACTTGCACACTTGCGCCCTCCTTGCAGGCTCTATCATCAAGTGCTGGGGCCGGAACGTGTACGGGCAACTCGGCGACGGTACGACCATCGACAGAACCAGCCCCGTCGGGGTCTTTGGCTACGGCGACTGACAACGCGCGCTCGCATGAGGGCATGGGTCTCCAAACCACCACCGGCGCGAACAGCCTGGACGTGGCAAGGACCGGCGATACTCACGGTAATGGCTAAGGAACGCGCCGCCCGCGTGCCGAGATCTGCACCGGCGAATCGCTGGCCCGACCCGGACCCCAACGAACTCGGGTGTTGGTGTGCCTGATGCCGGCGCAGCCTGCGGAACCCGCGGATCTTCCGTCGACAGGACCGCAAGTGCGGTGGTGGTCACGGCGGTGTCCCGTGCCGCCGGACCCCTCCTCCGGCAACCGGAAGGGAGGAGCAGCCCGCGGAGGCGCCAGGGAAAGTAAACGTCTTGCAACATTGTCAGCCAGCAGTAAGCTTTCTTGCAGACGGGATAACCGTTTCCCAGAGGGCCCATGCATTTCGAACCACCCGACGACACCGACCCCATCGGCTATGCATGGCTGATCGACCACTTCGGCGTCAAGGTGCCGCGTCCCCGGCAGTTGTCGTACGCGCTGCGCAAGGGGTCGCCGCGCGAACTGCACGACGGCGACCTCGTGACCAAGGTGTTCGCTCGTGCGGCGACGCCGGCCTCGACGCCCTCTGCGCACCTCGAGTTCTGCCTCAAGCACGAACCGTTGGCGCTTGACGTCCTGGCCATCCTGCTGGAGCGCCTGGACGCCGACCAGCTCGCCGAGCACATCCGCGCCAAGCCGTTGGGCAAGTATGCTCGCCGACTTTGGTTCTTCTACGAGTACCTGACCGGGCGGCGACTCGCGCTGCTGGACCTCGAGACCGGCAACTACGTCCCCTTGCTCGACCCGGACGCGTATTTCGCGGGGCCGCCGCGCAATTCGGGCCGGCACCGCATCGTCAACAACCTCCTTGGCGACCAACGCTTCTCCCCCGTCGTCTTGCGCACCGAGCGTCTGCGCCGCTGGCAGTCCGCCGACCTCGCGGCGCGCGCGCGGTCCATCGTCGCGGACTACGACCCGCAGGTGCTGGCGCGCGCCGTCAACTACCTCTACACGCGCGAGACGATGTCGTCCTACGAGATCGAGCGAGAGGTGCCGAACCCGTCCCGGGCCGAGCGGTTCATCACGCTGCTGCGGACGGCCGCGGACCGGGGCGACCTGGACAAGCCCGCGGTCGTGGCCCTGCAAAACGCCATCGTGGATCCGCGGTTCCGCGACGCCGACTACCGGGTCGACCAGAACTACGTCGGCCAGACCCTGTCCTGGTCAGCCGAACGCGTGCATTACGTGCCGCCCAAGCCCGACGACGTGCCGTGGCTGATGGCTGGCCTTCTCGAACTCATGCGCCGCAACCAGAACACGCTGCACCCGGTCGTTCTGGCGGCGGTGGCCTCGTTCGGATTCGTCTACATCCATCCGTTCCAGGACGGCAACGGCCGCCTGCATCGGTGGCTCATCCACTACGTCCTGGCGCGCGGCGGGTTCACCCCCGATGGCCTCATCTTCCCGGTGTCCGCCGTGATGCTCTCGCGTAGGACGGAGTACGACCGCTGCCTGGAACGTGTATCCCGGCCCTTGCTCGAAGTAATCGACTGGCGGCTCCGCGTAGACGGGTCGTTGCAGGTCGATGGCGAGACCGCGGCCCTTTATCGGTATTTCGACGCCACGACGGCGGCCGAGTGCCTGTTCGACTGGATCGAAGCGACGATCGAAAGCGAGCTGAAGGCCGAACTGGACTTCCTGGTGCGCTACCAGCAGGCCCGAGACGCGATGCAGGCGGTGGTCGACCTGCCCGACCGCAAGGCAGCCCTGTTCATCAAGCTGTGCGTGCAGAACCAACTGCATCTGTCGCCTGCCAAGCGCAAGGCGCACTTCGACATGCTGACCGACGCTGAGGTCGCGGCGTTGGAGCGGGCGGTGGCGGACGCCTACCGTTTGGGCGGGGAGGCGGGGTCGGAGGGTGGGTAAACGTCCTGTCAAGAACCATGCCTGTTGTAATCGTCATGCACGGCGACGAAACGTTTCCCGAAGAACAGCGCAACAGGGGGCTGTCCGGCGTATTTCCTGGAGAGCGCGATGGGACGCACCGCGCCAAGCCCGCTACGCGCGTGACTGCGGGGTCGTGAGGGCATCCGCCGCCGCCTGGTCGAGGGCCTGCCGGACTTCGGCGTGGTCGCGACTCAGGCCGATCCGAAGGTGCGGACGTGCCTGTCGGCCTGGGCGCGGGAGATGCTCGCTCATCCCGACCTGGACACCCTGCTGGAGGGCAACGTGGTCGGGCCACAGCGGGCCGGCCGAATTTCGCGGATGCAGGCGCGGTTGCAGGGGTTGGCGGCGGGGGGCTGAAAGGGATCGGTCGCACGCTTGGCATTCCGTCTAATCGCCCAACGCCCCCTCCAACGCCTCGATCTTGCCCCGCAATTGCGCCAGCGCCGCCCGCAGCCGCTTGCGCTGCGCCCCCCGCACCTTGCCCGGGTCGACCTTGGCCCAGCGCCCGCTCCAGGCGTCGACCTGCGCCGACCACTTCTCGGCCAACGTCACCAGCCGCCCGGCCTGCGGCTTGGGACCGTCGTCGGCGAGATCCTCGGTGGGTGGTTGGATGCCCGGCGCCGACGGATCGCCATCGATTTCGCCACCTGCCAGCACATGCCCCACCGCATCGCGCAGCTGCCGCACCGTCCAGTCGCCCTGCACCGCGGCCACGGCCAGGCGCGTGCGCGCGGTTGGGTCGGCCACTCGCGTCAGCTCGACCACCTGCGAGAAGAACAGCGCCGCTTGTAGCTCGGTCGGCAGCACGTCATAGACCAGCCGCGCCTTGATGCAGTTGCGCGCGGTCGACTCGCCGATGCCGAGCTTGTCGAGGTCGTTGCGGCATTTGGCGAAGAAGAGGGCGAAGCGGCTCTCCTTGGTCGGATCGCGGCTCAGGTAGGCC
>JBMOIG010000252.1:0-3818 GCA_049317445.1 Myxococcota bacterium | reverse complement strand
GGCGATGCGTCGTCGGTCGACCCGCGACGGCTACTCGGCCGGCTCGTAGGTGGCTTGGAAGATCTCGTGCTTGCACGGGTAGATCTCGCCGTGGATGCCGCGGATCACCCAGTCGCCGCGCCTGGCGGTCATCGTGCCTTCGGGCGTGTCGATGGCGATGCGCGCAGGGGACTCGTGAACGCGTGCGAATTCCTTCTCGAGCGCCTCTTCCATCCAGTCGGGCGAGTCGTCGTGGCCGTAGCGGAACGCTTCGATCACCACAGGCTTCTTTCGGAACTTTGCCATCGGGGAGCTCCTCTTGCCGGCGTCGCCGGCGGGGTTTCTTGGGCTTGGAACGTGCGGGGCGACCGCTGATTCGATGCTATCTCTAACTTTAGTGACCGTCAAAGACCTTGCGCACAGTTAAAGGCGTGCCTACTCTAGTGGTGGGCCGCCGAGGAGCGGATCCCGTGGAGCAAAGCCGGATGCTTACCGTTCAGGAAATCGCGACTTACGCCGGAGTTGAGCCCGCCAGCGTGTATCGATGGCTGCACAGCGGCGCGCTCGAGGGTCGCCGCCTTGGGGACACCTGGCGCGTGATCCCGGGCGCGATCAAAAGCTTCGCCGTCTGCACTGGTGGTGAGGAACTTCGCGATATGGAACCGCTTTTAACGCTAGACGATGCCGCGCCGCGTATGGCGGTCAAGCCGTTGCGGCTGCTGCGCCTGGTCTCGTCCGGACGCTTCCCGGGCGTGCGCCTGGGCAAGTTGTGGCGAGTCACGGCCCGAGCGGTCGACGAATTCCTGTCGCCCACGGGACCTGGCGCCGGCACGGATCCGGTCGTCGGCGTCGATCGCCTTCCGCGGCCAGGTGCAGGCGCCGCCGGCGGGTTGGACGATGTTGGGGTGGGGTGACGGCAGGAACAAACCGACTGCAGTTGCGTGTTGGTTTCAATAGTTGCAAGGCCCAGCAGGACTAGACCACAATGCAGGCCAAGCGCGAGGTGGAATGGATGCCGGCACTTAGGAAGATTCTGAGAGAGGAGAGGGCGACGAAGCAGCCCATCCGCAAGCGGGTGGACAAGCTGCTTTGCGCAGTTCCAAGCGTTGAGGATCCGCTGGCCGACATGCTGTTGACGGTGTCCAAAGACCGCAGCTTCATGTGGGGCTTCCTTTCGGCCTTCTCGGTAGACGCAATGACGTTCCCATCGCCCGCCGAGTACATGGCAGCAGCGTCACTTGCCCGGTCGGACCTGGACGTGATCGCAGGCGACTTCGCGCGTATCGGCGGCGACATCGCGCAGGCCATTGACCAGGTAGCACCGCCAGATCGAGACGAACCCGACAGGACCACAAAGCCGTGACACGCAACAAGATCGTGCGGCCGCCGCAGCCCCATGCCCGTCAGGTGGCCATGCCGCAGTTATCCGGCCTGTCGGGCCTGTCGGTCCAAGTCGAACACCGCCTCGAGCAGCGGTCGGGGCCGCTTCCGGATCCAGAGGCGCTAGCCCGCTACGGCGAGGTTGTCCCGAACGGCGCGGAACGCATCATGGCCTTGGCGGAGCGGCAGGCGTCGCACCGCATGGACCTCGAGCGGATTGCTCTCGGCGGCCACCTTGCGGCCAGCAAGTGGGGGCAGGTGTTCGCGCTTGTGATCTCGCTCGCTGCGCTCGGAAGCTCCGTCGCGATCGCGTTTTCCACCCGCGATTGGAAGCTCGCCGCGCTGCCCCTATCCCTCAGCCTTCTCGGGGTCGCACGGGCCTTCGTCGTGGGGCGCGAATCGAAGCCGCGCGCGAACCCGTCGAGGTAGCCGCGCACCGCCGGGGGTGAACATGGACTGGTCACGAAGCGAAACCGAACGCCGCGACATCCTCGCCTGGCTGGACGAGGCCCGCAGGCTGATCAGCGACGATCGCCTATCGCCCCGAAAGGCTGCGGCGCTGCTGGCCGACGCCGGCGGCCTGCTGCGAGAGCGGCTCGAGCACTGCACGGGCGGCGCCGCGCCGACACCGGGAATTGACGATCCAACGCCCCTCGGCTTCCGACTTCCAAAGCGGGACATCGGCTGGCCGGGCTGGGGCTGGGTGCCCCCGCCGAAGGTGCAGAACGAGGCCATCGGCCGCATACCGCAGCCCGCATGCCAGCCGGCGCCGGTTCGGGACGATGTTGGAGTGAGGGCATGATGATGCTCGACGCCACGCTCGGACTCTTGCTCGCGTTCGCGCCGTTCTACGCGCTGAGCGTCCTGGTGCGCGAGCTGGCGCGCCAACCGCGCATCACCAGGTGGTGCCGCCTCGCGGCCGAAGCCCAGGAATCCCCCCGAATCGCGGAAGCGTCGCTGGTCGACGCGCGACGGCTGTCGGACCCTCGAGCCGGCTAGAGCTTCGCCTTCAAGTCCTTCTGCACAAGGTTCAGCGCCCGACAAACACCGCGCAGATAGACGTCGTCGATCTCAGTCTTGACGCCGTGGCCGGCAGGGATCGGATACGTCTCGCCGTCCTTCTTCGCGAGCCAATGCGAGCTGCCACCGGGTGACGGAACCACCTCGACGCCCAATGCTTCCAGCGCGCGCTTCAAGTCGCGGAATCGGCATGGCATTGTTTAGAGCGCCCACGCGATGGATTGGGAGTTCTGCGGCCTGCTGGCGGGGGCGGTCTTGGCCTTGGCTGGCGGCCTGGGCGACTCCTGCGCAGCCGGGCGATCCATCACCCAGACTTGCGCGACCACCGCGAAGGCGTCGGCGTCGCCGTCCTGGCCCAGTTCCTCGATCGGGCGGCCCTCTTCCGTCACCCTGCGGAAAGCGTCCCAGTAGCGCGCTGGAGCCTTGCGCCGGGCCCGGTCCTTGCCCGCCTCCCGATCCGCCAGGATGACGAGACCGATGGCCTCAAGCGCCATCTGGAAAGCGTGCTTCAGCGAATCACCCTGCGTCACCAGCTCGAAGTCGAGCACGTGCGCGACCCAGACGCCGCGCAGCTTCTTCGACGGCTTGAAGAGGATTGAAACGTTAAGGAGTTCGGTCGCCATGCCGCAGATGGTAGGTGTGGCCGCAGCGGCCCGCAAGCCCAGGTCCGTTTCCGCCGTGCGTTCACACTGTTCGTCGGTGCGATCCACAAGCGATAGCCGTCGCCCACGGCCGAAAGAGACGTCTCTTACGACGTCGCGACACGTCGCTCCGCGCCGGCGTCTACGCGTCGCCTCGCGATCGAGGACGCGTCGGCCTGGTTGGCGCGACGGGTCCGGCTTGCACCAGGCGCGCGGCGCGTGCACGATTCCGGCGGAGGTTCCAGATGAAACCCGCATCGCCAAAGAAGGCCAAGCCCGCTCCGGCCCGCGCCGGCGCCCGCACAGTGCGAGAGACCGACACAGATCCGGTCGACCGTGTCAGACCGGAGATCCTGGCCGAGTCGCGACGCGTGCGGCGCGGCGAAGTCGAATGCGTGGACGGTCCGACGTTCTTCCGTCAGCTCCGCGAGGAAGAGGCGCGGAAGCGCTTGTAGATCACGCTCCACAGGCCGGCCGCGTGAACGTCAATCCGACGCTTGGCACTGTTGGGCGTGAACAACACGCGCCACTCTTCGACTTCCCCTGGGATGTCCTCGATCGCAATCCGCCAGTCCCCCAGCATGTCGCCATCGAGCTTCTTGACCGCCGGACGAGGCTTGCCGCCGCGTTTGTTGGGCTTGAGCGGCGGCAGCTTGCCGGCACGCGAGTAGGCATGCACGGTGGTCTCGACCGCCTGGCGTGCAGAAATTGAAGCCTGCGCAAGCTGCGCCCGCAAAGCCGGGGACAGGGTGTAGGCAAACGGCGGGCGCGGGAGCTCGCTCTTTGCCGTCGAACCCT
>JBMOIG010000251.1:0-3847 GCA_049317445.1 Myxococcota bacterium | reverse complement strand
GAGCCCATCGAGGTGATGGCCCGCACGCGGATCTGGTCACCCTGCCCCGGCGAGCCCTTCCATGCGAACGAGAACGCCGCGCGCACGCCGGCCGGCAACGTAACCGGAGCCAACCGCGCCGTCGCCCACGAGCCACCGCCCGGCAGCGGACCGACCTTGCTGGACTCGTACACCAAGCCCGCGGAACCCAGCGCGCCCTTGCCGGCCACCGACGCCGTCCAGGCCCCCAGCAGTGCCGGAGCGACGGTGACCGCCCACTTGTCGCCCAACTCGAAGCCCGTCGCCGCAACTTGGGGTGTGCAGCAGCCCGCGCCCGCCTTGGCCTGAACCGCGCAACCCGCCGTCGTGCAAACGGGAGCCGCGCAGGCCGCCGGCTCACCAGCTGCACAGTCTGCGCCGTTGGTGCAGCACTTCGTCTCGTGTGCACAGGCATTGCCGAAGCAACGGTCCAAGGTGCAGCTGTTGCCGTCGTCGCAGTCGGCATCAGCCGTGCAGCAACCGGCACCCGGCGAGAACGTACTGCCACACAAGCCGCTGCCAGCGTTGCAGTTGTCGAGGGTGCAAGGGTTGGCGTCATCGCAGTCGGCCGCTGTAGCGCAGCAACCCGCGACGCCTTGAGTGGTGCAGACGCCCGAGTTGCAGGTGTCGACGGTGCAGACGTTGCCGTCATCGCAGTCGGCCACGGTCTCGCAGCACTTGGCACCCGGCGGCTTCTCGTGCTTGCAGCCGGTCACCTTGTCGCAAGAGTCGACCGTGCAGGTCAGGCCGTCATCGCATGACACGGCGGATGTCTGGCAGCCCACCGCCGGCGTGCAGCCGTCGGCCGTGCAAGCGTCACCGTCGTCGCAGTTCGCGGGATCGAAGGTGCAGCCGCCGTCCTGGGTGCAGGTCCCTACCGTGCACGCATTGCCGTCCTCGCAGGTGTCCAGCGTGTACGTGCAGTTGCCGCTGGCCAAGTCGCAACCGTCGATCGTGCAGTTGTCGCCGTCGGGCGCGCAAAACTTCAGCGTCGAGCTGCAGCCGTGCACCGGGTCACACTCGTCGACCGTGCAGGGGTTGCCGTCGTCACACACCGAGGGTCCGGCGGCGCACAAGCCGGTCGGCACATCCTTGGGCACGTCGGAAGTGACGTCCTCAGGCGGCGTCACCACGTCGGATCCCGCCACATCCGAACCCACCGCGTCGTCACCATTGTCGGCAGCATCTGCCACCGCAGCCGGGTCAGACTCGCAGGCTGCAAACCAGACCAGCGCCACTGCGGCCGCAAAGGTCGAACGCCGCAGTCTCTGAATCGCAAGGATCTCGCTGCCCTGGGCCATATGTCCCCCCGCCGCGGAACGGGGCCTCAAGGCGCCGTCTCCCGTCGTTTCGCAAGTCGTTCATGGTACTGGCGACGAGAGCCGTGGCGCAAGCGCGCGGTGCCGGTAGATGCAGTCGGCGAGACCTGCGAATCCGGTGCCGCGTGCCGCCGATTTGCCCTTCGCGCTTCAGCCGCGTCACTACTTGACGGACAACGTCATCACGCCCTCGTTGTAGAAGGCGACAGGTTGGACGTCCGTGACGCCCCAGCTCTTGCGGTCATAGTTGGCGCCGACGCCCAACCGGTACGTGTTGTGCTGGCAGCCGACCGGGTCCAAGTCGGAGCCTCGCGCAACTTCCCACGTCCAATTGTTGCTGCCGGCGTCGCCGATGTGACCGATCGAGCCGCCCTGATTGCAGGCGCCGACGCCGACCAAGTTGTACCAGATGCGGGAGTAATCGGTGTCGTTGCCGACGGTCTGGAACCTGAGCTCTGGCCCGAAGAATTGCGTTGCCAGCGCGGCGCTGGACCAGGTCCGCGTCCAGGCCGGATTGGCGTTGGACTGCGCGAGGTTCAGGTTCTTGCGCAAGTTGTTCGTGTTGGTCGCGCTGGTGTACGTCACGGCGATCGTGGCTGGCCCTTGGTACTTGTAGCTCAGGTTGATCTTGGTGAAGCCGAGCAGGTCATAGGCCTTGGACAAATAGTCGCTGGTGCCTGCGATAGTGCCGACCTCGTTTGCGCTGTTCCAGAACGCCGTGTCGCCGAACACGCGACTGGTGCCGTCATTCGTGTTCAAGCGCGCCAGCACCGTCCACCCCCCACCGTCGGTCGTCATGTCGCACAGCACCGGGAACGGAGCCACCGGACCTGTGCCATCGGGGTCGATCGTGTACGTGCCGCTGACCGAAGCCGGGTCGAGGGTCAGCGTCTCCGCGCAGCTCTTCGGGGTGACGCCGCCCGACATGGCCACGAAGTTCTTGCCGTTGCAGCCATAGAAGTTCCCAAGCACGGTGTCGAAGTACATGTAGCCGGCATTCGAGGCGTCGCAGATGACCGGAGGCTTGTCGGCGCGCTGCAGCTGCAGGCCCCCATCGGTCACCAAACGGCCGTTGGCGACCACCCGCTGGTTCGAGACGGTCGAGACGGCGATGCTCCATGCAACGACCTTGCCGTCCTTGGTATTGTTCAGGAAGCCTGTGTCCATCACCGTCAGCGACCACTTGCCCTTGGGGTTCTTGCCTGCCCATGCGCCAAGGTCGCCAGACACCGTCTTGCTTGGCACGGGCCAGGACGTCTTCAGCGTCGTCCCCACCGCGCCCTTGTCGTACAGCACGTACAGGGTGGATGCGGGGTCGTACAGCACGACCTTGACCTTGCTGATGTCCGAATTCGTCAACTCGAGGCTCACGGTCAGGGACTTGGCGGTCCCGAAGTCGGGAATGTCGAGCGTGTCTGCTACGCCAACCGGGTTGTTGTCGGGGATGTCGATCGGGACCTTGGCACTGGCCACCTTCTCTTCGAACTCGTTCGTCAGCAGGTTGTTCGAGATCTCATTCAGGCCGTCGGCCGGCAACGCCGTCGGGTCCATCGCAACCACGCAGTCCAACGAGCCGTCCGCCTTCAACCCCTTGACCACCAAACCAGTTCCGCACGCGCTGTTCAGCTTGGGACCGCCCGTCACGTCTGCGTAGCTGCCCGAAGTGGCGACCTTGGCCAGATCTGCTGTCTTGGCGTAGGCGGTCAGGTCCGGGCCTCCCTCGAGATCGGCGAACGCCCCGGAGAAAGCCACGGCTGAGAGCGAGCCCGCCTTGGCGTATCCGGACAGATCGGGAATTCCCATCAAGTCAGCGTAGTTGCCCGAGCTGGCGACCTTCGACAGGTCCTTCTTTTGCGCCAACGCCGCCAGCAGCTCTGGGGCGAGCATCGCCTCCGTGACGCAGCCGGTGCACGCCAGCCCCTCAGCGATGGCCGCACGCAGCGATTGGAACGACGACAGCAGCGGCTTGCGCGGCAGCTCCGGGTCCGCACCCACCTGCACGCCCAGCCACAGCCCTTGTCCAGCGCCCGTCAGCGTCGCCGGGATCGCCGTCTGACCGCCAAGCGTCGCCGTCAGCAGTCCCCCAGCGACCGGCACCTGAGCAGCGGCCTCCGACCACAGCGCCTCGCCGCCAGCCTGCTGACCATAGATTCGGAACTGGATCGCATAGTTGCCATCCGCCACCGGACCACCGCCGCCAGCCGCCATCAGCAGGCCCTCGACCGTGACCTGCCCCGGAACCGCGGCCCCGGCAGTGCCCACCGCGCCCGCAAGGACGCAACAAGCCGCCGCCGAGCACGCCAACCAAGTGCCCACTGAGCGCATCGCTCTCGCCATGACGTCCTCCCGAAACTTCGCAGAGTTGCAGCGACCGTTGTACCGCGTCCTCAGGTGGCCTACCAGTCCCGACTGCCGCCGGCCGGCCCTTTCTCGCGGCGCAGGTAGCCCAGATAGGGGTTGGTCGCGAGCTCTGCCGCCAGCGTCGTGTCTGGCCCGTGGCCACTGTGCAC
>JBMOIG010000250.1:0-3848 GCA_049317445.1 Myxococcota bacterium | reverse complement strand
AGCTGCCGCGACTGCTGGATTACGTGCGCTATTTCGCCTGGCAGGGTCTGCACATGGCACGGTCGTTCCGCGGCGGCGCGGAGCAGACGGGGCCCGTGGGGTCGCCGATGCTGGCGGTGGCCGGTCCGACGTCGCAGCGGCTGGAGGCGGTGGTCGCGCGCGTGAATCAGGCACTGCCGCTGGACCGGCAGCTGGCCATCGCGCTGTACAACACCCGCACGCGACACGTCGTCAGCGGTCCGGTTGCGTCGATCGACCAGCTGCGGGCGGCCCTGACGGCCCAAGGCGACGTCGAGACAAAGCTGAAGCGCGAGGGCAAGTTCGCGGGCAAGCCGCTGCAGTTCGTGGGCGAGGCGCTGGTCGTCGGCGCCCCATTCCACAGCACGCACATGCAGGCAGGGCTGGACGGGATGCGCCGGTCTGTCAAAGAAATCGGTTTCCGCATCGAGGGTTCTGCCCTGCGGATGGAGGCACTGTCGCCCTCGGACGGCCGACGCATGAACGACGACGTGGACCTGACCGAGGCGATCATGGTCGACCAGTTCGTGCGGCCGGTGCGCTGGGCGGACACGGTGCGGCAGCTGGTCGAGCGGCCGGGCGTGCAGCATGTGATCGATCTGGGCCCAAGCGACGGCGTGGGGCGGCTGACGCGCACGATTCTGCGAGGTTCTGGACTGGAGACGGCGTTTCTGGGCACCGGCGAGGGGCGGCGGTCGTTCTTCGACGGAGCGCCGGACGGCAGCGGCACCGTGCGCTATGCCGATGACCGCCCGGGCCTGGTCAGGCTGCCCAACGGCGCGATCGCACTGGACAATCGCTACACGCGCGCCACGGGCCTGTCCCCCTTCATCCTGCCCGGCATGACCCCGACGACAGGGGACGCCCCCATCATCGCGGCGGCGGCCAATGCGGGCTACGTGGCCGAGCTGGCGGGCGGCGGGCAGCCGACGGAGAAAGTCTGGTGGACGCGCATGGAGGAGCTGGCGGAGACGCTGGAACCCGGGCGCGAATTCACCATCAATACCCTGCTGTTGGACCCGTGGCTGTGGGACCTGCAGGTCAAGCGCGGTCGGCTGATCCAGAAGGCGCGCAAGGCGGGCTTTCCCATCGCAGGCGTGACGGTCAGCGCCGGCATCCCCGAGGTGGCCGACGCCGTGGCGCTGCTGGACGAACTGGTCGGTCTGGGCATGAAGCTCAACGCCTTCAAGCCCGGCACGGTGGCGCAGGTCGAGCACGTGGTGAGGATCGCCAAGGCCGCGCCGCAACACACGATCTTCATCCACATCGAAGGCGGCAAGGCTGGGGGCCACCACTCGTGGGAGGAACTGGACGACCTGCTGCTGGACACCTACGACACCGTGCGCCGCCAGCCGAATCTGGTGCTGTGCGTGGGCGGCGGGATTGCGACCGAGGCGCGGGCGACCGAGCTGCTGACCGGCAAGTGGTCGGAACAACACGGCATGCCCGCGATGCCGGTCGATGCGGTATTTCTGGGAACGCTGGCGATGGCGTGCAAGGAGGCGTGCACCTCGCCGCAGGTCAAGCAGGCGCTGGTCGACGCGCAAGGCACCGACCGCTGGGTCCACACCCATCAGGTGCACGGCGGTGTGACCTCGGGCCGCAGCCAGCTGGACGCCGACATCCACTACCTGGACAACGCCGCGGCGCGCTGTGGCCGGCTGTTGGACCAGGTGGCGGGCGATGCAGACGCCGTGGCCAAGCGCCGCGATGAGATTCTGGCGGCCCTGGCGCAGACCTCGCGCCCCTACTTCGGCGACCTGGAGCGCATGACGTGGGCGCAGGTGCTGGAACGTATGGTCGAGCTGATGGCGACGGGGACCGGCGGCCGCTATGACGACGGCGTATGGCCGGACCGCAGCTACCGCGAACGCGTCGCCGATACGCTGCGCCGCGCCGAGGCGAGGCTGGCCGGACGCCGCGCAGGCAACCTCAAGCAGAATCGAGAGATCGCAAGCGTCCTGACCGATCTGGCCGAGCTGGACGCCCCCCACGCGGTGCTGGCGAAGTTCGCGGCGGCGTATCCCGAGGCGGCGACCACGCGCCTGCACACCGTCGACGCCCGCTTCTTCGTGCACAAGGTCTGCGCGCGCCCCGGCAAGCCTGTCTGCTTCGTGCCGGTGCTGGATGGCGCCGTGCGACGCTGGTTCAAGGCCGACTCGCTGTGGACCTCGCACGACCCGCGCTTTCCCGCCGACGCGGTGCTGATCATTCCGGGACCTGAGGCGGTGCAGGGCATCGGCCGCGTCGACGAACCCGTGGCCGACCTGTTGGGTCGGTTCGACCGTGCGGCGGTGGAACACCTGCTGGCGCTTGGGGTTTCTCCCGCCGACGCCGATGACCGCCGCAAGGCCCCGCGGGCGTTGACGCTGCCCGCCGCGATTCGCGCAGAGACGGCCGCGTCGGCAACCGTGCTGCACGTGACCGGGCCAGTGGCGCGCGACGCGTGGCTGCCGTGGGTCGCCGCCACCTTCCGTGGACCGCTGGCCACCCTGTGTGGCCCGGCACGCATCTTCGAGGGCACCCGACCCGCGGCCAACCCCGTGCAGGCGCTGCTGTTTGCCGAGCTGGGTGCGACGCTGCGGGTCGAAGCCGCGGCCGATGGCGTCGCGAGCTCGCTGGTCTGGCAGGGTCCGGGCCGCTCGCCAGACCGCGTCGTCGTGCGTCTGGGGGCCGCAGAGCAGGTGGTCGTCGAGGTGCAGGTCGCCGCGGCACCCGGCCATGCACAGGGGGCGACCTACGCCTTCTCGCTGCAACGTCAGGTGCTGGCGGGGGGGGACACGGCGTTCCTCACCGACGAGACGGCAAATGCCAACGCGCTGGGCCACTTCTATCACCAGGCGCTGTTCGGTCGTGCGCTGGCCCCGACACCGCTGTTCGCATCGGCCACCGCCACGGTCTCGCTGTCGGCAGAGCAGGCGGACGCCTATCGGGCACTGACGGGTGGCGCAGGACGAAGGGCAGACGAGCCGACGGCGTTGGATCTGGCCTTCTCGCTGGCGTGGGAGCCGCTGTTCCAAGTGTTGTCTTGCGACGAGCTGGCCGAGGGCCTGTTGCGGCTGGTGCATCTCGAGAACCGCATCGCCGCCGGCCCCGGCTGGCCCGTGCAGGCGGGTGAAGCGGTGACGGTGACGGCACGCGCAACCCGGGTCGAGGACGCCGACGCTGGCCGAACCCTGCACACGACCTGCACGCTGCTGCGCGGCAAGGTGGTGTGCGCAACGGTGGAATCCGCCTTCTTCGTGCGCGGTTCCTATGGCCGAACGCCGCTCAAGCTGCGTGCCGACGAGCCCGTGTCCTTGCACCTGCTGCCGACCGATGCGGCAGCGGTCGAGCTGCTGCGCGCCCAGCCTTGGGTGCGGTGGGAGGCTGAGATCGCCGTCGGTCAGCCGCTGTCGCTGTCAGCAACGCTGGGCGAGACAAGGCCGCGCAAGGGTCTGCCGACCTTCCGGGCGCAGGGCGCGCTGACGCAGGACGGTCGGGTCCTTGGCACGGTGTCTCTGGACCAAACGGCTGAGCTGCGCGAGCACCCGGTGCGCGCCGTGGCCGCGCTGCTGGCGGCTCCGGCAATCGCGGCCAAGCCTGCGACACGCAAGACCATTGCCCGCACGACCGACCACACGCCGTTCGACATGGCGGGCTTTGCCGAGGTTGGCCGCGACCTGAACCCGATCCACCGCAGCCCGGCGGCCGCGCGCTTGGCCGGTCTGGACCAGCCGATCGTGCATGGCATGTGGACCGCGGCCCGCACCCGGGAGTGGATCGAGTCCGCGATCGGCGACCAGCAGGGACCGATCCTGCGCACCCACACCGAATTCCTGGCCCCCGCC
>JBMOIG010000249.1:0-3862 GCA_049317445.1 Myxococcota bacterium | reverse complement strand
CGCCCAGCAGCAGCGCCGCCGTCAGGTTCGGGCGCTTCTGGGTCAGCCGATGCACGACGGTCAGGCCCAACCCCTTGCACAGGTGTTCGAGCTCGTCCAGTGAGACGGAGACTTCCGCGTCCGGGACGTCGGGCAGCTGCACGGAGACCAGCATCGCGCGGCGTTGCGGGCGCTCTGTGTCGTGGTGACGATCAGCGGGACTGGGCATGGAACTCCGGCGCGGCGGTGCGATCTGGTGCCGGCGCGGCTGGGGGACCGTAGCGCCCTCTCACGAACCGGTCAACGTGAAGTGCGCGCCGGGGTGGCGCAGGTTCGCAACACCGCCGAACTCGTCGGACCAGAACCCTGCCAGGCAGTACGGAAGTCGGCCGTCCAATCCAACGGGGCTTCACTTGACCAGACTCGCCGAGACGGGCTAGGTTCGCGCCATCCAGCGCGCGAACGGCCCCGCCGCATCGGCCGGAGAAGCGGAAATCACGTTGCCCACTGCGGCGATGGTGCATCTGAATGCAACAGGAAGCGAAAGCCATCCCCGCAACGCAGGATTTGGACCAAGGTGTGCTGGGCACCGAAGACCTGCGCTCGCTGCTCGAGGCGCGGCCGGACCTGTTCTTCCATCTGGATGCCAACGGCCGGTTCACGTCCTATCAGGCGAGTGACGAAGCCGACCTGCTTGTCCCGCCCTCGTTCTTCATCGGCAAGCGCCCGGATGAGGTGCTGCCGCCCGAAGTGGCCAAGGCCCTTGCCGACGCCGGTGCCCAAGCGCTGCGCCAAGGGACGCCAACGACCTGCACCTACGAGCTGGAGGTCGCCGGCAGGCGGCAGCAGTTCGAGGCGCGCCTTTTCGGCAATTCCCAAGGTGAGTTGCTGGCTTCCGCGCGAAATCTGACCCACCTGAACAAGGCCATCGATGCGCTAGGGGCTGCGGTCGAGGCCAGCTGGCGACAGACCGCCTACCTGCAGTCGATCCTCGACACCTTTCCCTTCCTGGTCTGGCTCAAGGACGCCGAGAGCCGCTTTCTTGCCGTGAACCGCGCATTCGCAAAGGCCGCGGGGCGGGAGACTACCGCAGAATTCCTTGGGGTAACGGACTTCGACGTGTGGCCGCACGATCTCGCCAAGGCGTATCGCGCCGACGACGCCGAGGTGCTCACCCGTCGCCACAAGAAGACCGTCGTCGAAGAAATCAGCCATGAGGGCGACCGCATCTGGTTCGAGACCTTCAAGTCGCCCGTGTTCGCCAAGGACGGCACCATGCTCGGCACCGTGGGTTTTTCCCGCGACGTCAGCGACCGACTCCGCGCCGAGCACGAGGCCTCGTATCGCGCCAAGTTCGAGAGCCACTTGCGCGAGCTGACGACCGAATTCGTGGACATCACCACCCGCGGCGTCGACGAAGTCGTCAACGAGTCCTTGGGACGTATCGGCACGTTCATCGACGCCGACCGCGTCTACGTCTTCCAGTTCGACGCGAACCACCAGCTGATGGACAACACACACGAGTGGTGTGCGCCCGGAATCACGCCTGAGATCGAAAACCTGCGCGACGTGCCCTGCTCCATCTTTCCCCGCTGGGTCGTTGAGCTCGAGGCCCTGCGAGACATTCGCATTTCCAGCGTGGCCGACCTGCCGCAGGACTGGGCCGCCGAGCGCGAGATCTTGCAACCGCAAGGCATCCAGTCGCTGATCGTCGTGCCGATGATCCATGTGGGCGCCCTGCTTGGCTTCGTGGGCTTCGACTCCGTGCGGAGCAAGCGCGTGTGGCAGGACTTCGAGGCGCACATGCTGCGCTTCATGGCGCACCTGATCGGCAGCGCCATCCAACGCAACCGGGCCGAAGCGGCGATGCTCGAGTCGAACCGCCAGCTCGAGGAGGCGTCGACGCGCGCTCAGGCCGCCAGCCGAGCCAAGAGCCAGTTCCTGGCGACCATGAGCCACGAGATCCGCACCCCCATGAACGGCGTGTTGGGCATGACCGGACTGCTCGCGGACACCACGCTGGACGATACGCAGCGCGGCTATCTCGAGGCGATCGATATCTCAGCCCGCGCGCTACTAGCGATCATTAACGATATTCTTGACTTGTCCAAGATCGAGGCCGGCCACATCACGCGCGAGGACACAGACTTCGATCTCGAAGTTCTGCTGGGAGAGGCGCTGGAGCTGACGATTCCGCTGCTGAAGAACAAGCCGGTGGACATCCGCCTGACCTATCCCAGCAACGCCCCGCACCACGTGGTCGGCGACTCGGGCCGGCTGCGCCAGATCATCGTCAACATCTGCAGCAACGCCGCGAAGTTCACCGACAAGGGCAACATCGACATCCGGGTGACGGCAACCCCCGAGGGCCCCCACGTGGCGAGCTTCGTCATCGAAGTGACCGACACCGGTGTCGGCATCCCCGCTGAGGCGCTGGGGCGGATCTTCGATGCGTTCGAGCAGGCCGACTCGTCCACCGCACGCCGCTTTGGCGGAACCGGTCTGGGTCTGTCCATCTCCGACCGCCTGATCAAGCTGCTGGGTGGCTCGATCCAAGTCGAGAGCACCGAGGGTGTGGGCTCGACCTTCCGCTGCATCGTGCCACTGACGCTCGCTGCCCCGACGGCCCGGCTCCCGGAACGGCATCGTTCGTCCTCGACGCTCCGCAGTCTGCCGCCGATCGAACCCCGCCTTCGCGTCCTGGTGGCAGAGGATAACCCCGTCAACACCAACCTGATTGTCGCCGTGCTGACCCGCTTGGGCTGCCATGTGGACACGGCGGGCAACGGCATCGAGGCCCTGCAGGCCCTTGAGTCGGTCGGTTGCGACGTCGTGCTGATGGACTGCGAGATGCCGCTGATGGACGGCTACGAAGCGACCCAACGCATCCGCGCCCTTCCCGTGGCTCGCGGCGGCAAGGTGCCGATCATCGCCATGACCGCCCACGCGCTGACGGAAGACCGCGACCGCTGTTTGGCCTTCGGCATGGACGACTACCTGTCCAAACCTCTGCAATTCGACAAGCTTCACGAGCTGTTGGCCAACTTGGCCAGCGCGCTGCCGCCCCACCGCCACACGCACCGGCAAGTCAGCGCCGGGACCGAGGCGCAGTCCGGCGTCAATCTGGCCAAGTTGGCGGAGCTTGACGTCTTGGACCCCGACGGCACCTCCGGACTGGTGGTCGACCTGATGCGTCTTGTCGTGGCGGACATGCCGCGCGACCTCCGCAGCCTGCAGGATGCCCTCAATCACCAAGACTATCTGGAGATCCGACGGGTTTGCCACCGCATGACGTCGTCCGCGGCCCAGTTCGGCCTGCGCGGCGTCGGCGTGCACCTCAAGGCGATGGGAGATCACTGCCGGACACTGCAACTGCATGAGCTCAAGGGTGATCTTGCAATGCTCGAGGCAGAGTGGCAGCACGCAGCGCAAGTGCTGACGACCGAGATCCTGCGGCGTGAGGCGGCGGTCTCGTACCCCTAGCGTTCCTCAGTGCCCCGGACGTGCCTGCTTCAGGATGCCGTCGCCGCGCGCGGGCTGGCCGAAGGCTCGTACCGTCCCGTGTGCGGGATGGCAGGCGCCGACACGGTCGGAGCGACCGGTGCCGCTGCGTCAGGCGAAGGCGTGTTGCTGTTTGGAGACGTGATCGACTTCCACACCGGCTCCTGCAGCAACGAGACACGCACCGGGCGCACGGGGTCTGCCATGCCCTTCAGGAACGTCTCGGGCAGCTCGTCGGCCTTCACGTAGTCCTTGACAGCCTCATAGGTCGAAGGAGCAACCAGCACTTCTCCGGCCGTCGCCATGCTGCACAGACGCGACGCAAGGTTCACGCCGCGGCCGAATACCGTGTAGCTCATGGTCCGGGTCGAACCGACGTAAC
>JBMOIG010000248.1:0-3865 GCA_049317445.1 Myxococcota bacterium | reverse complement strand
CCGGCCGGATCCCCCACGCGGGGTAATCCGGCGCACACACCGTCTTGCCGTCCACGTCGACGGTCACCATCTGCAGCCCGCACTTGCAGGTTTGTCCATCGCCGACGAAACCGATGTCGCACGAGCACGCCCCATCCGCCTTGGCGCACGTCGCGTTGGCACCGCAAGTCTTCGCCGGTCCTGCAACGCAAGCCCCCGCGGCGTTGCAGGAATCGTTCGCCGTACACCCGTCGCCGTCGCTGCAAGCGGCGCCTGCCACGGCCACGCTCTCGCACTTGCCGACGCCGCCAGAGAGCGCACACGCATCCGCCGTGCAACCATTCCCATCGTCGCAAGAAGCCTCGGCATACCCGCTGCCGTCCGCCTTGCAAGTCGCCACCTTGTCGCCGGCGCACGTCACCGTCCCCGCCACACAAGTCGCCGCCACGCACTCGCCGCCCGCGCACCCCTGACCGGTCTTCGCGCAGTCCTGCACGGTCACCCAGGACGTGCCACGGCCGTTGCACGCCCGGATCACCTTGTCCAAACACGCGATCGCCCCCGGCTCGCACACCTTTGCCGCGCACTTGCCGCCGGCGCAGACCTCGCCAGTACCGCACGCCTTCAAGTCCCAGCCTGTGAGGTCAGCCTTGCACGTGCCTACCGCTGCACCCTGGCACTGCACCTGTCCCGCCGTGCACACCTTCGCCGCGCAACCCCCGTTGACGCAGACCTTGCCTTTGACCCCGCAGTCCTCGACCACCGCGCTCGCCGTGCCCGAAGTGTTGCACTTGACCGCCTTGAGGCCGTCGCAGGTCGCTTGGCCCGGCGCGCATACCAGCGCCACGCAAACGGCGTTCTCGCACGCCTTGCCGTCGCCGCACGGGGTCTTGTCGTAGCCGTTGCCTGCCGCGTTGCAGGTCGCCAGGGTCGTGAAGTCCGCGCAGACCTTGTCGTCTTTCTTGCAGGCCGCAGGGACACAACCGCCGTCAAGGCAGAGCTGGTCTTTGCCGTCGCTGGCGGCAAGGCTGCAATCGGCCTTGAGGCTCGACGACAGGCCGTTCGCAGCACAGGTCATCGCCTTTGCGTTGTCGCAGAAGGACGTACCGGGCACGCACGCTTGCGCCTTGCAGACCGCCGCACCCGCCTCGGTCACGCAGGTCTGGCCCTTGCCGTCCTGGGTGGCCGGGCAGAACCACGTCATCTCGCTCAGGCCGTCGGGAGCGCAACTGAGCAGGCCACCCTGGGCGTCGCACTTCTTTGCATTGGGCACGCACACGTGGGGCGCGCAGATGGCGTCCTTGCACGTGGCGTCGGTCGGACACGGTGCCGCCACGCCCCACGCCGTACCATTCAAGCTGCACGTCACGATGCCGTTCTCGCCGTCGGCGCACTGCTTTGCGCCGGGCGTGCAGATGGTCTTGGCGCACTCGCCGGCGATGCAGGTCAGACCGTCGGTACACTTCGTTTCCGCCCATACCGACCCGTTCGCCGCGCACACCTTGCGGGTCGTCGCGTCTGCGCAGGCCGTTTCGCTCGCCGTGCACGCATCGGGCTTGCAGACCGTCTGGGTGCAGAACTGCCCGACTTCGCAGTCGTTGTCGTCAATGCAGCTGACGCAAAGGCTTGCGGTCTTGTCGCAGACCTGGCCTGACGGGCAGTCCTTGGTGGCGGCGCACGTGGCTGCGGGTGGTATGCACGTCTGGGCCTTGCAGGACTTGCCGTCGTCGCAGTCGCCGTCGATCAAGCACGCCACGCAAACGCCCTTGGTCTGGTCGCAGACGTGCCCTTGGTCTGCGCACTGCTTGTCGGACTTGCATGCGACTTGCGGCTGGCATGCTCCGGCGATGCACAGGTCCAAAGGGTCGGGACAGTCGCTGGGGGACTTGCACGGGGGCGTCGTGGTGTCGGTGTCGCCGAGCATGTCGGTCGCTGCATCGCTGGCGTCGGCCTCCACGGCGTCGCCGAGAGCGTCCTCGAGGGCGTCGGCGATTTCGGCGTCCGAAACCTGCGAGTCCGCTGCGTCGGCCTTGGCTTTCGCCTCGTTCGCCTTCAACTGCGCGTCGCTGACGCGGTCGCCCATGCACGCCGACGTGACTCCCACGACGGCCATCACAAAGGCGAAGCTGCGCAACATCATAGGGGCCTCCACCACCGCAATCAGAACAGGTACGCGATTGTCACGCCGTCGACGGCCGGGACCACGGCCACCGCGCCGGGCTCGTCACGCAGCCACAGCCACGTCGCCAGACCGGTCAGCCCGACGCCGAGACCGGTCAGACCGGCCCCCGCCCACCATTGGGTTTGCGCCGTGTCGAAGGCGTCGTTGTAGGCCGCGCGGTTGTTGGTCAGTCGGGCGTTTGCGTCATCGGTGCCCGCCCTGCCGACAAACAGCAGCACGACCCCGGCCGTCAGCGTCAGCCCGGCGCCTCCGGTGATGGCCCAGCGGGTCCAGTCGGGCGGCGGCGGCAGGTTGGCGTTTGCCGAGACCTGGGTAGGTTCCGACGGCAGGGCTGCGGCTGGGGCCGTCGGCGCTGCGGGTTCCTTGGCCTCGAGCCGCTTGATCCGTCCGCGAGCTTCGAGGATGCCATCCGCGTCGTCGGTCAAGCTGATGTACAGACGGAAGAGGCTTGCCGCGTCGCCCGCCATGCCCGCTTCTTCATAGGCGCGGGCGGCGTTGTAGACGAGCGCCGGTTCGTGGCTCAGGGCGTACGCCTGCATGAACAGCTTGGCGGAACGTTGAAAGTCCTTGGCTTTGAATCGTTCTTTGGCGCGAGTGGCGAAGGCTTCGGCTTCGGTGACGGTTGCGGCGGCCGTGTCTGGGGCGGGCGCGGCGTACGCGGTCGCAGCGGTCAGCAGCGTCAGCACCAGGCAGGCCAAGGCCGCTGGCAGGCGCGCCGGGGGGCGTAGGGGGGCCATCGGTCCTCTTTCGTTCGGGCGGCGAGGTGTCGCGGGCGGGACAGTACTGCGGGCGGGCGGGAGGTGGCAAGGACGGGCGAGGGCGTGTTGGCTTTGGCGGGGGCGTTGAAATGGCGAGTGGTTCGCACTCGCACGGACTCGGCCGTGCGCAGGGCGAACGCTCGAATCGGGCCGATCGCTAGAGATTCTTGGGAGTTGTCTGATCGCACGGCCATGGCCGAGTCGGGGGAGCGGACCGGCGGGCGGCTGCCCGGTGACCGACGCTCCACGTCCATGGTGGGTTCGACGACCGCCGGGCTGCCCGTCTGCGCGCGCGGCACGGCCCCTTGCTCGCGCGTTCACCAGCGACTACGCTCCGCGCGCAAGTCTTTGAAGTGCTTCGGGCCAAGCAGGCCAACCTGTTGATGAGACGCACTATCCCGTCTGGAGATGCTCGCCATGCAGCGTCGCAACCTCATCGTGGTCGCCATCCTCGGCGCTGTTGGTCTGACCGCGAGTGGCTTCTGGATCGGTCGCGTGCTCGCGACCGGCGCGCCCACCGTGGCGCCGCTGACCTATGCGGGGACGGTCACGGACAAGGATGGGAAGGCGTATCCAAACGAGGTCGAGGTCAAGGTCGCGTTCTACGATGCCGCGGTCGGGGGGAACGCGAAGTGCACGCCTGATGCGGTCAAGGCTGAGGCTGGGAGTGGGCGGTTCGAGGTGGTGCTGGGTGGGGAGTGTGTGGCGGCGTTTCGCGCGACGGCGGACCTTTGGAGCCAGACCACGGTTGGGAGTGGGGCGGATCAGCAGGTCATGGCCAGAAGTCACGTCGGGGCGGTGCCTTATGCGCTCGAGGCGGATTCAGCGAAGGTGGCTTTGGCCGCTGGTGGGGGGTTGAAGGCGAGTCTCGACGGATTGACGGCGCTTGTGGGTTCGGGCGGGCCTTGGGTCGTGGACAAGAACGGGGTGAAGCTGGGCAGGCTGA
>JBMOIG010000247.1:0-3872 GCA_049317445.1 Myxococcota bacterium | reverse complement strand
GACCGGCAGCTTCAAGGCGCCCGCGATCGACCCCAAGGCCAGCCCTGGCAAGGACTTGACCTTGTTCTCGAACAACTGACGAATGAAGGGTGGGGCGGCGCTTCCCGGAGCTTGGGGGAGCGTCCGCTTCGCGCTCGCCAATTCGTACTGCATGAATTGGGGATCGCGGTCCGCTGTATCACGCCGGCCTGCGAAGGCTACTTGACCACGCCCAATGACTTCAGCAGCAGATCCACGTCCGACGACGGATTGCTGCGCGGGAGTGCCGCAACTGCAGCGTGGGCAGCGCGTAGCTGCTCTGCATGGCGCGTCGCCGCCGCCATTCGGTCTTCCAGCGCCGCGAAGAGTCCAGGCATCGCTTTGTCGTAGGCGGGGATGTAGGCCTTGTCGGCCAGGATGCGCTGCACGTCGTGCCGATGCACTGCGGTGTTCCGGTACTCGAAGTGAAGCAGAACCCAGAGTTCGAAGCAGGGGTTCGAGACCGCGAGTTGCACCCCGCACCCCTCGGCCAAGTTGCAGGCCTCCGTGAAGTGTTCGTGCTGGTCGCGGTCGAAGACGCACCAGACTCGCCGGCGGGGACTGCGCCTCGCGTTTCCTTCGCCAGCTTCCGCTCCTCGATCCTGAGCGCGGCCAGCCTGTCCTTGGCGTCGCGTACCAGGACTCTGGGGCACGTGCCACCCGCCTCCGTGCACGGCACGACCTTGAGTTGAAAGGCCCTGACCCCGGAGGCTCTCCGTTCCAGGTCGCCTAAGTACGTCGGTTCGGTCTTCGCGCCCTCGCAAACGACGATGACCTTGCGACGCAGTGGCCGTTGCGCGCTCTTGCGGCCCGACCGGCCGTTGCTGCGGAAGCTACTGGCGTTCACGGAGCGCCTCGCCAGCTTGGAGGGTGATTCGCGGCACGCCGCCATACAGCCCGCGCAGGTACCGCTCGCGAACGTCCTCCGTGCGGCGGACGCCCTGGATGTCCCACAGCGAAAACAGCTTGGTGGCGCCGTCGTTGTCTTTCTCGGTCAGCCAGATCTGGTCGCGGCGGAGCAGCGGTTCGCCGCTCTCGCGTTTGGCTCCCAGAAGGTCGGTGGTGTGGGTGGTGAAGATCAGTTGACCTGCGCCCTCTGTGACAAGCTCCAGCAGTTGTCGGATCAGCAGGGGATGCAGGCGCAGGTCGAGCTCGTCGGCAACCACAGTTACGCCAGCAAGAGCCTGAAGGACCGGATGGAGCAACTCGAGGAATCGCTGCGTCCCGTCCGACTCGTCTTCGAAGTCGAATGAGACTTCGGCAGGTTCGCCCGCGGGTCCACGAGAAGCCCGCTTTGTCGTCACTTCAAACCAGTCCACCGCCGGGAGTTCTGGACGGTCGCCTCGGCCCGGCCCGAAGAGCGCCGAGAGCAGCCTGCTCTTCGCGAATTCGGTCTTGGCGACCTCGACGTCAACGATGCCCGTGTCAGCACCCTTCAGGAGTTCGACGATGCCGGCGCGCACTGCCGGATTGTCGTGGCACATCTTCAAGAGGGGCTGTAGTCCGAACACCGGGGACCCGGCGACACCGCTTGGCATGACGACCAGATTGCGAAACCAGCTCACCAGCGCCTGCGCCGACTCGTTGTTGGACTCCGACGCGACGGTCAGGAGCAGCGCATCGCGCCGCGTCCGCTCGCCAAGGCGCTTGCGCTCGCCGATCCAACTCTCGCCCCAGGTCACCGGCTCGCCCGCCACACGCTCGAACAGGCGACGCCGGCGTTGGCCATGGACATGCCACCACTCCTCGGCCACACCCTCGTTGTCGAGCGAGAATCCGTAGGTGTGCTTCACGCCTTGCAGCACCAGACTGACCTCGAACCGTGTTGGCTCCGAGAGCTTGGCCGCGTCCAGACGAAACGGCATTCGGACGCGCTCGCCCGGTCGAACCCGTTCCCTGGTCGACTCCAACACGTAATCGCGCATGAAATGCAGTGCGCGCACCAGGTTGGACTTGCCGGAGGCATTGGCGCCGTAGATGGCTGCGGTTCGCAGTGCGGTGGTGTCGGGCAGTCCTGGTACTTCGAAGGCATTGGAGCGGGACTCGGTGTCCTTCGACGCCTCCATGCTCAGCACGGTCAGGTCTCGAAGTGAGCGGAAGTTCTCGACGCGAAACTCTAGGAGCATGGCGACCTCCCACCTTCTCGCCGCAGGGGCGAGGCGGTTTGAGGCCGCTTCTTACCAGATCTCTGCGCGAACTCAAGGGTAACCGGATTGGTTGTGGAGAAGTACGTCCGCCGTGCGCCGGGGGGCGACGCGGCATGTCGCATTCAGACCAAGCGTCGTCATCGTCTGGGCCACGGCCCTTGCACCCCTGCCGCCACCGCAATACGGTACGGCTCCTGCCAAGCTACGATACGAGGCGTTCGACCACAGGTCTGCGGCGGCGTTCCCGGAGGGGCGATGGGACGAGATTCGGAGATTCGGCACCGCGCAGTCGCCGCTGTCGCGCTTGTCGCGATGGTCCTGTCCGGCTGTTCGAGTGTCGGCGCCGGGACCTCGGGTGAAGCGCAGGCGCCAACTCGCGGTCTCCGTTTCGACCACGACGGCGTGCCGCGATGCACGCTCACTGCGTCGAAGGCCAATCAACTCCGAGGACTTCTGATTCTGAAAGCACAGCGAAACGCGGAAGACGGGTCCCGGCCCTGGGAGCCCATGTTTGACACGACGAACAGCGTCTTCTGGATCTTCCTGGCGTCGGGCCCGGTCTTCGAATACGACATGCGCCAGTCACAAGGACGGATCCTCTATCAGCACGCCTGCGAGAGTCTTGAGGTCAATCCGGTGGAGATGATGATACTCGCAGCTGAAAATGCCTGCTTGGTGGCGCCACAACAACGCAGGAAGCACTAGCGGGGGCTGCGCAGCGCGGCGGGCCGTCCATGGGGGCTGCGCCGTTGCTATGGTCGACTTGCACCCCCGTCGCCGCCGCAATACGGTACGCCCCCGCGACACACTGCCGACCGCCACCGCCGGCGCCTCAGCGTCGCCTTGCCCGGCCGATACCTCGGTCTGGACGCCCCCCAAGGATCGGAGTCCCATGTTCGAACAGGCCTTCAAGAACGTCGACGACATCCTGTGGAAGGAGTCGGGTTGCAGTTCCGAACTCGACTACACCGAGCAGACCTCGTGGCTCTTGTTCCTCAAGTACCTGGACGCGTTGGAAGAGGACAAGGCGACCGAGGCCGCGCTGCACGGCCGCAGCTACGGCTTCATCCTGGAGAAGCCGTTCCGCTGGGAAAGCTGGGCCTGCCCGAAGACCGCCGATGGCAAGCCCGACCACCAGAAGGCGTTGACGGGCCGGGATCTGGTCGAGTTCGTCGACCAGAAGCTGTTTCCGTACCTGGAGGGCTTCAAGGGTCGCGCGACCGGGCCAAACACGATCGAGTACAAGATCGGCGAGATCTTCGGCGAGATCGGCAACAAGATCCGCAGCGGCTACAACCTTCGCGAGATTGTTGAGATCCTCGACGGGCTGAGGTTCCAGTCACAGGCCGAGAAGCACGAGCTGTCGCACCTGTACGAAGCCAAGATCAAGAACATGGGCAACGCGGGCAGGAACGGCGGCGAGTACTACACGCCGCGACCGCTGATCCGCGCGATCATCCAGGTCGTGCAACCCCGAATTGGCGAGACGATCTACGACGGCGCGGTGGGGTCGGCGGGGTTTTTGTGCGAGGCGTACGACTACCTGACCGCCAATCCCGGCCTGACGACCAGCGACCTGACGACGCTGCAAGAGCGGACATTCTACGGCAAGGAGAAGAAGAGCCTCGCGTACGTGATCGCGATCATGAACCTGATCCTGCACGGCATCGAGGCGCCGAACATCATCCACACCAACACGCTGGCCGA
>JBMOIG010000246.1:0-3923 GCA_049317445.1 Myxococcota bacterium | reverse complement strand
GGTCGGTCGGGCTTCTGGTGACGTGGCCGAAGAGGTGTTCCAGAACCGAAAGCCTCGTCGGCACCGGCCCGTTGCAGGCGATGATGCTCCGAAGCGATGTCACTTGGACTCCCGGATCGGCCCTGCGTCGGTCGCCGGTCGCCGAGCGGCACCGAGGACTTGAGCTTCTACGCGACGCTCGCGAGGGCTAATCATCACGGAAACCCTTGCCTTCCACTTGGCCCAGCGAGGCGCCAGCGACAAGTCGCAGAAGACGGAGCCACCTTCTACCAGGCGAAATGAGCCCACGCCGTGGAGTCGCCCTGTGGTGCCGAAGACGGCCAGCTTCGAGTCCGCCGCCAAGATCACCCAAGGCGGCGCCCACGACCCCGCGTCGGTTCGAACGACTGCGGCCGCTACCAACCCGGCGTACTGTCGACGCTCCGCAATCTGCGTCAACTGCGGCGAGAGCATCAGCGCAGAGGATCGCTCCATCGGCATGTGCGCAACCCAGCCGCCTGGGTCGATGCCCGCCTCCGAGAGAGCCGCCTGAAGCAGCGACAACTCCTCGTCCGCCGAGTCGAGTTGGAATGGACCAAGATCGACGTCCTCGAACGCGCCGACGCCGTGGTGCCCGGCAAACGGCAAGAGGAGTCGTGTCGCAGCGGATCCGGTGCGGCAGACGCTTACGTTGTAGACCAGTGTGGCGATCTCCGCTGTGCCCGGCCGATTCAGGTATCGCACAAGCCGCGGCAGTTCCGCCAAGTTGTCGTCAAAAGCGGCGGCTTCCAGGATCTTCCACTCGAGAATCTCGGGTAGGTCCGTCGTCTCGCACAGCCGCAGCAAGAGCTCACGCCGCCCCTGGCTGCCGCCCGACCGAAGGGCCCTTATCGCTGCAATTCGGTCGGCCACCGGAGCGCTCGCGTCATCGAACACCCGGCCGATGGCTCTGCGTGTGAGGTCGATGCCGGCATCATCGGAGTTCACGGCGAACCAGCCTTGTCCGCTTGTTCCAGCGCCGCGACCCGGCCGGTGAGCGCTTCGAGACCCGGCATCAGGACTGTGACGATCAACTCCCGCATTGCCCAATGCTCTCGCCGCAATCTCGCCATCTCGTCGATTACGTGGAGTTCGACCCGGTTGCCGGGCCCATTCGGTAGCAGCACCAAGTCGGTGAGCGTTGCCTTGTCGAGATCGACGAAGCCACGATTCGGAAGTCGAAACATGGGGTTGTCGTTAGTGACGGTGAACAGTGCTTGGTTCGCCTCGAGCGACTTCGACTCCAGAAGGATCGTCTCTTCGCCCACCACCTTCAGAGTATTCTCATTGAGTTCCAAGTCGGTCGCCACAGTTTCCTCCTAGAACGCCCCGGTCTTCTTCCGAAGCACTCGGAGTCGGCTCTCTTGCCGGACCTGGATGCCGAGAATCTGTGCTTTCGCAGCCGAGATGGATGCAGTGGAGCCATGCGTACTCGCGAGGACTCGACGAATCACAGCTTCAAGGTCCACGTCGTCCAACAAGTCCCGCACAAGTGCGCCAGCCGACTTGGCCATCATGGCGGGCGGAAAGACGGCGTCAAAGGCTTCTTGGATTTGGGAATCGCCCGCCATCACGGGCGGCCACAAATCCGATGTGGCCGGCGTTGGTGCCGTCGGCGCAATTCCGGCCGACCACAGGCTGAAAGCGTCGGCCTGAGGGGCCGTAACTCCGACAACCGCCTTCCAGTCGAACTGAAGGCTTGCGTCCGCGGTCTCTGCGATCTTCGGGTCGCCGTCTTTCATTGGGGGCCTGCCGGGGCAAGTGCGAGGTGGATGCGCTGTTGCTAGGCTAGTCTCGCCCAGGCTCGCATCCAAATGATGGACCAGCCTCCCGAGCTAGCCGCTGAGGAATTGGCAAGCAGGAAGCGCCCAAGGCCGCGGGGGTACTTGTATAGCGGCGGGCCGTCCTCCCCGAAAGTGAGCGTGATCGTGCCAGGCGCGCGTGCGAGGGCCGCCGGGGTCGGCATCATGTCTTCCCACGCGGCAGAGGTCCCTATCAGTTGTTCGGTGGGATTGGAGGACCTCTGGAAGGTGATGGTGGTGTTCGGCGCGCCGGGGCCGATGCCGATGTACTCGACGGTCGAAACGAAGCGGCGCGCGTTACCGAACCGAAGTGCGCGCTGTATCGGCAACTCCCACCTGCTGGCATAGCCAGCGGTGTTCTCGTCAAGCGGAACGACACCTTCGAACCAAAGCGAACTGCCCTCTGCGCTCTCGGGGCGCGCGCTGTACTGGAGTGCGCCATGCGACGGCGCCAAGTTGGGAGTCGCCGCCGGTCGCGAAGCACCACAACCACCGCCGTTCGAGGCCGGAAAGCCGCTGGTCGCAGTCGCGTTGACTTGCCCCAAGACGGTCGCCCGAGCCGAAGCCGGCGAGCGTGCCGCGACCTGGGCACTCCCGTAGTCCTGTAGCGTCACCCACACACGGAGGTGAACCAAAGCGTAGGCGGACGCCGACCCGGTGTTCGTCAGCACCACCCGGATGCATCCGCGTGGGGAAGCGAACCCGGTCCCGTCCCGCCCAAGGGAGAAGGTGTAGTAGCTTCGCATCCGGGTAAGGAGTTGGCTCACCCCGGTGTCCTCGAACTCGTCCGCCGCCGGATCCCCCGACTGGCTTCGCTGCAACTTCAAGGTGGTAGTCGTGGCCCCGGGTCCGATGGCCGCCACGTCGACAGCGAACGTCGCTTGGTTCGCTGAACCAACGAAGAGGCTGAGCTCTCGCGGAAGCGTGTACGACGTCGCCGACCCAGCGGAGCCGTCGAGAGGAATGACGAGATCCAGCCACCGGAAGGGCTCGCCTATCGTAATGTCCATCTGTTCCCCACTTCGTGCGGTTGCCATCGGGGTACGAATTCCGCGGTCAGGTCTGCTGCAACACCACCCAAACGCTCAGGTGCACCAGCGCCCAGTCGCTACCGGTGCCTGCGTTGCTCATCACGAAGCGCATAAGACCATGCGCGCCCACGGTCGTATCTTGGCCAAACGCGCTGCGGAGGTAGCCACGGCCGCGAGTGAGGGCGAGCGGCGCCCCCATGTTCTCGAACGCTCCACTGTCGTCCGTCGGCACGGAGGTCCGCTGGAACTGGAGCGTAGTGGTGCCGGCACCCGCGCCGACCGCATGATAGCGAACCGTGACGTAGGCGATGTTGGCGGCCCTCACCTGCAGGTAGCGTTCGAGCGCGAGGTTCCATTCGAACGCCGACCCGGGGCCGGCGTCCAAGAATACGCTGCCCTCGAACCAGAGCCGAGGCTCGCCTACGGAACCGCCGTCGCCTGCGGTGCAAGTTGCGCAATTCATTACAACTCCTGAGTCGCCGGTTCGTGGCACTGTGACGCAGACGGCGAAGCCAACGGCAGGATCTAGGCGTTGTCAAGCGCCTCTGCCCGGCCCGGTCGAACCGAGGTGTCCGCCAGCGGTAGCCACCTGGACGGTGACCCGCTCGCCCGGGTTTGCATTCGCGTCGGCCTCGCTCCAATCCGCGACGTGGTGACCAGACCAGCCTCTTCAATCCCTCGCCACTGCGGTCTGTTTCGACGGCGCGAATCGTCGAGACGCCCCAGTTGCTTCGCGCGGTCGCGGCGCGGCCTGGCCGGTCATGGGGCCCGGTGCCGAGCGAAGCAACTGCTTGCGTGGGTTCGATCTCCTGTGAGATCATCGGTGAAGGGAACGACTCGAAGGAGGAACTAACCGTGGCGTCGCCGTTCACGCAGAAGTGCTTGAAACACTGTGGTTTGATGGCGCTTGCAGCGATCGCCTTCGCAGGGTGCGACCTCTGGACTTGCGTCGAGGCAGGCACGCCGATTGCGACGCCGGCCGGCGAGCGAGCGATCGAGGACCTCACCGTCGGCGATCTCGTGTTGGCGTGGGACCTGGCCACGAGGCAAGCGGTGCCCAGGCGTGTCACCG
>JBMOIG010000245.1:0-3946 GCA_049317445.1 Myxococcota bacterium | reverse complement strand
AGCACCCAAAGCCGCAGCTCGGGCGTGAAGTCGAACGGCGGCAGGGGCGCGGGGAAGGTGGGCGTCTTGGGGTAGATGAGGGCCATCGTCCCGCGGCCGTTCAGGTACTTCTGGCCGTAGGCGTAGAGTTGGTAGAAGTCGGGCTGGCTCAGGTTGTAGTTGTCGCTGCGGTTGGCGGCGTCGACCCGCTTCCACTTGGTGTCCATCACCGCGATGTTGGACTTGCCGTGCGTGAAGAGAAGGTCGGGCTCGAGGCGGAAGATGCCGCGATCCTGGTGCGTGCACAGATCCTCGCGCGACGCCTGGGGGATCAGGTCGACGCCTGGCTGCAACACGCGCCGCAGCTGCACTGCCACGTGCTTCTCGAACACTTTTTCCATTGGAAACAGCATGCTCAGGCCCGTGGTGGGGCCCTGCAGCGCCAGCGGCATCTCTTGCCCCAAGACCAGCCGGCACCACGGCCGGACCTCGCGGTATTGCGTCATCATGCGGTCGTTGCGCCAGGCACTGAAGTCGGCGGGGATGTGGGTGGAGGCAGGGATCTCGGCCAGCAGCAGGGCGAGCTCATGCGACAGGCGCCAGTTCTCCGGGTCGGTGGTCTTGCGGCAGACCTTGTCGAGCGCGGCACGCAGCACGTCGCACCGGCAGCGACGGTGGCCCAAGCCACTCCCTTCGCAAATGACCGGCAAGCAAGCCATCGCCGTCGTCGCGGGACAGTTCTTAGAACTTTCAACTACCTGTGTCACCACTCCTCTCGCTCAGACGGCCCGACCACGACCCGTCTGCAAATGACCAGCAAATGAACTCACGCCCAGAACGGCACGTACCGCGCGTGCTTGCGCGAGCGGTTCTCGGGGTCGTCCAGCTTCACCAGGTCAGCTTCCACGGTCTCGCGAATGATGCGCGACGCCGCTGCCTGAGCCGTCTCGCTCAGGCCGAACCGCTGTCGGACCGTCGTGTTCGTCATCACTTCGCCGGTGACGTAGCGCAGGCAGCAGTGCTGGTAGCAGGCCCGGATGCGATCGCCTCGGACCATCTTGGCGATGTCCCACTGGCCGCGCAGGAAGCGTTGCTCCTCCTCCAGGCGCTTGTCGTCGAAGGCGGTGGCGGTCAGCGTGCTTGGGTCAGGTCGGGGGGCGCCTGGTCCAGCGTCAGGCTGGCGTACTCGCGGAGGATGAAGTGGTTCACGGGTTCACGCCGGCACTACGCCGCACGGGGCGCGCGGCTCATGCCTTCGTTCGCGTCGTCACTCTCCAACGCGTCGCGATCGAGCAAGCCGTGGTTGACGAGTTGGGTGCGCACCACGAGTTCCGAGACGTCGAACGCCGCCGCGGCCTCCGAGCACGCTTCGGCGGACAGGTCCGCGCCGAGCATGTCACGCAGCGCGACGACCGGGCACAAGAACTCTGCTGCGAACGCGCGTTGCAGCTTCTGGCGGTAGGTGGCGGCGTGGGTTGCCGGTAGCAGTCGGCTTGGGCTCTGCGTCGCGAGGCGGTCACCGAGCAGGCGTGCCAGCTCGAAGCGCCGCCCGGTGTTCCAACGCGAGCGCAATGCGATGCGGCCCCGCGTTGCCGAATCGTCGAGGGCGAACGAGAACTCGCCGCTGCTCTGCGCGGAAGCGAGGGCCCTCGCGTCAACCCCCGCCAGTTCGGCGAGGCGGGTGCTGTCGATGGGCCCCCAGCCCAGACCGGCCTGTTGCCTCAGCGACTGCGCGACGCCCACGCCCCTGCGCCACGCCGGTACGTTTGCGGCCGGTTCCAGCGTCAAGGCCACTCGAACGGCATCTGCGGGCGACGCATCGAATCCGTGTGCCGCTGCGATGCCACGCAAGGCCTCGGCGCTGACGGGCGCAGCGGCCGGTCGACGCGACGCCGCCAGTTCGCCAACCGCATCTGCACCCAGGTCCAGGCTGTCGAGGGCGCATTGGTTCAGCAGGTCCTCGGGTGCCTCGTCGGGGTCGTAGCCGAGCAGTGCTTCAAATCTGCGCTGCAGAGCAAGCTCGGTGTTGGACCGTTCTGCCAGCACGTCGCTCCAGATCCGGTCGAGGTTGGTGTCGGCCACACCTTCGGCCCGCAACTGCCCCCGCACTTGGTCGACGAATCGATCGACGGCGTTCTCCCACTCCGTTGCGGGCAGGCCGACGACGGCATCGGTCAGGTACCGCAGGGGTTCGCCGGGCACCCGCCGGGTCTGGCGAGCCACCAGCACGATGCGCTCGCCGTCCGGGCGGATCTCGAGATTGGGCCAGACGAAGCCGCCACCGATCGTGGTCATGCGGTGAGCGAGCGCCCAGTCGACAGATGGACTGCGCGACTGCCAGCGGAGTCGCCACCAATTCCAGGCGAGCCACTCGGCCAGCTTGTAGGCCGACAGGATGACCTGGTCGCGCACGCGCCGGACGAACGCGTCGTCCGCTTGGGTTAGCCACAGGTCGCCCGCACGGATGCCGATGGCGGCCGCACAGGCCCGTTCCTCAGCGGCGCCGATCTCCAGGTGCTCCCATGCGGCTTCGATGGAAAACGCTGTCACGACAGCTCCTTCCAGGCCTGCAGGACTTGCTCGCGGAAGTCGTCTTGTTCGGGCAGGTGGGTCACAGGGGCTCCGGCAGAGCGGGGGCTTTCGGGGTGGGGCAGGGTCGTCAGGGCGCCTTGGGCCGGCTGCGCTCCCAGTCGAGCACGGCCTGGGTGAAGTACGTCTTGATCTTGGGCCATTCGAGAGGTTTCAGGAGCTGCAAGTCCGGCTGCTTGTCCGCGTCGCGGAAGTAGACGAGCGCTCGCGCGACGGAGAGCAGGTCGCCTTGGTAGCGCTGCTGGTAGTGCGCCATAGCGTCCGTCAGCGTCTCCCGGCCTTCCGTCATGAGCGTAAAGAGGTCGACGAAGTCCTTCTTGTCGCCGCGGTTCTGGATCGCCAGCAGCTTCATCGCCATCAGGTCTGGCGGCGTGGCCACCGATGTTGCGGTTTCGCCCAGCGGTTCCAAGTCTCATCTCCCCCACGGCGAAGTGAGCTTCTCGTCGATCAGGCGGTCGGCCAGGTCTTGGGCGATCCCCAGGATCAAGGACCAGAACTGCACGTCACGCGCCGACAGATGCCGCACGCCTCCGGGCGCCACCAGTACGTCGCGAATCCGCTTGTCGCCGTAGTGCTTGCGCAACCAGTCAACCTGCGCCAGCGAGCCCGACGCGAGCACGCGGCCGATCAGGAACTCGGCGTGTTCTTCGAGCGAGATGCTTGCCTCGTCGACATCCCACAGGATCTGGGCGTGAGCGCCGGGGATGTCGTGGACGGCGGCGGGTGTGGCCATGATGGAGCTCCCGGCGGAAGGCGCTGTGTTGCGGGCGGCGGGTTGAGCCGTGGTGTGTCGCGGTGGCCAGACCGCTGCCCCGGGGCGGGCCCTTCGTGACCGCAGTGTACAACAGGCAGCGGCACCCCGACCATCGGTTCGATGCTGGCTTCGATCCTTGCGTGGGCATTCAGAAGGTCTTGCCACCTGCCGACTTCAGCGCGTGTTCAGACCACGGCCGCTGAAGTCGCAAGCGCCGCCGTGACGGGCTTGTCGGCGGCCTCGATGATGCTCTGGTAGCGGTCCTTCAGCTCGACTTCCGGCCCGTTCTCCCAGTGTTGCCATCTGGCAACACTCGCCAAGTCGCCAATATCGAACGGGTTTGCATCAGGATCGCCGTGCGGGATTGAGAGGGTAGCCTGCGCGGTTCGGGGGCGCGGGCCACGGCGCCAGCAGGTCGTCCAGCGAGGCGTCCGCCGGCGGAAGCCGGGGCCGGGTGGGGACAGGCATCTGGCCTGATGATTCGTCACATCTTCCTCGCGTCTGCAACCGGCAGGTCGGACCGAAACGTGTGGCCCTGACGACGGGATCGCGCCTCACCCCGTCGCCGTTCGGCGCCACCCCTCTCCATGCTCGCTAACTGCTTGTAGAACAAGCACTTCACGC
>JBMOIG010000244.1:0-3967 GCA_049317445.1 Myxococcota bacterium | reverse complement strand
GGGGCGGATGGGGGCGGTACGATGCCCAGCGGCGCACCACGACGCCAGCCATCGTTGATCCCAACCGACACCACCCGTCGCATCCGAGCGACATGGCCTTGACAGCCCACCGCCCCGGCTCGAGCCTGGCTGCCGTCGGCCCCGCCCATGCGCGCCCAGTTGCCTGCGCGGGTCTGCCGCCAGAGCCGTTCTCGACGACAAGTGAGGACCAGCCCCACATGAACGCTCCGCAGCACGCCGGCCACGCATGGTACTCCGCGTCGCGTCTGGACTTTCTGTTGCACGCCTCGGACGACATCGCGGCGCGGCTGGCGAGCGCGGCGGCCCATTCGGGCTGGCACATCGAAGAAGCGCAGGCCCAAGAGTGGGACACCAGCGTCAAGCTTCTGCAGGCGCGGTTGCGCGGGCCGGCGGGCGAGCCGCTCCGCATCCTGCAGCGAGCCCTGGTCAGCGACGGCGCGGAGGCGATCGAGTCCATCGTCCTTGAGTACGACTTTCGCCGGCGCGGCCTGCGCATGGATTGCCTGCTGCTGGCGCTGGGGGCGTTGCTGGTGCTCGAGTTCAAGCGGGGCAAGCTGGACGGTGCGGCCCGTGACCAGCTGATGGGCTACTGCGTGTCGCTGGCCGAGTTCCACACCGAGACCAGGCGTTGGCTTGCGCAGCAGGCCATCGTGTGCCCGATTCTCTGCTCGACCGGCGGCCAGCAGGCGCTGGACCTGGGCGACGGGACGTTCCTCGATGGGCCGTGGGCGGGCTTGCGCAGGCAGCCGATCCGCTGCGATGCGCAGCGGTTGGGTGAGGCGATCCGCCACGCCGTGGCGCAGCGTAAGACCCAAGTTCCCATGCCCCGCGCGACCTGGCTGGCCAGCGAGTTCTCGCCGTCGTCGACGATTGTGGATGCGGCGGTGTCGCTCTACGGCCAACACGACGTCAGCGCGATTCGCGCGCATGCGGCGCCTGTGCAGGACATCCGGCTGGCGACGGCCTCGATCCGCGAACAGATCCAGGCCGCTCGCCGGGACGGCCGACGCCACATCGTGTTCCTCTCCGGCGCTCCCGGCGCTGGGAAGACGCTGGTCGGGCTGAACCTCGCATTCGACCCGGAGTGGCGAAACGATGCCGTATTCGTGACCGGCAACGCTCCGCTCGTCGAGGTGCTCGAAGCCGCACTCCAGGGGTCGTACCGGCGTTCGGCCGGCACCCGGGGTACCGTCGTGGCCTCGGGCTACCGCCGGGAGCACGCGGGTCAGGTGGTCGGCGAGTCCACCTTCAAGATCGTCAAGGCCCACCGATTCCTGGGCGAGCGCGGCAAGCACACCGCTTCGAGCGACGGCTCGATCGTCATCTTCGACGAGGCGCAAAGGACGTACGAAAAGGGCAAGGTTGTGTTGGGTCATGCGCTGGCAGACCACGAGGCCGACCTGATCCTGGCGGCGCTCGAAGCGTCGTACGCGCGTGGCACGACCGTCGTGGCCCTGCTCGGGCAGAATCAGGCGATCAACCGCGGCGAGCGGGGCGCCGTCGCGTGGTTCGAGGCAGCCGAGCGCCGCGGCTGGACGTTTGCCGTCGCCGACGAGACGCTGGCGATGGCGGAGTTGGCCAAGGACCCGCGCTGGTCCACGCACTCGGGCCGTCGGCCGCTCGAACACGGCCACTTGCAGCACTCGATGCGCTTCTACCGCAACGCCGGCCTGGAACGGTGGGCGCACCTCGTGATGGAGGACTGCGCGGAAGAGGCACGGGAGGTGGCCGCCGAGCTCGAGCGGCTGGGCCACACGATCTGGCTGGTGCGGGACATCGACGTGGCACGACACTGGGCCCGCGAGCGGCGCGTGGGCGACGAGCGCGCCGGGATCATCGCGTCCGGGCAGGCGCGGCGGCTTGCGGCGCACGGCCTGCACGTGGAACTGAAGCCCGACATCGCGACTTGGATGCTTGCCGCGACCGACGATTTTCGGTCGTCGAATTCACTCGAGACCGTGCAGAACACCTATCAGATCCAGGGTCTCGAGATCGACTGGGCGATCGTGTGCTGGGATGCGGACCTGCGGCGGGGCGCGCACGGGTGGGAGGCGTTCAAGCTTTCCGGCGGCGCGTGGCAGAGGGACCGCGAGGTCGAGGTAGCCAAGAACGGGTATCGGGTTTTGTTGACGCGGGCTCGCAAGGGGATGGTGGTGTTCGTGCCGGAAGGAGACGGGAGCGGCGAGGACGGGACGCGGTGCGCGGCGTGGTACGACGGCGTGGCGGGGTTCTTGGTGGGATGCGGGGCGAGACGGTGGGAGATGCCCTTCCCCTGATCCTTTCGCTTGCCGCCTGGTACCGCCTCCGACCCTGACACGGATACCGACGCGTCCCGCCCCCGCGCGGTGGAATTCCAGCGTCCTTCCTGCCTGGTTCCCGTGGGTTGTACTGCTCGTCAAAGCGCTTTGACGGGCACCGGGCGGGCTGGTTGTCATGCGAACTGCTGCGTGGCGGGCACACGGGCACTGCCGGCAACCCGCTGGCCACGGACTGCCGGCTTGCTGTGGGGTGCGTTGCGCCAGCGCGTGACACCGACGATACTCCCAACCGCGTCACAGGACCCCACTCGAAGCAGCGGTACTCGCCAGCGACACCCTTCTCGACTCGCACACGGACACCATCCATGACGGCGCCCAGCAACCCGTTCTTCGAGCGGCCGATTCTCAACTCGCCTTACGAATACCCAAGTCGCCATTGGGAGCTCGATGCGTCGGGCCAGCCCACGCAGAACATCACTGAGTCACGCCGGATCGCCGACTTCATCACGCCGATCCCGAAGCCGAAGAAGCAGAAGGGCAAGGCCGAACAGGGGACTCTGCTCTTCGACGACGGTGCTGGCGTCTCGACGGCCGCCCAGCAGTACGCCAAGACCGCCGAGGTCATCAACGGCGTGCGCCAGCAGGTCAGCCGGTGGCGCGCGATCAGCAATCCCAAGGATTGGGGCGTCACGCCCGAGACCGAGCGACTGCTGCAGCACTGGCGACACTACGAGTTCAGCGGTATCCGCCCGTTCTTCTGCCAGATCGAAGCCGTCGAGACCGCCATCTGGCTGACCGAAGTGGCGCCGCAGACCAAGTCGGGCAAGGACTTCCTGACGTACCTGGAGCGCGCCAACCACGACGCCAACCCGGAGTTGATGCGCCTGGCGCTGAAGCTGGCGACTGGCGCGGGCAAGACGACGGTCATGGCGATGATCATCGCGTGGCAGACCGTCAACGCGGTGCGGCGGCCGCAGAGCAAGCGCTTCACGCGCGGGTTCCTCATCGTCACGCCCGGTCTGACCATCAAGGACCGGCTGCGCGTGCTCAAGCCGAACGATCCCGACAGCTACTATTCCAGCCGGCAGCTCGTGCCGACCGACATGCTCGACGACATCGGCCGGGCGAAGATCGTCATCACGAACTACCACGCCTTCAAGCTGCGCGAGCGTTTGGAACTGTCCAAGGGCGGGCGGTCGCTGCTGCAGGGTCGCGGCGAGGCGTTGAACACGCTCGAGACCGAAGGCCAGATGATCCAGCGCGTCATGCCCGAGCTGATGGGCATGAAGAACGTCCTTGCGATCAACGATGAGGCGCATCACTGCTATCGCGAGAAGCCGGAACCGGACGAGGACGAGACGCTCAAGGGCGACGAGCGTAAGGAAGCCGAAGAGAACAACGAGGCCGCGCGGCTTTGGATCTCTGGGCTCGAGGCGGTCAAGCGGAAGCTCGGACTCACCAACGTCATCGATCTCTCGGCCACGCCTTTCTTTCTCAGCGGTTCGGGCTACGCCGAGGGCACGCTGTTCCCCTGGACCATGAGCGACTTCTCGCTGATGGACGCCATCGAGTGCGGGATCGTCAAGCTGCCGCGGGTGCCGGTGGCCGAGAACATCCCCGGCAACGACATGCCGATGTTCCGCAATCTGTGGGAGCACATCCGCAAGGACATGCCCAAGAAGGGTCGC
>JBMOIG010000243.1:0-3973 GCA_049317445.1 Myxococcota bacterium | reverse complement strand
GTGACGCGGGGCGGCAGCTCTCCCATCCCGTCGTACAGGATCACCTGCACGCCGACCAGCGGCTCGCCACCCGGTGCCGTCGTCACCCGTCCCTGTACCACAGCCTTGGATGTGGCTGCGGCCAGCGGCGCCGTCGCGTCACCGAAGTCGAGCACAAGCCCGGTGAGCTCGCCGCCATCGGCCAGCGTCCGCGACGGACTCGACACGGGCACCTTGTCGGGGGCAAAGGCCTCGAGCTGCAGCGGGCCGGGCATCACGCCGTCGATCCGGAATGTGCCGTCGGCGCCGGATTGGCCTGCGTCGTCCTGCGCCCACGCCGGCACGAGTCCGGAGAGACCGTTCTCACCCTGCCACGCCAACCGCAAACTGGCCCCGGCGACCGCACGCGGTCCCGCGACGACGCGCCCGATCACGCTCCCCAGCTTGCGCACCACGACCTCGATGCCCTCGACGCTGGCAGGCGCCGTCTCTCCGGCTGCCTGCTTGAGCACGACCGTGCGCGCGCGCCGCCCATCCGGCCCCGGCACGCCCCAGCCCTCGCGGTAGACCTGCAGGGCGTACTCGCCCGCCGCAAGCCCCTGCAGCGCAAAGGCTCCGGTCGCATCGCTGGTCGACTTGACCTGCCCGGCGCGCACGACGGCGCCCGAGACAGCGGCCCCAGCGCCATCGACGACCCGGCCGCGAATGGCCCCGCCCGACAGTGTCTCAGGTGCGGCAACCGCCCCTTCTTCCACCGCCGCCGCGGGCTCGGCAGCTCCGGGTGCAGCCGTCTCTTTCCCGGCCGTGTCCGGGGCACCGATGTGCCAGGCAAGCCAGATGACCCCCAGGCTGGCCAGCGCAACGGCCGCCAGTCCGACAAAGTAGCTTCGGTTTCTCGTGGTCATGATCGTGCTTGGGTTGGGGCCGAGTTGGCGCGGGGACCTCTCCGTGCCGCATTTGTCGGTGCCGAGGGTGGAGTTGCTGCGGCGTGGCGTCAAGCGTCTGAAGCAGCCGGGCGTGGCGGGTGGCCGGCAGTTCAGCTGCGGAAGGCATCGCTTGCTGCCAGCGCAGAGCGGGCAAGGGCCAGGGTCACCCAGCCCCGGTCCTCGAACCGGTCCGTCAACGTGGTGGCGCCGGTGCCCACGCCGTAAACGGTCAGCACGTCGGATTCCGTGTCTTCATCGACGCCTGCGAGGACGATCGCGTGCCGCGCGGCCGCCAGAATGGCCGGAGCATGTCGCATCAGGAACCCCGCCAGCACATTGGCCAGCACCACGTCGAAGACCCTCGCATCGCCCTCAGACGTGCTGCGAAAGTTCCCGTGTTCGACGACGACTCGGTTGGCCACGCCGTTGAGCGCGGCGTTTGCTGCGGCGTCGGTGCACGCTGCTGCCTGGACCTCGATCCCCACCACCCGCGCACCAAGGTGGGCCGCGGCGATGGCTAAAATCCCCGTCCCGGTGCCGACATCGAGCACGCTGGCCTCGGCAACGCCCCGCTGCGCCAGTCTGCCCAGCACGCGGTCGGTCAGCTGCAGGCTGCCCGCCGTCGTGGGGTGAAAGCCGGCCCCGAACGCGTGCGTCGGGTCGATGACGATGTCGAGGCGGCCCTTGACCGGTGCCTCCCAAGCGGGGCGCACCCACAGCCGCGGAGAGACCTGCGCCGCCTGAAAGATCGCCCGCCAGCCATCCTGCCACGGCCCTGTGTCCCCCATGCGCGTTACGAGCCCCACGTCATCGAGCTGGAAGCCTTCGAGCCACGCGCCGACCGCGTCCATGTTCATGCGGTCCAGTGTCTCGAAGGTAGCGATGCGGCGCGGACCGTTGGGGCCAGCCTCGCAGCCAACCGTCGCGCCGCGCGCCTCGAGGAGCCCCGCAAGCGCATCCCAAGCCACCTCAACCCCTTCCAAACCGAGCTGCCACCTCACCATTGCGTTGCCCCCCGGCATCTTGAATGCGTCCGTGCGTGCCCTTTAGCGCGGCGGCAAGCCCTCAGCTCGCCGTCCCAGCCCGCCGCGACTGACGCCAGGCAGCCATCTGCGCGCGACGCTTCCGCAGCTCAGCTGCCGCCCCCATCAGCTGCGTCAGGCCTTGGTCGGCCACGTCCCCGGTTGCGTCATGGGCCAGCGCCTTGGCGGTGCACACCAGCACCTCTGCCCAGTCGCCTTCCCGCTTGGCCACGCCGGCAAGGTTCAGCCAGCCCCTCGCATCCTCGGGATGGCAGGTCACCGCCCGGCGATAGGCCTCTGCCGCCTGCGCGAACCGCCCCAGCGTCCAGTGCAGGTCACCGAGATCGTTCCATACCTCTGCGTTCCAAGGGTGAATGCGCAGCGACTCGGTCAGCAGCGTCTGCGCCAGGTCGACCTGACGCGCCCGGCGCAGTGCCACGGCCCCGGCCTCTGCCAGCAGCAGCCAGTTGTGCTTCTCGACCAACAAGGCCTGTCGGTAGGCCTCCAGCGCTTCCTGCGGCCGGTCGCGCAGCTGCCGGGCCCGCGTCACCTTCTGCTCCAGCTGCGCCATCGACTCGGCCGAGAACCGCTCGGCAAACGCGCGGCGCGTCTCCGGCAGTGGTGCCCGTGACACCAGCCGCGTCTTGATGGCCGCCTCCCCCTCTTCCGGCGGCACCGACACCTGCGCGCCCAGCCCCGTCAGCCAGGCGTCCAGCGCCAGAAAGTGGATGCCAGCCGCCGTGGTTGGGCCGTAATGCTGGTACATCTGGTGGGTATTGGCCCGCTCGGCCGTCGCTGGACCGTAGTCGCGGTAGAGCACGATGCCGTCGGGGCGCAGGCCTTCCAGCGTGCGCTTCAGACTGTGCAACGCACCCGCGGAATGCAGGACCCACAGCTCTGTGGCATTCGGCAAGTGTTCGGCAAGAAGTTGCCCAGCCGCCCGCACTTCCGCGGCCTCGCGCAGCTCGTCTACCGGCACGTCGGCCAAGGCGAGATCCAGATCGATCAGCGGAAACAGCGGCACCAACGGTAGCTTCTGCAGGGGACTGTCCGACTTGGCCAGGGCCTGCACCTCGGCAACGTCGAGGTGAGTGAAGTTCGCCAGCTCGTCGGCGTGACGCAGCACCGTGCGCGCCAGCAAGACCTTCCACGCGTCGGCCACCGGGGTCCAGTGGTAGATGTTCGCCGGAAGCACGCACAGCACATAAGTGTGCAGCACGGCGCGCAAACGTCCTGTCAGATCGACCGTCTCGACGCTGTCGAGCGGCGTCACCACACAGGGATCCAGGGCGTTGGCCAAGCCCAGCACCACGCGCCCCGCGTGTCGGGCGAACACCTGACGGTCGCGCGCGTCGGACAACACCCTGGGCGTGCCGTCGGTGGCATAGAAGGTCAACCGGTCGTAGTAGTCGCGCCCCTCTGCGGCACACAGCGCAGCAAAGCGATCGAGCACTTGCAGGGCGTGAAGCCCAAGGCCCATGCCGAGCTCCAGCACGCGGATCTCCGGCTCCAGCGTGCCGGCGGCGTCGAGCTCCCGGCAGTGCTCAAACAGTACCTCGCCCGCCCGCAGCGCCGGAAGACCGCCCTGGTTGATGAGGTTGGGGACCTCTTGCGTGGAGAAGGCCTGCACGCCGCGTCGCTGGAAGGCGAGCTGGCCCAGTTGCCAGTCGAGGCATTGTGTCAGCGGCACCCAGTCTTGCAGAATCGGAGCGGATTCGATCATGGCTCAGTCCGGACGAGGTCGACGCTGCGCCGCGCCTCTGTTGCTGCGACGCCACTTGTCGATGGCGTGGCTGCGGTTGTCGCGCACCACGAAGGTGTGGTCCACGGCTTGAGTCTGCACTGCAGGATCGTCCTCGGTCAAACACTCCAACCAAGCTTGAACATGCGAGATTCTCAGCCGCAACCACACGGCTGGGCGCGATGGTGTAGGTTACGTCTACACATGGGCGACTCGCGGCCCCAACAGGGGTCGGCTCTGAACCGCGCGGCTTTGACAGGTGCTCTGTCCGTCTCCCACAATGAACGGCAGTCGGTTCTGCCACT
>JBMOIG010000242.1:0-3999 GCA_049317445.1 Myxococcota bacterium | reverse complement strand
ACCTCAACAACACCACCGACGGCGCGATCGCCAGCTGGTCGATCGACCTGCAGACGCTTTCGTCCAAGAAGATCCAAATCAAGGGCGACGAGTACATCACGGGCAACAGCAACATCAGCGGCACCTCCAATGTCGGCGGCAATCTGAACGTCACCGGCACCCTGACGGTCGGCGGCGGCGGACTTGCCAAGCCCGCCAGCTACCGCTGGGCCTACTTCAATACTTACGTCGAGGTGGCCGAAGGCTGGATGCGCAGCAACGACGGGTTCTATTTTGGCGGCCAGGGCCCAAGTTGCTGGACGGATAGCAACTGCACTGCAGCCAACCTCTCCTCGGACAAGGAGTACTTGCGCACCCTGTTCACCAACAAGGGCTACGCGGGCAAGAACGCCCTGCTGCGGTCTGAGGTGTACTACATGTACTCCTCGACCAACGGCCCCGTGTTCATGTCGCTGTGGCGCATCAAGAACTCCACCGCCAGCAACATCAACTGGACGCCCTACTGGACGTACACGGCGTATACCGGCTGGGGCGAGCAGGCATCGGTCGCCCTCAACGGCTCGAACGTCTGGAACAGCCCGTGCAATAGCCAAGGCGTCTGCGACGCAAGCGTCACGATGACCATCCCCGCCAACCGCACCAGCACGGTCGTCTTCCAGTCGACGGGCTCGCAGCCGTGGAGCTACGGTTACGCTGTTCAGGTTCGGAAGTGCTTCCAGGGCTTCTACAACAACAGTCTGGTGCTGCCTGCCGGTCTGACGTTCATCGACGACCTGGACACGGCCGCCGGCGGCTGGGAACAGTAGCCCACCCCCCGACCACGCACGTCCCGCTTCCCCTGCCATTGCCGGAAAGCGAGCGTCGTCGCGCAAGCTGCGGTCTCGGGCCGTCCTCATCCTTTGACTCGCTTGCGGCTCCATTGCACGGACCAAGCGGACGAGTTGTTCTGCTGACTGCACGCACGACGTCGACGGCAGTGCGGCCACCTCGCCGGTTCAGCACAGCAATTCGACTCTTTCGTTGACCCATCCGCAAGGAACCCGGCATCATGCAGACCATGAGAGTGCAGCCAACGCCTGCATCGCGTGCGATGTCTGAGCGTGAATTCTCGTAGGCCGCCAGGACCCGGAAGCTCCGGGCTTTGAAGCGGCAAGACGAAGAAACGTGGGGTATGGGAGGAACGATGTCGAACGTAACCAATTGGTTGGGCTCACTTCTGATTGTGGCAATCGCGTGGGGCAGCACTGCCGCGCTGGCTGCCGTGCCGGCCAAGACGACCGTCGAGGGCGCTCTGGTCAGCACTGGCGGCGGGCCGGTGGCTGACGGGGATTACGCCGTGACCTTCTCCCTATACAAGGACGCCGTGGGCGGCGCTGCCGTGTGGTCCGAGGGGCCGGTGACCATCGCCGTCGCTTCGGGCTCCTTCTCCTACCTGCTCGGCAGCGCGACCGCGCTCTCCCAAGCGGCCCTCGCTTCGCTGGGCTCCGGCGGCTACTTGGCCGTCAAGGTGGGCACGGACCCGGAGTTGGAACGCAAGCCGCTCACGTCCGTGCTGTACGCCATGCGGTCCAGCGTCGCAGAGAGTCTGGACTGCTCCGGCTGCATCGGTGCAGGTCAAGTGGACGCGGCCGTGTTGGCCCCGTTCGCCAAGACCGCCGACCTCGCCAAGGTCGCGACTTCTGGCAAGTATGCTGACCTCGAAGGCGGCCCGGACCTGTCCGCCTACGTCAAGGCCTCAGCGCTTGCCACCGCCGCCTTCTCCGGCGCCTACAGCGACCTGACCGGCGTGCCCGACCTGAGCAAGTATCTGGTCGCGGCCAACCTTGCCACCGTGGCCAAGACCGGCGCCTACGCGGACCTGTCGGGAACACCCGCGCTGTCCAAGGTTGCGACCACCGGCAGCTATGCCGACCTCTCCAACCCGCCCACGCTGGCCGTGCTCAACAAGTCCTGCGGCACCGGCTTGGTCATCAAGGGCCTCAAGGCCGATGGCACTTACGAGTGCGTCACCGCCATGGACCCATCGGCGTTTCCGCCCGATGCCATCGACGAGGTCTCCAACGGCCTGATCGCCAACCAATTTGTCGACTCGGTGGCCGGCAAGACCGGTATCGCGATTCCCGACAACAACCCCATCGGCGTCTCGGACGTCATCGACTTTCCCGACATCGGCGTGGCGCAGAAGATTGGCATCTCGGTCAACCTCACGAACTCCAAGATCAACTTCCTGGTCGTGTCGCTGATCGACCCGGCTGGCACCGAGTACGTGCTTCACTCCAAGAGCGGCTCGGGCACCGCGCTGAAGACCACCTACCCGGACCCCACCAAGAACGTGTCGGGCGACCTGACTACGTGGATCGGCAAGAACCCCAAGGGAAAGTGGTACTTGAAGGTTGTCGACGGCGATTACCTCAACAACACCACCGACGGCGCGGTCGCCAGCTGGTCGATCGACCTGCAGACGCTTTCGTCCAAGAAGATCCAGATCAAGGGTGATGAGTACGTCACCGGCAGCAGCTACATCACTGGCAGTTCGACCATCACCGGGAACCTGACGGTCACCGGCACCGTCTCAGGACCTGGCTTCGGTTCGCCGTTCCCGGTCGGCTCGCGTCCATTCCTCTATGCCAAGTACATCGACTCCACGGCCAACAACTGGAACTACAGCCTCCGCGGCATCCCGGCCTACGGCGCCGACTTCGGCGTCACGAACGCCTCACTCCACGAGTGGGGGTTCGATTCGATTGTCTACGGCGATGCAACCGGCAACATCTTCAAGGCCGAGGGAGGCACCACCTACAACGCCCAGAACGGAACGTGGCAGGCCCTTGGCGCGTTCATCAAGAACACCACCGCTTCACCGATCAACATGACCGTGTGGTACGACTACGCCACCAGCAACGACTTTGGCGACTACACCGGCATCGCCATCAACGGCAGCAACATCTGGACCACCTCTGGAGACACCCTGGGCCAGAACGCGACGACGCTGACGTTCCCGGCCAACCAGACCTCGGTCGTCGTCCTGAAGTCAGGCTGGTATTACTGGACCTGCCAAGGCTGCTACTACAACTACCTCGGACGTTCGAACGTCGGCTTCTACAACAGTTCCTTCGGAGGCTCGAACATGCCCGCAGGACTGCAGTGGGACTACGACCGGTACAATGCTTGGCTTGCCAATAAATAGCCAAGCGCCCGTGGCAAGGATGATTGAATCCGCCTTCACAACAATTCTCAGCCAGGGCTTGAGCTCCGCGGGCGACCGACTTGCTGTCGCATCGGCGTTCGCGATCCGACACCGTCGGGACAGGCGCCCGCCGTCCAGGACGCGTTTGCAGCGAAGTTGCAGCTACCGCAACCTTCGCTTGCGGCTTGGCTTCCCGTTCATCCGCCGACTTCTGCATTGACCGGCCGGGGGGGGCCCGGCATCCTTCTTGCCGCGAGGGTGTCGATGACACAAGTGTGTCCATCGCGTCCTCAGCACGAGCATCAGGCGAGGCCGCCACGACCCGGAAAGTCCGGACATGCAGGTTGGTTGGCCGTTGAACTGTTGAGGGCGGGAGGAAAGATGTCTAGCGGAACCAAGTGGCTGGGCTCACTGCTGATCTTGGCCATGGCGTGGGCAAGTACGACCGCGCTGGCCGCCGTGCCGGGCAAGACGACCGTCGAGGGCGCTCTCATCAGCACGGGCGGCGGGCCGGTGGCCGACGGCGACTACGCCGTGACTTTCTCCCTGTACAAGGACGCCGTCGGTGGCGCCGCCGTGTGGTCCGAGGGGCCAGTCACCATCGCCGTCGCTTCGGGGTCCTTCACCTACCTGCTGGGAAGCGCCACCGCGCTTTCCCAAGCCGCTCTGGCCTCGCTGGGTTCCGGCGGCTACCTCGCCCTCAAGGTGGGCACCGACCCTGAACTGGCACGCAAGCCGGTCACGTCCGTGCTGTACGCTGTTGCGTAGCGCGCCCGATGTCACCAACGTGACCGTTCCGTTGCACGATCCGT
>JBMOIG010000241.1:0-4019 GCA_049317445.1 Myxococcota bacterium | reverse complement strand
CGCGACAGCACGATGTTGCCGCGCTTCTTGTTGAACTTGATGACCTTGAAGTGGAAACGCTGGCCGATGTACTTCTCGAGGTTGCGCACGGGGCGCAGGTCCACCTGGCTGCCGGGCAGGAACGCCTTGACGCCGATGTCGACGGTGAGGCCGCCCTTGACGCGCGCGGTGATCACGCCCTCGACAAGCTCTTCGTTCTCGCAGGCTTCGGCGATCTCGTCCCAGATCTTGAGACGGTCGGCCTTCTCCTTGGAGAGTTCGACGAGGCCGTTGTCGTTCTCGCGGCTCTCGACATACACGTCGATCACATCGCCGGCGGCGACGTTGACGGTGCCGTCATGCTCGGTGAATTCGTGAACGGGGATCTGACCTTCGCTCTTGTAGGCGATGTCGACGATCACGAAGTCCTTGGTCACGGCAAGGACGGTTCCGCGCACGATCTCGCCTTCGACGACGTTCTGCTGCTTCTCCCAATCGAGGAACTGCTTCTCGAAATCGTCTTCGAAGGACAAGGTCTGGAGTTGGTCAGTCATGGTGTTCTTCTTCCTACGGTGCCTTCCGCCGCCCGCGCGTTCCTGCCGCTACATTGCGGACGTGGAGCGCGTCGGTTTGTCATGGTTTCGCGGGACCAGCGGCCATTGCCTGGGCTGGCAAGGGTGCGAAAGGGTAAGGGCAAACGTGGCTTGACGTCAAGCGAGAACGGTGACTTGCGGGCCATTGGCTGCCTCGCGAGCCCAGTTTCGCGACAGTTGTTCGGCGCGGGAAAGCTACTCGCCGAAGCGGGCGCGCAGACGGTCCAGCAACGCCCCATGCAACCCCTGGAAGTCGCGGCCGCTCATGGCAAGCACCACGTCACCCGGTTCGGCGGCGCCGGCCACGTAGTCGACGATGTCTGCGACGGCCGGGATGAAGCGCGCCGACGTCCCCTGCGCCTCGATCGATCGGCACACCGCGCCCGCGTCCATGATCTCGTCGGGCTTGAGCTTGTCGCCTTCCTTGTGCAGCGGACTGCACAGCACCACGCGATCGGCCAGCGCGAACACGTCGGGGTACACCGTCTCGAACACCTTGCGGCGCGACGTGTTGGACTCGGCCTCGAACAGCGCCCACAGCCGGTGGCCTGGGTACTGGCCGCGGATCGCAGCGATCGTCTCCTTCACGGCGGTCGGATGGTGCGCGTAGTCGTCGATGACCGAGACGCCCCCCACAACCCCGCGAAGCTCTTGACGTTTGCGCACGCTCTTGAATTGCGCCAGCGCCGCGACCGCCTGCGCGATCGTCACGCCCAGATCCAACGCCAGCAGCAAGGCCGCAGTCGCATTCAGCACGTTGTGGCGACCGGGCGACGGACAGAGGAACGGCCCGAGGATCGCGGTCTCCTTGGGCCACCACGGCAGGTCAGCCTGCGACCCGGCAGGGCGGTACAGGCTGAAACGTGCACCATCCGGGCCCAAACCGTGCAGATCGATCGCCACGTCCAGCGGCAGGCCGCCCTCGAACCCGTACCGCGCCACCCGGCCCTTGCAGGCGTCGAGCACGGCCGTCACCCGCTCGTCCTCGCCCCAGGCCACGAGCAGGCCGTCCTTGGGAAAGAGCGACGCGTACAGGCGAAACGCCCGCTGCACCGCCGCGAAGTCGGGGTAGATGTCGGCGTGATCGAACTCGACGCTGGTCAACACGCCGTGGTGCGGTCGGTAATGCACGAATTTCGGCCGCTTGTCGTAATACGCGGTGTCGTACTCGTCGCCCTCGATGACGAACGGCTTGCCCTCGCCAAGGCGAAACGACGTTCCCAGGTTCAACGGCACCCCGCCGACCAACAGCCCCGGCGACAGGCCCGACGCCTCTAGCAGCCACGCGAGCATGGACGTGGTCGTCGTCTTGCCGTGCGTGCCCGCGACGACCACCGGAATGCGGCCCGGCAGCATCCACTCGCCCAGCCCTTCGGGGAACGAGCAGTACGGCAGGTGCTTCTGGCGCATCGCCTCGGCCTCGACGTTGTCGCGCTTGACGACGTTGCCGACGATCACCAAGTCCGGTCCCCACTCCAGGTTCTTGGCGTCGTAGCCGTCCCAGAAGGGGATGCCCCAGCGCTCGAGCTGGCCGCGCATCGGGTGGAAGACGCCCGCGTCCGAGCCGCGCACTTCCATGCCGCGCGCTTGCAACATGCCGGCGAAATTGCCCATGGCCGACCCGCCGATGCCGATCAGGTGGACCTTCTTGACGTTCGCGTAGTCGACGGGCGGGCGGGCTTCCGGGACGCGCTCGGCGGGGCCGGGGATGAAGGGCATGGCGGGGGCTCCTTGCTGGCGGGAATGCGAGACGGCGAGGGCGGTTCTCGTGCGCCGGGGTCGTCGGCCGGAGACTAGCGCGGGGTGGGGGGGTGTCAAAAAGGCGGAGGCGTAGCGGCCGGGGCTGCAGAGGGGGGCGCTTGCGGGCGTGCCCCCGCGGCCCTAACGGGCCTGGGGTCGCGCTGGCGGTCGGCTGCGCCGACTCGTGACGCCCGGCGGCCGGGCGCCACGACCCCTGCGGGGCGCACATCGCTCACGCGTGAGATTTCTGCAGTCCATGCAGAGACTTGTCGTATCCGCCGCACCATCGGCCCAGCCCAATTCCACCACGTCGCGCGGCAAATCCCGCCAGCGAGCGACAAGTAGGCGACGTTTGCCCACGTCGCCGGCGGTCGGACCGCCGCGACGCGCGGGCACTTTCGGGAGGACCTGCCATGCCAGAGATCAGTCGCTTCCTCGGCCTTGTCGTCCGCATGTACTGGGACGATCATCCGCCGCCGCACATCCATGTCGAATACGCCGGCGAGCAAGCCATCTTGCGCTTCGATACGATGGAAGTCGTCCGAGGTCGCCTGCACGGCCGCGCACTTGCGCTCCTGATCGAGTGGGCGGTCTTGCATCGGGCGGAGTTGGCCGCAAACTGGACCCGTGTCGAGCGCGGCGAGCCCCTGCAGCCCATCGCCCCGCTGGAGTAGTCATGGAACGCATCGTCGAACTCGAGTCGCGGCCGCCGTACCGCCTGTATCTCCGCTTCGATGATGGCGTGTGCGGCGAAGTCGATCTCGCGGACCGATTGCTGGGGCCCATGTTCGCACCGCTGCACGACCCCACCTACTTCGCGCGGGTGGTGCTGTCGGACTACGGTGCGCCGCTGTGGCCGAACGGGCTCGACCTCGCGCCCGACGCGCTGCACGAGCGGCTGCGGCGTCAGCGCGGGTGAGCCTCGGTGCGGCACAAGGCGCGGGCGATCTGTGGGCGTCCGCCGGGCATCCCCTCTCGGAGTGTGCCGGCGCGCGAGCCAGCCAAACCAAGCTTGATGACACGGGCGCGCGAGATCTGCAGACTTGGCTGCGGCCATTGCGGATTGCCTGCGGGAGAATTCATGCGACACCTCGCAATCACAGCTTGTCTCCTCGCTGTTTCGGTCGCCGCCTGCGTCTCGGCCCCCGACCCACCCCTGCCCGGTGCCTACTGCGGCACATGGCGCGTCGAGACGTGGGCCAACCGCCCCGGCTATCCCTCGTGCGGAAGTGCCGACGCGTGGCAAGCGGGTCGTCCTGGGCGCTTCACGGCCACCATCCAGAGCGACTCGGCCGAGCAGCGCGTCATGGCAATCGCGCTGGACTACGCCGGTGCACCGGGCGCCCCTTCGGTGCTTGATCTCTCGGTCTTTTGCCCGATCGGGATCGAGTCGACGGTCTGCTTCGGCGACGCCTGGACAGGAAACTGGGACGAGTACGGCACCAAGGTGCGACTGTCGGTCAACAGCCCGGACGTCCTGTGGGAAGCCCGCGATGCCCGTTTGAGCGTCCTGCGCATCCTCGACCGCTTCCAGGGAGGTGCCGTCCTGCCGACGAGCACCTGCGCGGACTTCCTCGTGCTCGAGCCGGCCCCCTCCTGCCCGCCGTGACCTGCAGGTGACACCCATCGCCGCCGCAGCTATCCTCGCCCCATGGCACACGAACCCGCCGACGCAGACTTGCAGCCCGTTCGCGACGCCGCGGTCCA
>JBMOIG010000240.1:0-4031 GCA_049317445.1 Myxococcota bacterium | reverse complement strand
GTTCATGGCCCTCGTGCTGGTCGAAGTGACCGACGTGATCTTCGCCGTCGACTCGATCCCGGCCATCTTCGCCATCACGACCGATCCCTTCATCGTGTTCACGTCGAACATCTTCGCGATCATGGGCTTGCGATCGCTCTTCTTCCTGTTGGCCGAGGTGATCGACAAGTTCCGCTACCTGAAGGTGGGTCTGGCCGCCGTGTTGGTGTTCGTCGGCACCAAGATGACGGCCATCGACTTCGTCAAGGTCGCTCCCGTCGTGTCGCTTGCAGTGATCGGTCTGATCCTGGGCACTTCGATCGCGGCCTCGCTGATCGTGTCGCGCAGGGAAGCGGCTCGCGCGGGTTCCGACGACCGCTGACTCCCGGCACTGGCCCCTGAGCCGCCGACAAGATCAGGACAGACGCACCTGCGAGGGACCCCTCGGTGCTGCGCCGGACGGGTGTGCTTGCTGGACGCAAATTCCAGAGATTGTCTAAGGTTCGAGAGGTTGACCGGGTGGATCTGGCCGCGCAGACTGACGGTTGAACGCTCAAAATGGGCCGACTTGGGGTCGGTCTGGCGGTGTGTGACGGTGGCTTGGGGGCAGGGCCGTGTTTGCGGTTGCTATGCCCAACATCCACCACGCGAGGCCGCAGCCCGCAGGAGCCCGAGGAGTCACGCTTGGACGAATCCGCTCGGCAATTTCTGAACCGCATCTGCGGCGCGCTGGCGATCGCCCCCGACGGCGGAACTGCGGCCGCCATGCTGGTCGAGCGGTCCGAGCGAGCCGCGCTGCTGGTGACGGCGGCGGCTGATGCGGCGGTGCTGCTGATCGCGAGCGGCGCCGACGCCCTGCCCGACAACTCGACGGTCCGGTCGTGCTGGTTCGACCTGACCGCCCGCGATGCGCCCGAAATCGTCGGCATCGTCAAGGGCCTGCACCGGGAGGTGATCTTCGTCGGCGGGCCTGACATCCCCCTCGACCCCCGGCGCCCCACCGCGCTCGACAACTACGGCGTGACCTTCGGCCAGGTTCTGCTCGACGGCACGCTGAAGCTCGCCGAGGGCCAGGTCGTCCCGGGGCTGGACCGCGCCGTCGCCCGCGCATTGACGGGCCCTTCCCCCACGGCCGAAGTGCTGCGAGCAGCCGAGCGCGCCGGCGAGCGCGACCTGGGCGAGGAAGGCCGCTTCTCGCTCGACGGCACGCCCTGGGGCGTCGCGGGCATCGCCGTCGCCATCGCGTTGCTGTGGTTCCTCGAGGTGCTGTGGGGCGCGTCGGAGAGCACGCAGACGCTCGCCCGCATGGGCGGCAGCCGCGGCGAGTGGGTCTTCGCCGGCGAGTGGTGGCGCCTGCTGGCCGCCGGCTGGCTCCACTCGGGCATTCGCCACGCCGTGGGCAACCTGTACGGCCTGATCCTGCTGGGCGTCCTGCTCGAGAAGCTCGTCGGGACGTGGCGGTTCCTGCTGCTGTACGGCGTCTCGATCGCCGGCTCGGAGCTCCTGGCGGCCGTGGTCGGCCCGGAGCAGCTCGGCATCGGCGCGTCGGGCGGCGTCTTCGGCGTGATGGGGGCGCTTTTCGTGCTCTCGTTCCGGTCGGACGGCCTGCCTCGGCTAGAGCGCAAGGCCGTGGCCATTCACTCCGGCGTGTACCTCGCCTACAACCTGCTCGCCTCGCTGTTGCCCGGTGTCGGGATGGCGGCCCATCTGGGGGGCCTCGCGACCGGGGCGCTGCTGGCCGCCACGGGTGTCCTGACGTTCCGGATGCCCAGGCCGTGGGCGCTGTTCGACGGCCACGTCTGGCTCGAACGGACCTTGGCAGTGCTCGCGGTGGGCTCGCTGGGGCTGCACGCGGCGGCGCTGGGGCTCGCATGGCAGCAGGGGCGGCCCTGGGATCTCGAGTCGGTCGAGGTCGAGCGGGTGACCATCCCCGGAACCGACCTGTCCTGCGACCTGCCCCGCGGCATGGCGAAACGCCACGCGGTCCGCCAGCTGGGCGAGTGGACGGCGCACGGCTACGGCGACCCCTGGGTCGATCCGGTGCTCGTCGAGGTGTCGGTGCTGGGACGCGAGAGCGTGCCGGAGGGCGCGGCGCTGGCGGCCCAGATCGAGCTCGACCGCCAGGACTTCGTCGCCCACCCGCCCAAGGACCGCAAGGCGCTCCAGCCGCCCGAAGTGGTCACCGTCGCTGGTCGGCCCTGGGTGTTCCTGGATCTTGAGTCGCCCGACGGCGAACACCTGCCCCGCTGGTTCGGCTACGTCGGCAAGTCCGCGGTGGACGTCGAGGTCTCGCTGGCCCCCGACTCCGACGACGACTGGACCGAGGACCCGGAACGCTGGGTCCGCGGCCTCCGCGGCGGCTGACCCGGACGACCGAGCGTGCCGCCTGGCGTCAGTCGAGGTCCCAGAAGTAGTTCTTGCGCGTCAGCTCTGCGGCGTCCTCTTCCGGCGCCGGCGCGGCGGTCGGCGGCGCGTCCAAGTGTTCGACGGCATCCTCCAGGTCGTCCGTAGCCCCGGTCCACCACTCGTCGGTGCCGAATTGCGGCCACGTCGCGGGGAAGATCGGGTCGTGCCAGCGCCGCGCGAGCCAGGCCGAATAGTCGACGGTGCGGATCCCGCGCAGGGGCTCGATCAGGTCCAGCGTGCGGCGGTCGAACGCCCGGAACCGCTCGTACCCCAGCAGGAAACGCTCGCGCAGCCGCACGGTCTCGACGTCGCGCCCGGGCAGCAGCAGCCACAGGTCCTGCACCGCCGGTCCCCGAACCATGTCGTCGAAGTCGAGGACGTGCAGCACACCTTCGCGCAGGATCAGGTTGCCCGCGTGCAGGTCGCCGTGGATGGGTCGCAGCGGGACGTCGCGGAACCGCTCGCGAGCGGCGCGGGACAGGGTGCGGGCGGCGGCTTCGTAGCGGCGGCGCAGGCGTTGTGGCACCAAGCTGCGCTGCAGCAGCCAGTCGAGCGAGTCGTCCAGCCGGTCAGCGGTGAGCGTCAGGCGGTGGCGGACGTCCAGGACCGCGCCGACGTTGTGCATGCGACCCGTGAGCGCGCCCAGTCGCTCGGCTAGTGCGTCGTCGATCTCCTCGGGCGCCCGCCCACCCTGCCGCTCGAACAGGCAGAACAGGATGTGGCCGGCGCGTCCCACCGTGTCGCCGTCGGGCAGCGTGACGACGTCGCAGACGGGCACCTCGGCCGCCGCCAGGGCGCGCAGGTACGCGTGCTCCTCGCGCACCTGAGCTTCGGTCCAGCGGTTGGGGCGGTAGAACTTGGCGACGCGGCGGGTGCGCGTCTCGTCGGCAAGCTCGATCTCGAACACCCGGTTCTCGAACGAGTTCAGGGCAAAGCACAGGTTGCCGCAGCGCAGGCCGGTCGCCTCGATGGCGTCGAACACCACGTCGGGGGTCAGGCCGAGGAACAGGTCGGTGGCGGCGGCGTCGGTCATGGGGGCACGATGCGCCGAACGGCGGCCGCAGGGAACCCCCGTCCCGACGGTTCTCTTCCTGCGTCGCAGCAGACACACAGACGGAAGCCTCGCTGCTGTCATCTTCGGACGTTGACTTCGCACGGACAGGTGCGCTCGCTGGGCGAAAATTCGAGTGATTGCCGGCGTTTTGAGAGGTTGACCGGGGGGATCCGGCGGCGCAGACTGACGGTTTAACGCCCAAAATGGGCCGACTTGGGGTCGGTCTGGCGGTGCGCGACGGCGGGTCTGGGCCGGGTACCCTGTTTGCATGGGCTTCTATGCTTTTGCATGGGCTATGCCTCGGCCCGCTGCCGGTCTGGCGCCGGCGGGGAGGTCCGCGTGGCAAACTTGGCCGAGCAGGTGCGTAGCGAGACGGCCGGCCTCCACAGGCAACTGGAGTCGCTGCCGTATTTCCAGGCCCTGCACGCAGGCGCATTGCCCAAGGTGGCTATCGTCAGCTTCCTGCGCGGCCTTGCGGTCGTGCACGCGCTGCTGGAACGGACGCTTGCCGGTGCCTCCGACCCGGCCCTGGCCCGGCTGGCCAGCCACGCCAGACCCAAGGTCCCGTTGCTGAACGCCGACCTCGAACTGG
>JBMOIG010000239.1:0-4046 GCA_049317445.1 Myxococcota bacterium | reverse complement strand
GGATGGGAGCGTCACAGCTGCCATCGCCGGCCTCCCGGAGCGGCCGAAGCAGGGTGTGGCAGGTCGACGGCCCGCGCTCTGCCATGCGAAGGACGCGCCGGGCGAGATCCACCAGTTCTTCGGGCGCGGGGCCCGCCGACCCTGCCACCCGCCACGCTGCGGCCACGACCGCCTCGCATGGAGACGGAGCGGACTCTGCCAATGCCCGAAGCGCCTGCGCCTCTAACGCGAGTGTAGAGTGAAACCGGCGTGCCAACTCTTGCGCCTCGCGCGCGCGAAGATCCGCAAGAACCGGCGCGACCTGGACGGCAAAACCCAGTGCTTCTCTGGTACTGGCCGTGACGGCTTGGGGTGTCGGCGTGCGCGAGTTCGCATCGACCTGCGGCCAGGTCCCCGCATAGGTGCGCCGGGCAACTTGCGACTGCGCCAGGGCCTCGACCACCGCCGGGGCCACTGCCTGCGGCCCTGGGGGTTCGACCTGCCAACCGCGCGCCCATTCCTGAATCGAGGCCAGAAAGAACTGATGCGTCCACAAGAGTTGACTGCCCGGAGGCAGCATGGTCAGCGTGTCCGCACGCAGCGAGGCGATCCACTGCCGCGAGCCCGGCAGCGACCGCATCATCCAGCCCTCGACGCGCGGGTCCTCGAGCACGTTCAGCAGCGTGTTCCAGATGTCGCGGGGAAGGTTGGGCGGCCGCAGGGGATCTGCCTCGCGTTGATAGCTGGAGATGGCGCAGTGGCCCAGCTCATGCGCGACCAGCCCGGCACACGACGCCAAGCTTTTGGACTCCAGCGCCTCGCGGCCGATCCGCAGCGTTCGGGTGCGCGCATTCCAGGACCACTCGCGCTCCGCCAGCTCGACCCGCACGTCAACACCATCGGCAAGCCCGCGGGCCAGGCGGGTGACAAGGTCCAATCGGGTGTCGTTCATGCGGCCTCCTGCAGCTGGCGCAGGTCGAGTCCGGCCAAGGTTGCCGCCACCTCATCCTGCACTTCCTCTTGCATGATCTGTCCGACCAGCCACGTGTTCGGCCCCAGACCGACAGCGTCCATCAGCAGCGCCAGCACGGCACGGTCTGCGACGGCCACGCGGTCTACATAGGCCTGCCGCAAGCCAATTCGCATGGCCTCGTGCACCTCGACGCCAGCCGCGACCTCCGACTGCAGACGCTGCAGAAGCGCCAGCAGCCCTCGACGCGTGAACGCGTACCCTTCCCGTCGGTCCGCCCCAAGGGCGGTGTCGGGACTCGTCGCGGTACGGGCAAGGACCCGAGCGTGCAGGTCCGCGAGCTTGCGAAAGAAGTCCCGCAGCAACGGTCGGTCGGCGGCAATCGGCACGCTCGGCGTCGATTCGCCGCCACCTGTCGTTGCCCAAGCCACGCCCCAGCTGCCCAGCTCAGGCTGCTCGGCCCAGACGGCGTGGTTCAGCATCGCCTCGGTCGCCGCCGCGTCGGGGGATGCCACTTGCAGCTGGCGAATCCAGCGGTCCTTGCCCGCCGGGGACAGCGCGGCGCGCCCCGCGTACTCGGCAGGATTCATGGTCGCAAAGATGCGGAAGTCCGGATGAATCGGGCACTCCTCGCTGCCGATCACGCGGTGGTCGCGCTCTGTCAGGGTCAGCGACGCGGGGTGCTCCAGCAGCGCGTTCAGGCGTTCGACCACCTGCGGCGGCCCCAGATTCAGCTCATCGAGCACCAGCCACAGCCCCTCCGTCACGGCCTTGACCGCAGCGCCGTCCTGCCAACGAAAACCACCGTCGGGGTCGGGGACATAGTGGCCAATCAACTCGCTGGTGTCGGTCTGGCCCGACAGGTTCACGCGCATCACCGGCTGCCCCAACAGCGCCGCCAACATCAGGATCCCGCTCGTCTTGGTGGCGCTCGTCGGCCCCTCCAGCAGGCACGGCTCACCCGCGGCGACGGCCGAGGCGACGTGCTCCAGCAGCTCGGCGGTCTGCGCGTCCAGACACATCCTGCGGGCGAATTCCAGGCTGGGCGCCAACGGGTGCCGAGGCCCCGGGCGGCGCGGCAGGCAGACGTTGCCCACATGCAGGGCGGTCGGCATCACGTGCAGGAAACCACTGGCCCGCGGAGTCGAACGCCCCCACGTGCGGCCGAACGGATCGGCAATTTCATCGCCCGAGTCCCTGCGCACCGTCGCCGAGGGCACATGCACCCAAATGTCGCGGTCTCCGTCGCTCCACGCCTTCTCGAGCATGAAAGTGTGTCCCGTTGTGCGTCCGAACTCGTCGGCGACGGCCTGGACCAGCTCTCGACTCGCGCCGCCGTAACGGATGACGGGCTCGCAGGTATGTCGGTCCATGGGGCGACGCGCGAGTTCGACGCCCGAGAGCTCGTGGAACCGGGCACACGCATCCCCCACCGCTTGCGTCGGCTCGCCATAGACGGTCACCTGGTGCCGGTCCAGACCGCGCAGCGCAATCTGGGCAGCGCTGGGGCGGTCTTCAGGCCGCAGCAAGTCGAGGGTGACGCGCTCCCCCAGGGTCGCCAGCCGCTCTACCGGAAAACGCACCGACAGCCCCACCAGGGCCCCACCTGTGCTCCGCAGGACGGCATCACGCACGGCCTGCACCAAGTGCGGGTACCGCGTCAGCTCGCCGGCCGACACCCGCGAACGCTCTGGGCGCTGGGCCACGGTCGGCAGCTCGGCAACCTCCACCGAGAACCCGGCAATTCGCAGCTTACGCGCAACTTCGTCGCCCACCGCACCCGCGTCGGCGCGAATGACCAGCTGGAACCGCTCGGGCGCAGGCCCCGCCCACGGCTTGAGCTGCCCCGCCGCCCAGCGCTCGACCGGCAGGGCCACGTCGATGCGCCGCGAGTCCACCGGAACCTCTTTCTCCTCCGCAAATCCCGACACCAGCGGCATCTGGGTCGGGTCCACGCCGGCATGATGCAGCACCCACGCCGCCGTCTCGGCCGCTTCCACCCACGCCGCCTGGTGGGGCCCATCCAACCGCAGCGCCGGCGTCAGCGCGAACTGGCGCGACGTGGCGTCGCCCGAGTGCCCGACCGAAAACACGTCCATCACGCCAAACTCACGCAGGCGCGCCGTGCAGTCTTGCAGTGCACCGAAGTCCTCGCCGTGGATACGGACTGCCGGCGCCGTGAGCCCCTCATGCAGCCGGCCCGACAACACCAAACGGCCTTGCTCGGGCGGGACCACACCCAGCTCTGCACCACCGTCGGGCACATGGACCACCGCCAGCCACCGCGCCATGCCCTCCGTCTGAGTCACCGTCGCCGGGGTCCCGATCGTGCCCAGCGCCCACGCCAACATCGCCTGCTGCATGGGGATCAGCTTGCCGTGCTGCACCTGCGCCTCGCGCACATCCGGTGCCTGCTTGAACGCCGCATCGAACCCCAGCTCACGCAGCAGCCCCACCAGTCGTCGCGCTCTTGCCCCATCGCGTCCACACACGCGCACCGACTTCGTCGCCAAACGGCCAGTGACCAGGGCCTCCATGCCCGTATCCGCCAACCACAGCTGCGCCCGGTCCAGACCGACGCGGTAGGCGACCGTCAACGGCACTGGCAACAGGTGGCGCAACAACGCCACGACCTCGGCACGTGGCCCATCCAACGGCAAGTGCAACACGCTCTGCTGCATGGCGGGGGCAGAGTCGACTTCGGTTTGCACTTCCATGCCTTGGGTGCGCAGGAATTGGGCCAGCGGCAGGGCGAAAGACAGATCGGGGGCGAGCAGGCGCAGATGCATCGGGGTACCTCCGTAGCCGGGGTGGGTCGGCGGAGGATAGACGGCTGGGCGAGAGGCCATCTGACAGTCATGCCGCTGACGCCCCAACAACGGCCCACCTTGAGGCTGTAACCGCTGCTATGGCATGGCTTTGTCGCACTTCAGGCTGGCGACGAACGTGAGGTCGCGGTCCGGCAGTGCGGGGATCCGCGTCACACAACTCTCAGAACCCAGTCGCTCAAGGCGTCCGGGAAGCAGGTGGCTCAACACGCGCTTGGGGCGGCGGGCACGGGTCCATGCAGGAGGGTCGATGAACACGAACACAAGCA
>JBMOIG010000238.1:0-4073 GCA_049317445.1 Myxococcota bacterium | reverse complement strand
TAAGCGGGTCCCCTACAGGCACCTGTGATTCGGGCAGGTATAGGCTGTTCGGGTGGCCGGCTCTTCGATCTTTCCAGTTGTTTCGCCAGCGCGCGTAGGGCGCGGCCTTGTGCCGCGCCGCCCGTGCAGGATTCCAGGATCCCAATGGTGTGGTTGGAGCGCGAAGGTTGCGACCCAGGGTGGCGACCCAGGAACTTGGCCGCTACTGAAAAACCAACCACCCCTGCCACTGAAAAACCAGCCATTTGACCGCGCAGTGCCAGGCTAGTCCGCAGCGCCGAGCTCGGCGCCGCGGCGGTGGCCGATGGCCAAGAAGCGTCCGTGTCGGATTTGCCACATCTGGTTCTTGCCGGACAAACGCGCCGGCGACCGGCAGCACGTCTGCAGCAGCGAGGCGTGCCAGCGCGAGCGGCACCGGCGGTCGTGTGCCGCGTGGCACGAGCGCGAAGGGCCGGCCGAGCGCGCCGACCGACTCGCGCGACGGCTGACGCCGGCTGAGCCGTCATTGCCTGTAAACCCTATGACAAAGCATCAAAAACCGCCGGACAGGCCACCGACGGCCGCGGGACTACGTCTCGACGTGCTGCGAGACGCAGTCGGCTGGCAAGCCAGCGTAGCGCTTGAGCTTTTGGCAAAACAACTCCCCAGTCTCGTGCGAGACGCAGTCCACCTGGAACTCGCTGACCTACAAAGCGAATCCCGGAAACATCTCGCTCATCCGCCGCGAGACACTATCGCCGCGGCTCGACGGCCACCCTAGAGTGCAGCTTGGGAGCCCGAGGGGCGGGGGACGGTGCCGGCGACGGTCCGTCCTTCGCTCCAAAGGTCCTCGGTTTCGGGCCCAGGCGGGCTGGCGAAGGCGAAGATGCACGAGCTTGAGATGCAGCAGCTAGACTGTAAATACAGCGCCTTGCGCGTGCTGGCCGCCGACCGCTTGGGCCCGCTGGTCGCGTCTCTGGCCGAGGCCGGGCAGCAAGCGCCGGTGCTGACGGTGGCGGGCGCCGACGGCAAGGCCCCTGTGCTTATCGATGGTTACCGGCGCGTGGCGGCGCTCAGGCGGCTGGGTCGCGACACGTGCCGGGTGCTGCAGCTCGAGCTGAGCGAGCGCGACGCCCTGCTGATGCGGCACCTGATGGCGGCGAGCGACCGGCGCAGTGCGCTGGAAGATGGCTGGCTGCTGCGCGAACTGGCCGACAGTCATGGCCTTTCGCAGGTCGAGCTGGCGCAGCGGCTGTCGCGGTCGCCGTCGTGGGTGTGTCGTCGGCTCGGCATGGTCAATGATCTGCCTGAAGTCGTGCAGGATTTGGTGCGCAAGGGCGAGGTGCCGGCGCACTCGGCGATGAAGGTCTTTGTGCCATTGGCGCGCGCCAATTCGGGCGCATGTATGCGTTTGGCGTCGACAATGGCTGGACAGCACTGGAGCGCGCGCGAGGTCGAGACGCTCTACCAGGGCTGGCGCAAGGCCAGGGGCGAGCAGCGGGCGGCCATCGAGGCGAAACCGCGGCTGTATTGCCAGGCGCGCGAGGCGACGGTGGAGCCGCTGCCGGTCGACGACCCGCAAGCCCGCGATTTGGTGAAGGGTCTGACCTCTTTGGCGAGCGCCGCTTGGCGGGTGCGTACGCTGGCGCGCGAGCGAACGCGGGCGGCGGGCAAGCTGGAGCCGGCCGACGTGCTGGCGGGCCTGTGGAACGACACCGAGGAGCGCATCGCCGCATTGCGCAAGGTGATTTGTGATGGTCTGGGCTTTGCGGCAGCCGACCCCGTCGCGCCGGAGGTGCCCGATGCTCGATGAGGACACGCGCAGCGCGGTGCTACAGCTGGTCGCCGCGGGTCAGTCGAAGCGGGCGATTGCCAAAGCCCTTAAGATCTCGCGCGAAGCGGTGGCGGCGATTCTGGCGGCGGGGGTGGCGACGGTGCCGCTGAACCGCCGAGCCTCGCGCTTGGACGAGCACCGCGAGCGAATTGCGGCGCTACAGCGGCAATGTAGGGGCAATTTGGTGCGCGTGCACGAGTGCCTGCAGGCGGAACATGTCGAGGTCGGCTACTCGGCGCTGACGCAGTACTGTCGACAGCACAAGATCGGCAAGAAGGAGAAAAAGCGCAGTGGAGAGTACCACTTTGGCCCTGGGCAAGAGATGCAGCATGACACGTCGCCGCACGATGTCGTGATCGGCGGCCACCAAGTCCGGCTGCAGTGCGCGTCGCTGGTGCTGTGCCACAGCCGTATGCTGTACGCGCAGGTGTATTGGCGGTGGAGTCGCCTGGAAGCACGGCAGTTTTTGACCGAGGCGCTGGTGTATTTCGGTGGCGCGGCGGGTCAGTGCGAGGTCGACAACTCCAACGTGATCATGCTGCACGGCACCGGCAAGAACGCGGTACCTGCGCCGGAATTCAAGGCGTTTAGTGATCATTTCGGCTTTGCGTTTGAGGCGCATGAGCTCGGCGACGCCAACCGCTCGGCGCGGGTCGAGCGGCCGTTTGGCTACATCGAGAACAACTTCTATCGAGCCCGGACCTTTGCCGACCTGGTCGACTGCAACGCGCAGTTTCGGCAGTGGTGCGAGACCAATAACGGCAAATATCGTGCGCGGTTACATGGCAGTCCGCGCGACCTGCTGGCCGCCGAGCTGGCGCACCTACAACCGCTGCCCGCGCACATCCCCGAGGTCTACGGGAGCGAGCCGCGGGTGGTCGACCTGTACGGCTGCGTTTCGCTGCACACCAACCGCTACACGGTGCCGGCGGCGCTGATCGGGGAGCAGGTGCAGGTGCGCGAGTACAAAGACAAAGTCCGGGTCTACCACGGCCCGCGGCGGGTGGCGGAGCATCCGCTTTTGCCGCCCGGTCGGCACCAGCGGCACACACTGCCCGAGCACCGGCATCCGGCGGCGAACGAGCCGCGTCAGGTGCAGCGCCGGCAGCCGGTGGCCGAGGAAGTGCGCTTGCGGGCTGCACATCCCGAGCTGAGCCGGTACGTCGATGGACTGCGGGCGCGGCATCCGGGCCGGGCGGTGACGGCGCTGCGGCGCCTCTTGCGGATTTGGCAGGACTACCCGCAAGCGTCGATTGTGGCGGCACTTTCTGAGGCGCTGCACTACGGCATGTACGACCTAGGGCGCCTGGAGAAGATGGTGCTGCGGCGGGTGGCCGGCGATGTGTTTGGCCAGGGACCGGCGCAGGTACAGGCGCTGGATTTTGACCTGGAGGACCTGCCCGATGACGACTCCGACGACGACGATAACTGACCGACCTATCGAAGAAATCGACCAGCTGCTGGCCAATCTCAAGCTCAAGCGGATGCGCGAACTCGCAGCGCGCGAGCTGGAGCGGGCCGCGCGCGAAGGCTGCGGTGCCGACGACGTGCTGGTGCGGCTGCTGCGCGAACAGTGGCGCTACCAGCAAGAGCGGAGCCTGCTCAACCGCTTGGAAGAAGCACGGATTCCGCAGAAGTGGGATCTGGAGACCTTTCCGTGGGAGCGGCAGCCCGGCCTGCAGCGGGCGCAGGTCAAGCTGCTGGCGAGCCTCGACTTTGTGTCTACCGGTGCCAATGTGGTGCTGCTGGGCGAGACTGGCGTGGGCAAAACCGGCATCGCGACAGGGCTTTTGCTGGCTGCGCTGCGCAGCGGCCATAGTGGGCGGTTTATCAAGGCGCAAGACCTGTTTGACGAGATGTTTGCCAGCCTGGCCGACCGGTCGACGCGGCGGCTGCTCGACAGTCTGGCGCGGCTCAAGGTGCTGCTGATCGACGAGCTTGGGTACCTGACCATCAAGCCGGAGCAGGCCAATACCTTCTTTCGGCTCATGGACATGCGCTACACCGGCAACCGCACGACCATCATCACCAGCAACCTGCACTACGACGACTGGGCGCAGATGCTGGGCCACGAGAAGATGACCGCGGCACTGCTAGGTCGGCTGCGGCAACGCTGCACAACCCTGCATATTCAGGGGCCTTCGCTGCGCGTGCCCATGGGCTAGACGCCCCAAAGTCCGGGGCCTCGCGGAGATTTGGCAGAGGCGACGGGCGGAAACTCAAGAAATTGCGGAACGGAAAGACGCAGTCCGGCTGTACG